>PLJN01000126.1 GCA_003140235.1 Acidobacteriaceae bacterium
CGTATGCAGCGAGTGGTGGTAATCAGAAAACCAGCGCAGAGGATGCGCGGAATTTCTGGTAAGAATCTCCGGGATGGCGCCAAGACCATCCAAATCGGGTACAACAGCAGCGCACACCACCGCGGCTTTCTCACGCCGGGTCAGCGGCGTGACGTTGGCCAGTATCCAGCCGGTAAAGAAGTGAGTGACCGGACTCATGCTGCGTGAACTCTACACTAACCCGCCGTCGCACAGCAGTGATTTACTATGGTCGTGGTCGTGCTCAGTCAGAACTGAGAACTTATGTTGATTAGAAAATCATTTGTTCGCCTTGCGGCAGTTCTCACCGCGTTTTCCGTAATTCAAGGCGCCGCGCGATCGGCTTCCGATTCAACAGCATTTGTCCGGCTCGATGCTGCAACGCTTCCTGTCACGGCCAAGATCCATATTGGCGGCGATCCCGATTGGCTGGCCAGTGGTTTTGGCTCGATGTGGGTGTCCGTCCCCAAGCTCAACGAGATCGTGCGCATCAATCCGCTGAACAATACCGTGAAAGCGCGGATACGCGTGGACAAAGAGCCATGCTACGGAATCGGAATCGGCGCGACGCGCGCCTGGGTGTTGAACTGCAAGAGCCAGACGCTGACGCGGATGAACCCCTCCACCAACAAGGTGGACCTGACGGTTCCAGTTAATATCGCGTCGCACGGTGAAGGGAGCATCGCCGTGCGCGAGGGGTTTGTCTGGTTCGTCAGCAATGAAGATGGACACGCTGGTACTCTGCTCCAAATGAGTCCGCAGGGACGAATTAGAGGAAAAGTTGCAGTCGGCGCAGACTCGGCGGTGGTCGTCGCGGCGTTTGGTTCGATCTGGGTCACCAGTTCCGGCGAAGGCAGAATTTATCGCGTCAATCCAATCACGCGCGAGATCATCGCCAAAATCAGCGTTCCGGACACACCGCGTTTTACCACGATCGGCGACGGTTCTGTCTGGGTACTGAGCCAATCGGACGGTAGCGTTTCGCGCATTGATCCCGCGCAGAACAAAGTCATTGCGACGATTCAAGTCAAAGTCCCAGGCGCCGGTGGCGACATCGCTTACGGCGGCGGCTACATATGGGTAGCTGCCGGTGGCACTCCTCTCACCCGAATCGATCCCAAAACGAACAAAGTCATTGATCAGTACGGTAACTACAAAGGTGCTGATGCCGTTCGTTTCGCTTTCGGGTCGGTGTGGGTGTCAGACCATGGCAAGGGCGATCTTTGGAGAATCGATCCAGCGAAAATGCCTCGACCGAAGAGCCCACCGGACGGAAAAATGGAGGCGCGATTACTTGAGCATTAGCCACGCGGCCGGATGACGTTTTCAGCGCGCGCGTAGTACCATCAGATCAGCACCCAAGGAAACCATCATTGGCTCTCAACGGCACTGAAGCAGTTCGCGCGGAATCTCTTGTCCGCCATTACAAGCTGGGTCAATCCATCATTCGCGCAGTAGATGGTGTTACGCTCTCCGTAAAAAAGGGAGAGTTCGCTGCGTTGCTCGGCGCGTCCGGCTCCGGCAAATCGACCTTAATGAATTTGATTGCTGGACTCGACCATGCAACCTCCGGCGCCATCGTGGTTGAAGGTCTAAATCTGGCCGCGCTCAAACGCGAACAACTGGCACTGTATCGGCGCCACACCGTGGGGATGGTCTTCCAGTCCTTCAACCTGGTTCCCACGATGACGCTGACGGAAAACGTGGAATTGCCTATGCGTTTTGCCGAAGTGGACCGTGGGGAGCGGAAGACCCGCGTTCAGGAGGCGCTCCGCCAAGTCGGTTTGGGCGAACGCCTGGAGCACCGGCCCAGCGAAATGTCCGGCGGTGAGCAGCAGCGTGCCGCGCTGGCCCGCGCTCTGGTGAATCGTCCGAAACTGTTATTGGCCGATGAACCCACCGGTAATCTGGACAGCAAAACCGGCAAGGAGATCATGGACCTGATCCGCGACCTGAACCGCACACTCGGTATGACGGTGATCATGGTTACGCATGAACGCGCCCTGGCTGAGCGTTACGCCAATCGTCTGATCTTTCTGGGCGATGGAAAGTTGTTGAGCGAGTCCGCCAACACTCCCGGAGGTGCGCGGTGAAAGCTTACGATCTGCTGGAACTCTCCGGACGCAACCTGCGCGAAGCCATGTTGCGTAATTCACTTACGACTCTGGGCATTGGCGTAGGTGTCGCCTCTCTGGTCGCCATGCTTTCGCTCGGTATTGGATTGCAACGTCTTTTGACCAAGCAGCTCGGGAAGTCCAGCCTGTTTGATTCGGTCTTCGTAACTTCGCGTCAGGATTTCCGGCCGCGCCGTCCCGGGGCCGACGCCACGCCGCTCACGCCGCCCAAGCCTCTCGATGATGCCGCGCGTAAGAGTTTCGAAAAGCTGCCCGGGGTGATCGAGGTCTATCCGAGCCTCGGTTCGGTCGCTGAGTTTCGATTGAGTGATGGTCCATCCAGTGAGCCCCAGACTGGGGTTCTGAGCGGATTGCCGCCATCCTCACGCAGCAGCGAGGCGTTTGACGATTTCCAGGGGCGATACTTCTCCGGGCCCAATGCGGCGGAAGCAATCTTAAAGACGGATTTCGCGCGTGAGCTCCTGGGGCTTCCGGAGATTCGCGATACCGACGTGAAACTTACATCCGATCAGGCGGCAAAACTGCTCGGTAAAGATTTGGTGCTACGGTATGCGGAGAGGCAGTCGCAACCCGCGCCGGGCGCAAGCGGACAACCGCCAGACGCTGCCGCTTCTTTCAACGTGGTCCGCAAAGAGTTGAAGCTCAAGATCGTGGGTATTGTGACGTCCGAACCCGTTCGTGGGATTCCCCGCACCGGACAAACGTCAGTCTTTCTGCCCGTAGCATTCGCGGAGTCGCTCAACATGATTCAGCCTGGCGATCTGCGCACCATCATGCGGCAGAATGAAGGGAAGACGTATTTGGCTCTCATTGTTCACATGGCCAAGAGCGGGAGCGTTCCCGCAGCAGAGGACGAGATCAAGAAGCAGGGGTACAACGCATTCTCCATTCTTGATGCTTCGCGCGGCCTGGCCATCGCGTTTAGGATCGTTGACGTTTTCCTCGGTATTTTCGGCAGCCTGGCGTTGGCTGTGGCTTCGCTGGGAATCGTGAACACATTAGTCATGGCGATTCTGGAACGCCGGCGCGAAATCGGCATCATGAAAGCCGTTGGAGCGAGTGACGGCGATGTGAAGAAAATATTTTTTGTGGAAGCCGGATCCATGGGCCTCCTCGGCGGCTGTTTGGGCGTGCTCATGGGATGGTTGATAGGGCGCGTGATCAACTGGGGCGTCAATGCCTACTTTACGCGCCAGGGCTTTGCGTCACAAGATATCTGGTATGTGCCATTGTGGCTGGTTGCGTTTGCCATCGGCTTTTCGATTCTGGTAAGTCTGTTGGCCGGACTGTACCCGGCATCGCGCGCGGCCAAACTCGATCCCGTGCAGGCCCTGCGGCATGAATAACAGCATTCGGGTTCTGGTAGTCGCACTCCTCACGCTTCCGGCTTTTGCCGCGGGACGAGTTGAATGCGGCACTGTAAAAAGCCAATACATGCCCGCGCCCGTCGGGTACTGTGCCTTGCTGCCGCCGGGGTATGACGCGCAGCCAACTAAGAAATTTCCAACACTTTATTATCTTCACGGCCTGGGCGGCGATCAGAGTTTTCTCGTTTCCAGCGGAGGCTGGAATCTCATCGAAGAGGCGCAGCGGCAAAAAAAGATTGGTGAGATGGTGGTGATCACTCCCGATGCCCGAGCCAGCTTCTATATCAATTCCCAAGACGGCCGCGTCCGCTATGAAGACTTTTTTATCCGAGACTTGATTCCGCAAATGGAGAAGAAATTCCGCTTAGTCAGTACCCGCTCCGGACGCGCCATTGGCGGTATTTCCATGGGCGGTTATGGAGCGTTGCGGTTTGCTTTCAAATATCCACACATGTTCTCGACCGTGGCCGCGCAGATGCCGGCACTGCTGCAACAGCTTCCTCACGGTGCCAGCAGTGCCGGGCTTATGTCTTTCATTGGGCCGGCCTTCGGTCGTCCCGCGGACGAAGCGTACTGGAAAGCGAACACGCCGTTTGTCTTCGCGCGCACCGCCGATCTGCACGGCCTGAAAATTTACTTCAACTGCGGCGATCGCGATGACTACGGATTCGACGCCGGTACGCGCGAAATGGACAAGTTGCTTACCGAACGTCACGTGCTCCATGAGGCCCATATTTATCCAGGCGGACATGACTGGCAATTTGTGGCTGCGCACATGGAAGAAGCATTGGCGTTCGTTTCCAAGGGGCTCGGGTTGAAGTAAAGTTGCTGTTGCGATTGACGTTGGTTTTTTCTCAGGAGGGCATGTGCGCTGGATCATCGCTTTGCTGGCAGTGCTCGGGATCGTCGCGGCCTCACTGGCCTTGCGCGAACATTATCGTACTGACGCGTCCCCGTGCAGCATCAACGACAAGTGGGATTGCGGCGCAGTCAACAAGAGCCCGCAAGCCGTGATTGCCGGCGTTCCGGTGGCAGTGATTGGGATTGCCGGCTACCTGCTCTTGGGAGTGCTGGCGTTCTTGCGATTTTGGAAGCTTTTGTTACCGGCGGCTTTGGTAGCCCATGAGTTTTCAATGTATCTGACCTTCAGAGAAGCCTTTACGCTCGAACAATGGTGTATTTACTGCGTGGCTTCTCTGATTATCATCACTGCGATAACACTGCTGTCTCTTATCACAGTCCTGGTTGGGGTGAAGCACGGAAGCGTTAAAACAACGGTGTAACCTCACTTCGTCAGCGAGACGAACTCCGCTTGTACTTTGTTCCACACGGCTGAGCCCGGATCGACAATCTCAAAATGTCCAGTCTCCGGGAACGTGATCAGCTCCACTTTTTCACCGGCCTTGGCTTTTCGCTCCGCGTAGGTCTTGCTGATTTCGTACGGGACTGCGTTGTCTGTAGTTCCGTGAATCAGAATCTGGCGTGCCTGAGGAATCGTGTGGTCGGTGGGAGAGGCTTCGCGATAGTGTTCCGGTACAGCGTCGGGCGTTCCGCCCAGGAATTCGACTACGGCGTCATTGCTTAGGTGCAAATCCCAAGCGCGTCGTAGATCGACTACGCCTGCGAGTGACAATGTGCGGGTGACCGTCTTTTCAAACGCTGCCAGACACAGAGCCAGCTGCCCACCGGCGGAGTGCCCGGCTACGCAGATTCTTTTGAGATCGTAGGGAATCGCGCCGCCTTTATGCCCATGCAGTACGCTGTAGGCGCTGCGAATGTCTTCAAATGTCCCGGGCCATCCGCCGCCGGGATTGCCTACGCGACGATACTCCACGTTCCAGGTTGCAATGCCGGCTTGCTTCAGCGTGTGGCAGAGATGTCCGGCGTACGTAAGGTCGTAGCGAGCGCGCCAGTAGCCGCCATGAATGAAAAAAACCAGCGGATGCGGTCCCTTACCTGTGGGAACACGCACGTCAATAAACTGGTTAGGGTCTTGTCCATAGGGCACACGCAGGTCAGCTTCGGGAGGCTTACGGGTGAGGATGGCTTCACTCTGCACGAAGAGCAGTATAGACGAGCGGACCTGATTCAAGGGAAGTTCGAGCAGGCTGCAGGAGCCTGCTCGAACACACCCACCGCTCTATTTCGGTATAGCAGCTCCACCGCCTTGGCTAGCGCCGCCACCGCCACTGTTTCCGCCTCCTCCACCGCTGCTGCCGGAGCTGCCACCGCCACTGTATCCGCCACCACCGCCGGAGCTGCCACCACCGCTGTATCCGCCGCCACCGCCGGAACTGCCACCGCCGCTGTATCCACCGCCGCCGGAGTTGCCGCCACCGCCGTTTCCGCCACTGCCACTGTATCCGCCGCCGGACTGGGATGGTGGCGTGTAGCTACCGCCTCCGGAATTACCGCCAGAGCCCTTTCCGTTGTTGTGGTTGCCCGAGTTGTGTGCCGATGAACCGCTGGAGCCTGAACCGCTCTTGCCTTGGTTGTTTGCCGTCGAGGCCTTGGAGTTTGCGCCAGACGACGTGTTTGCCTGTTTATTGCCGGAACCTTCACCGTCTTTGCCGTGGTGGTGATGATGGTGGTGTTCGCGGCGGTCGACATTAGTAGCGTGGTCTTGTCCGCAGGGATAGGCGGAGTTAACACCGCAAGGTTGGTCACCGACGAACGATTGCTGTACAGCAGTGTTTGCCAAATTGTTTCTGGAAGCCCCCCGAGTCCGGCAACCGGACATCTGAAGACTTCGCTGATCGCGGGCGCCCCGCAGTTCCGTTTTGCCTGAAGCACGCAGGTCCTGGCAGACAGCGGAATCCTCGCCGTTCGCCAGCGCGCATTGTTTGCGTTCATCACTTTGACGATGCTTGATGCTGTTGACCTGATGATCAAGGTCTTGTTGTTGCTGCTTGCACGGGTCAGCCGCGAAAGCCATTTGTGGCAGGACCAGCAGGGAAAAGCCCAGTACTGCCAGGAAAGAAATTCTGGAATTGGTCATGGAAGTTCTCCTCTTGGAGCTACATAGTTACATCAGACGGATGCGCCTTGGAGCTTTTGATTTGTGAACAATTATTAGCGAAAGTAAAGGGCAAGACCATCTCCGGGCAGCAAGCGACCCCTATTGTGAGGGATCGGCGAGTGTTGCTTTTCGATCATCCTCCGTGAAATGGACTGCACCGGTCTCAGTTGCGAGAAAGCTTTATTTGTATCCGCAGGAATATCGGACCGGCCGGGCATGCAGTTCAAATTTGTCGATTGGGCCATCGGGTTGCGAACGAACAGGTGCGTACTCAAATCTGTAGTATTTTTGAGAAGCTAGGCCAGTATTGATCGACGCCGGCAGGCTCAGCAGTGATCTGACAAGTAGTGAAATAGCAGCCATCCGCCAACCACGACAGTTGCCCCGACGAATGATGTGATCAGGCGGACCCGAACAGAAGTTCTAGCTTTTGGTGTATTGCCGATGTCCGACTGGTCTGGCATTTCCGAATAGTACCGCACCTGAACCCAGTTTAGTGGGCGCTTTCCCCGTCGCTGACTTTCCCGCGAAACATACGGTACACAAACACGAAGTATCCAATAGCCAGCGCCATGCCAAAACCCCAGAACACCAGCCCCACAGACAGCGAGTGCGGTCCGGTAGCAGCGTTGTACACCGTAATATTCAACGAAGGGTCAGTCGTGGATACCAACAGATTTGGATAAACCGCCGCTGCTGCGCCTACGAGCATGAAGATCAGGTAGATGGATGAAGACAGAAATGCTGCTTTGTCCTTGCTCCGGCGCTGGAATAGAAACATTGCGAGCAGGCTTGCTGCAACTCCGACTGGGATTGCAAATAGAAAAACGTGGCTCTTATAGTTGTCCAGCAGATTGGGATGAATCGACAGAGTTGCCCACAAGCTGAGCAGAGTCACGAGCAACAACGCGGGCCAGAGTAGTCCGGCAATGCGGCGTGCGCGCAGGCTCAAGTCGCCTGAAGTCTTCAAAGCAATGTAGTGGGCGCCATGAATCGTGAGCGCAATCAGCGCTACCACTCCGGCGATGACGGTGTACCAATCGAGAATCCCCGGTTCCGGTCCCACGCGCCAGTTGGTCCAGAGAGAAAGAAAGAAGTAGCCATCTTTCTGCAGTGGCACGCCACGAATCACGTTGCCCAACGCCGCGCCAAAGAAAATCGTAAGCAAGATGCTGGGGATGGCGAAGCAGCCATCAAAGAATCCGCGCCACACCGGCGAATCGATATGCCCGCGCAATTCAATGCCAATGCCGCGCAGAATCAGCAGCCAAAGCACGATCATCAGCGGCAGGTAAAATCCGCTGAACGCGGAAGCGTAGAGCCAGGGAAAGGCAAAGTACAGCGTGCCACCGCCGGCTATGAGCCAGACTTCATTGCCGTCCCAAACGGGGCCAATGGTGCGGAGCACGGTACGGCGTTCCTGGTCGGTTTTGGCGATCAGCAAATGCAGCACCCCGGCGCCCAGGTCAAAGCCGTCGAGGAGCACGTATCCGGTGATCATGATTGCAACCAGCCAGAACCAGACCAACAGCATGATTTCCTCCTACGCGGCTTTCGCCAGAGTGTGTACATTCTCGGGCTCGGGTTCGGGACCGTGCCCGATTTCCCGATGGACGAGGTACAGAAAGAGAATTGCCAGCACGGTGTAAAGACCCATGAATCCAATCAGAGTAAAGAGACCATTTCCCGCGTGTACGGTTTTCGAGTAGCCCTCGGTTGTGCGCATTAGACCGTAGACGAGCCACGGCTGCCGGCCAATTTCCGCAGTCATCCAGCCCGCTGTGTTGGCGATGTACGGTAGCGGCAGGCAAAGCATGATGATCCACAGCATCCAGCGCGACTGATACAGTTTCTTGCGCCACAACAACAGCACTGCAATCAGCATGACGCCAACGAAGATCGTCCCCAGTCCAGCCATGATGTGGTAGCTGTAATAGAGCAACGGAATATTTGTGGGCCAGACATCTTTCGGATATTCGTTCAGGCCTTTGACTTCGGCCGCCGTTGTTCCGTAAATCAGGAAACTCAAAACCTTGTTGACGACCAGCGGGTTGTCAATTCGTTGGTGCTCTTCATCCGGTTGTCCGAGGATTACGATCGCTGCGCCGGTCTCGCTCTTGAAGAGTCCTTCCATGGCGGCCGTCGTGACGGGCTGGTACTTCGCGGTGTATTTTCCGTGCAGATCGCCGGTTGGAAAGATTTGCAGGACGCAGAAGATCACTCCGGCGATCACGCCCACGCGGAGAAAGATGCGTCCGTATTCCTGAAACTTTCCCTCGAGTATGTAGTACGCGCCCACGCCGGACATGACGAAGACGCCCGTGATCATCGCTCCACTCATATTATGGGCGTATTGCAGTATGGCCCAGGGATTCAGTAGCAGTCCCCAGAAGCTGTTGACCTGAAATCCGCCATTGGCCAGGCGTTCGTAGGCGACGGGATGCTGCATCCACGCGTCGGTGACGATGATGAAGTATCCGGAAAGCCACGATCCTAGAAAAAGCAGAAACGCCGACCACCAGTGTGCTTTGGCGCTGATCCGTTTTTCGCCGTAAAGGAAAAGACCTAGAAAAGCCGATTCGAGGAAAAACGCAAACACGCCTTCCATCACCAGTGGCTGACCGATCACGCCACCGGTAACGCGCGAGAATTGCGCCCAGTTCGTCCCGAACTGGAATTCCATGGGAATGCCCGTGACCACGCCCATCAGAAAGTTGATGCCGAAAATCTTGGCCCAGAAGCGTGCGGCGCGATTGTAGTTTTCATTCCCGGTACGCATGGCCATGGTCTTGAACACCACAATCAGCGGCGCCAGTCCCATGGTGAGTTGGGGAAATAAATAGTGGAACGTAACCGTGAAGGCAAAGTGGAGCCGGTGAATCAGCAGAGCACTTTCCATGCTTTTCTCCTGCAACTCGGGCCCTACCGGAGAAACTTCCGGCAGAACCATCCTATGGCAGCGAACTTTCACGTACAAGTGGAGATTAGAAATGAGCCAAACAGAAGGGCCCTGTGATGTAGATCACAATTAAACCTTACCGCTGATGACGCTGATAACGCTGATCAAATCGATGATTGGGAAACGACCCACTCAAAACGAATTTGCCCAATCAGCGTCATCAGCGTAATCAACGGTAAGGTGTTTCGTCGCGGCTGCACAAGCCGAGCCGATTTAGTTACACTCACTAGTAGTCAGACTATGGCGAATATTCTCATCGTTGAAGATGAACCACGCATGCGCCGCCTCCTGGAAATCAGCCTGGGAGAAGACGGACACAATGCCCAGATCGTAGAAGACGCCGAGACCGGACTGAAATTCCTGCGGAAAGAAAGGGTCGACCTTGTCGTTACTGACCTAAAGCTACCCGGGATGAACGGTCTGGAATTTCTTCAGGAAGTCAAACGCCTGAACGCGACGCTCCCTGTGATTGTGATGACCGCCTATGGCACGGTGGAAACCGCCGTGGAAGCCATGAAGGCCGGCGCCAGCGACTACGTGCTCAAGCCATTCAGTATGGCCGAGATAAAGCTGGTGGTTCGCAAAGAGCTGGATGTCCAGATCGTGCGCGAAGAGAACCGCACTCTCAAGGAAGCGCTGGGCAAGCGGTATCAGTATCAGAACATCATCGCCCGTAGCACGAAGATGCAGGAAGTGCTGGCGCTGGTG
Source organism: Acidobacteriaceae bacterium (assembly GCA_003140235.1). Taxonomy (GTDB): domain Bacteria; phylum Acidobacteriota; class Terriglobia; order Terriglobales; family Acidobacteriaceae; genus Angelobacter. Next base: position 10,207 of record PLJN01000126.1, read on the forward strand.
GAGCGTGTTGCTCCGACGAACTCTACCGTCTTGATTGGCGGTGAAAGCGGGGTGGGCAAAGATTTGATCGCGCGGGCCATCCATCAGCATTCGCGCCGGAATGCCGGGCCGTTCATCAAGATCAACAGTACCGCCATCCCCGACACTTTATTTGAAAGCGAATTGTTTGGCTTCGAGAAAGGCGCTTTCACCGGCGCGCTCGCCAGCAAGCCGGGTAAATTCGAGCTTGCGGACAAAGGCACAATGTTTCTCGATGAAATTGGCGACGTCCCTGCGCCCACGCAGGTAAAGCTGCTTCGCGTGCTCCAGGAACGCGAGTTCGAGCGGCTTGGTGGGACGAAGACGTTAAAGGTTGATGTCCGTCTGATTGCCGCCACCAATCGCGACTTGCGCGCCGCTCTGGAGCAGGGAACCTTTCGCGAGGACCTCTACTATCGCCTCAACGTGGTTCCCATCGACATTCCTCCGTTGCGCGACCACAAGGAGGACATTCCTGATCTGGCGAACCATTTTTTGAAACGGTTTGTCCGCGAGAATGACAGACCGATTGACGGACTGACGCCCACTGCCATCAAGACCCTGCTCGATTATCACTGGCCGGGCAACGTGCGCCAGTTGGAGAACGCGATTGAGCGGGCGGTTGCGCTGACGGCCAACAAAGTCCTCGATGCCGGCGATTTCCAGTTGGACGCGGGCCAGACCAAGAGCAACCCGTCGTCTTCCGGCTCCTTCCTGCCCGAGGGCACAACCCTGGAGCAGTGGGAAGACGACATGATTCGCGAAGCCTTGCGCCGCGCCAACGGCAACAAGAGCCAGGCTGCACGGCTGCTCGGCCTTTCGCGGAATGCGCTGCGTTACCGTCTGGCGAAAATCGGTGTGCCGGACGATGCGGATTAACAACTCGCAAGTTTGTGCAATACTCAGTGGGCTTTCGTTGCCCTTGGCTGTTATCGAGTGCGACGATCTAGTTTAGTGCGTTGGGAGTGAATCCGTGTTACGAAGCGCAATCGCCAGATCAGCTGCGGTGATCGTGATGGCAACTCTGTTGTCCGGCCCGCAATCCAGTCATCCGCCGTTCGTGTGGCAGATGGAAACGCACGGTTGACTCTCTCACCAGCCTGCGGTCGCAGACGGAAGGATATTCCTCGGCTCCTGTAGCGGCACATTCTACGCTGTGGACGCCGTCACCGGTCGGGTTCTCTGGAGCTACGACGTAAAGCAAGACGGCAATCAGTCAAGCTTTCACGGGAACCCATTACTCATATCCGATTTGGTTATCGTGGGTGCAGACCATGGGACCGATATTCAGGGACAGGGCCATATATATGCCTTTAATCGCGCAACCGGCGCGGTCCAATGGAAGTACCTCGCCGCTCCCGGAATCAGTTCGGACTTGCTTACGGATGCACCCCGGATTGTCGCTTTGGCGCAGACCGGCGAGCTCATCGGCTTGGAGATTCACTCAGGGCAATCCGTCTGGAAACAGAGAGCCACAGATCCGGGGCGAGACCGTTATCTTCCATCACCCGCACTGTTGCATCACGTTGTTTACACAGGAGGTTTCCTGGGGAGCCTGACGGCGGTGGATGCTCGGACAGGCAAGCTGGTTTGGCAGCGCAGGCTGCAACCTGATGGGCGTGTGCAACCGGTCATTGCGGGTGGTGCTGTCTACGCAATCACAGACACGCACATCTACAAAATCGGTCCTATCGCCAACCACGTAGCACGCGGGGCGAGTTTGGATTCGGCCCCGAGTTTTCAGCCGGTTGGTACGGCTAATTCAATCATCCTCGAATTCCAGGACCACACAGTGCGATCGCTGAGTGCAGGCGAGAAAGTCGAGATGCAATGGTCCCACAAAGCTGCTGCCGCCCTGACGACCCATGGGCCGTTTATTGTCGGTAGCGATGTGGTGGTTGCTGATGAAACCAATCTGATCACGGCGGTCAGGCTCTCAGACGGCGCGCTGCATTGGAGTTTCAAACTCACTGACGTGAAAGATCCTATTACCGTGATTGCTTCTGACCATGAGAATCTATATGTGGGAACGCAAGGCGGCACGTTGTCAGCCATCAAGCTCAAACATCTTGCGGACCGATGACTGTCCAGGCCCGGTGCTGCGTTCTCGGTGCTTTTCTGGCCCAAACCCACCGGCAGACTGGCTGAAAACCACCAAGTCCGGTCGGGTCTAGGAAACAAATATCTTGTAAGTTACTGAGAAACATACAGATACCTATCATCTTCTCTTTGGTATGGTGCTTGCTCTGTAACTCCGCAACGGGACACCAATCCCCATGGAGGCTCGCGGAATGAAAATTCCTAAGGTTTTGTGGTTTAAGTTCTTTGCAATTCTGCTTTTAGCGGTGACAACGCCTGTGCTTCAGGCCAATGCGCAAGACCGGGGGATGGCCCCGCCGCCGCCTCCTCCTGGAGCCAACGAACAGACAGCGACGAGCCAACAGCCATCTGGCGATGCGGACGCTGATCAGGATGCTGATCCAGCGAAAATAGCAGACACGCAGCCTTCGGTCGGCCGGCTTAGCCTGGTTCGCGGAGACGTATCCACGCAGCGCGGAGACGCTCCTGAATGGTCCCCGGTTACGCTCAACACTCCGCTTTCCCGCGGTGACCAGATTGCCACCGGGAACAAATCTCAGACTGAAGTCCAGCTTGATTTTGCCAATGTGCTGCGTCTGTCGGAGCGGTCGCAGGTGAAGATTGCCGATCTGACTCGCAATCACATCCAGTTGCAAGTGTCGCAGGGCTGGACGAGCTTCTCCATTCTTAAAGGCAGCGAAGCCGACGTGGAGATCGACTCGCCCAATGTTGCGGTCCATCCGCTCGGTCCCGGTCGCTATCGCGTGCAGGTGATCTCCGATTCGGAGACGGAAGTGATCGTGCGCGAAGGCGAAGCTGAAGTATCCACTCCTCAGGGCAGCACGAAACTCCACGCGGGAGAACTCATCACCATCCGCGGTACGGACAATCCTGAATACAAAATTTCAAGCGCTCCCGGTACCGATGACTGGGACCACTTTAATAAAGACCGCGACCGCCTCATTGTGACCGCCGACGGCGTACAGAAAACCAATCAGTATTACACCGGCGCGCAGGACCTGGATGCCTATGGCAGCTGGGTGGACGCTCCGGGCTACGGTCAGGTCTGGTCGCCGCGCAACGTGGACGCCGATTGGGCGCCGTATCAGACAGGGCGCTGGGTATGGCAGGGTTATTACGGCTGGACATGGGTTTCCTACGAGCCCTGGGGCTGGGCGCCGTATCACTATGGTCGCTGGTTCGTCCACAGGGGAGCGTGGTGCTGGTGGCCCGGTCCGGTCTATGTCGGCTATCGCCCGCTGTGGGCGCCGGCGTATGTGACCTTCTTCGGCTTTGGACACCACCATGGGGGATTCGGCTTTGGTTCCGTCGGATGGCTGGCCATCGGTCCGTTTGATCCTTTCTATCGCTGGTACGGACGTGGTTTTGGCCGCGTCGGTGTGGTCGCTTTTGGCGGCTTCAACTTCAGAGAACACCACGGATTTGTGGCGCCTCTGGGTATCCACGGACGGCAGCCGTTTGTTTCCAACACCGGTCTGGCCCTTACGAACGCTCGCGTGCGTTCGGGCATCAACTCGGTCCCGGCTGGAGACTTCGGCAGAGGAGTCATGACCGGCAGACGCAGCGGCATTGACGAGGGCGCGTTACGGGAATCGCATGTGATGACTGGCAACGTGGGGATTGTGCCCACTCATGAAAGCTTGCGCTCAACTCCCGGCGGAGTCGCTGTCAGGTCAACTAGCGTCCAACCCAGAAACACTGACCACTTCTTTGTGAAGAATCAGCCTCCGTCCGGTCCGCCTACGTTCCATGACCAGGCTGCACGCGTGCAGCAGGTCGTTCAAGGACGCGGGACTGAATCGTCCGCGGGCGGCAAGACCGGCGCCGGCTTCTCCGGCGGACCAACTTCCGGATCAGGCGGCGCGCAGGCGTCCGGTGGCGCCCGGACTACCGGTGGACCAGTTTCTGGATCGGCCGGTGGGCAAACCTCCGGTGGCGCCAGGATTTCGGGCGGACCCGCTTCCGGTAACGGTGGTCCGCAGACGTCAGGCGGCAACGGTCAGCCCTCAAATAACGGAGACGGACGCACTGGCTGGCATTCCTTTGGCTCAGGGTCAGGGAACGGAAACGGTCAGGGGCAGGGTCAGCAAGGTCAGGGTCAACAGGGTCAAGGGCAGGGTGGGAACCACTCCGCCAAACCTCCGCTGGAATTGAGCAAGCCGATTGTTCAGCCGCGGCCCAGTGATACCCGTGCGACGACCTCGACTACGTCTACGCCGCGGTATACGCCGCCGACGAATCAACCACGCTACACGCCGCCGGCGCCATCGCGCACGCCTCCTAGTCATAGCGGAAGCTCGAGCGGCGGAAGCCACGGCGGCGGAAGCCACAGCGGCGGCTCCAGCGGCCACAGCGGCGGGTCGTCGGGACACTCGTCCGGGTCTTCGTCCCATAGTTCGTCGTCCCATAGTTCGAGTAAAAAATAGCAAGTCAGCAATCTTCATCACCCAAAACTGAGCGTTGAAGGCGAAGAGGGCGGCGGGAAAAAATCCGCCGCCCTTTTTGGCGTTCGGGTTGCGGCCATAAACCGTCACGCACAATTTTCCAGCTTGTCGCGGTTCAGTTAAGATGTGAGCGTCTGCGCGGCAGGTTTGCGCGGCAACGCAAGAACACTGGAGTGTAACAGGCAAAATATGGCCTATAGCGACCTTAGAGAATGGATCGCCGCGCTGGATAAAGCCGGTGAGTTGCAACGAATTCGGGCCGAAGTCGATCCCGTGCTGGAGATTGCGGAGATCACCGACCGCGTATCCAAGGGAGCAGCCAAAAAGTACGGACGCGCCGGAGGCCCTGCGCTTCTATTTGAAAACGTCAAAGGCGCTAACGGTGTACCGGTACTCATCAACCAGTTCGGCTCGGAGCGGCGCATGCAGATGGCCCTGGGCGTGGACCGGTTGGACGAAATCGCAGAGCGCATCCGCCAACTCCTCAATATGAAATCGCCCGAGGGCTTTCTGGAAAAGCTGAAGATGCTTCCCATGCTCGCGGACATGGGGAAATTCTTTCCCAAGACGGTTGCGACTGGTTCATGCAAAGAAGTCATTAAGAAGAAAGACTTCTCGCTTTTAGATTTCCCCATACTCCAATGCTGGCCCCAGGACGGCGGACGTTTCATCACGCTACCGTGCGTGATCACCCGTGATCCCAAAACAGGGAAGCGCAACGTAGGCATGTACCGCATGCAAATCTACGACGCCACTACAGCCGGCATGCACTGGCAACGTCAGAAGGTAGCCGCCGAACATTTCCGCGAAAGACTACGTGGAGCGCAGGCGCCCTCGCCTGCGGACGAGAGTACAAAAAAAAGGGCCGGTGTAGACATCATGGCTCGCTCCGGCGGTGGCTCCATGCTCGCGGAAGGCACCCGCCCCAGTGGAACCATGGAAGTAGCAGTAGCTATCGGCACTGATCCAGCGCTGACCTTTTCGGCCATTGTCCCCGCTCCACCAGAGATCGAAGAGTTCATTATCGCCGGTTTCCTGCGGCAAGAGTCGGTGGAACTGGTCAAATGCGAAACCGTAGACCTTGAAGTTCCCGCGTCCGCAGAAATCGTTCTGGAAGGTTACGTGAAACTAGACGAACTCCGCACCGAAGGCCCATTCGGCGATCACACCGGTTTCTATTCACTCGAAGACGAGTATCCGGTTTTTCATGTCACCTGCATCACGCACCGCAAGAATCCCATCTACGCAACCACTATCGTCGGCAAGCCACCAATGGAAGACGCCTGGATGGGTAAAGCGGTCGAGCGCATCTTTCTTCCGCTCATGAAACTAACGCTGCCGGAAATCGTGGACGTAAACCTGCCGGTCGAAGGCATTTTCCACAACCTGATGATCGTTTCCATACGTAAGTCATATCCGGGCCACGCGCGCAAAGTGATGAATGGAATCTGGGCGCTGGGCCAGGCCATGTTCACAAAATGCATTGTGGTCGTGGACGAAGACGTGAACGTGCAGGACATCGGCGACGTGGTGCTCAAAGTTTGTAATCACATTGATCCGGAACGCGACATCCAATTCACGCTTGGGCCGGTGGATTCGCTCGACCACGCTTCGCGTCTGCCGAACTTTGGATCCAAGATGGGCATTGACGCGACACGCAAGTGGCCAACCGAAGGCTTCACGCGTCCCTGGCCGGATGAGATCCGGATGGACGAGAAAACGAAATCGCTGGTCGATCAGAAATGGAAGGACTTGGGGATTGAATAATGGGGTTTGAATAATAATGAGTAATCCATTTGCCGCCATTGCCACCGAGTTGGGAAGGACCGTCGCCCAGGCCAAGCCGATGCTCGCCAGGTTCACCAACGCCGATACCTCGGTGCGTCCGAGTCCGAAGAAATGGGCGAAAAAAGAAATTGTGGGGCACATGCTGGACTCGGCTTCCAACAATCACCAGCGCTTCGTGCGGGCCGCACTTCAGGGCGGCCTGACTTTCCCCAATTACGAGCAGGACGAACTGGTGAAACTCCAGCGCTACAGGGAAATGGACTGGAGCTTTCTGGTGGACCATTGGGCCAGCTACAACAGGTTTCTCGCCCATGTGCTCTCAGTTTTGCCAGCCAAAGCGGCCAAAGTTAAATGCAGGATTGGAAACAACAAGCCGGTCACATTAGCCTGGATTGCAGAGGATTATGTAGAACATCTCAAGCATCACTTGAATCAAATCATCGAGCAAAAATTTTCAACAAGCTACGGAAAATAACCAACTCGCGGCTTTCTTTGAAACGGGTGCTGAAAACCGCAAGGGCTGAGGTCTGTTGTCCGTTTCGTTAAAGTTTTTCCGGCGAAGGCGTAGCTGCTGCACTTCGTCCCATACAATTGCGTGTTCCACAAAACTGAGGTTTGCAAAGCCATGGCAAAAATCCATAAATCGTATGTAATCGAAGCGCATATTGCTGACATGTGGGAGTACATTCGCGATTTCAACGGGCTGCCGAAATGGTTCCCCGGTGTCACCGACAGCCACATCGAGGCCGGTACGCTGGCCAATCAGGCTGGCTGCATTCGCAATTTCGGACTGGAAGGGGGGCCGCGCATTCGCGAGCAGTTGCTGGCCCTCTCTGACCATGGCCACGAATGCACTTACAAAATGATCGAGTGTCCGCTGCCCATCACCAATTATTCCGCCACGGTAAAACTTTCAGCCTGCGAGGGCGGCAGCACGTCCATCGAGATTACCTCGCAGTTCGATTGCCCGCCGGCACAGGAGCACGAGTTAGTCACTTTCCTGGGCAACACGTACGAGGGCGCCTTCGACAGGTTGAAGCTGCACTTTATGCGTTCTTGAATCTAATTTGGCCAAGTTCATGACTATCATCAACCGACTGACGAGCCAGACACCCTGGACTATGATCGTAAAAGTTGTGTTACGGCTCGCGAAATAGGGTTGCGGATGCAGTCGCCCAGAGGATGAACATTGGCAAAGAAACCACAGAACAAAGCACGCCGGCTGCTGGATATTATTCAGCCCTCCGGCTTTAACAATCCAGAGAGTCTCATTCATCTTTTTGTCGGGGGCTCGGAGTTGCACGGCGCTAAGGTCGGCAAGACCGACGACACTGATCTCTACGGCATCTACATTGAAGACCCTGAGCATGCGCTGGGCTTGAATTCGCGCGAGCATTTTGTCTGGTCCACCGCAGGCAATGACCGCCGCAACGGCCCGGACGACGTTGACCTAACGCTCTACTCCCTGCGCAAGTGGGCTGGAATGGCAGCCAAGGGAAACGCGACTGCGCTGCACTTCCTTTTCGCCGAACCGAAAGAAGTTGATCCAACGACGTGGCAAGAGATCCAGACGCACCGTGACGTGTTTCTCTCGCGAACTTCAGCGAAGCAGTTCCTCGGCTTTGCCGACGCCCAATTCAAACGGCTTACCGGCGAAAAGGGAAGCGGCAAAAAAGGCCAGCGGCCCGAATACATCGGCAAATATGGGTATGACACCAAGGCCGCCATGCACGGCCTGCGCTTGCTCTACGAGTGCATGGAGTTAATGGCGCACCGCCGCATTACGTTACCGCGTCCGGAAAAGGACCTGCTGATCGAAGTTCGCAGCGGCGCCTGGACGTTTGAGAAAGTGCTGCGCCATGCACAGAAACTGTTTCGCGAAACCGAGGCCAGTGTGGTCAAGTCTCCACTTCCGGAGAAAGTGGATCGGGATGCCATTTCCAAGCTGGTGGCCCAAACTCATCTTAAATTCTGGGAAGGCCGTAGGCGGTAGCAGATTGCGGTTACTCGACGGCATCACTGCTTCCTGTGTACAGTTCCTTCCACATACTTTGCAAATTGGCCGGGCTTATCGGGCGGAGCGATTTCAAAAACGACATTCACGTCACCCGGTTTTATCTCTTCGTAACTCAAACGAAACTGCGGTTGACCGGCAGCTTGTTCACTTACGAATATGATTTTCCTTTTGCCGGACGGCACGGTCACGTTGTAACGGATCACGTGGCCTTCGTTGTCGTTGTAGAAGGCCTTGATGGTTCCGGCTTCGCGGTAGACCACCATTAAATCGTTGTGCACGATGGCCGGGTTTCCGTTGGCGGGCGGATACTCCGAGTGGTTCTTGCGGAGCAGAATCTTTCCGTCGAGGTCCGGCGTTAACGAAAACGAACCGGAGCTGGCGCGTCCCGGGACTCCTCCGGAATCGCCGGCTGTCCATTCGCCAATCAGGAACTTCCAGTCGGCCCACGAGTCGTTGCGGGCGGCTTGCAGAAAAATCGTAGCAGAAGATAGTAAGACGATTACGAGTAATCTGACGACTCGGGTCATTGCGTTGTGCAGCTCCTTTTTGTGTCCCTGCAAGTTAGCCATTATACTGTTGGCATGTCGATCTTTCGTAATATAGCCGGCATCGCCAAAGGAATGTCCGTTACATTCCGGGAGATGTTTTCTCCCACGGTTGTCGAGGACTATCCCAACAAGAAGCTGCCCAACCAGGGCGCAGTTTTTCAGGAACGTTTCCGTGGACTGCATGTTTTGCAGCGCGACGAGAACGGCCTGGAAAAATGTGTTGCGTGTTTCCTGTGCGCGGCCGCGTGCCCGTCGAACTGCATTTACATTGAAGCCGCCGAGAACACGGAAGAAAACCGCATCAGCGGCGCCGAGCGTTACGCCAAGATCTACAACATCGACTACAACCGCTGCATCTTCTGCGGCTATTGCGTGGAAGCCTGTCCCACCGACGCCATCACTCACGGCCACGGTTTTGAAATGGCCACGTTCAACGCGAGCAATCTGGTTTATCGAAAAGAGCAGCTGCTGACGAAATAGATCTGCCTTTTCTGGAAACCCCGAGCGCAAGCGAGGGATTCCTATGGCCGAGTCGCTGTCCGAGGCCGCGACGCACGTCCTGAAGAGTCTCGCGGCGATAGGGCTCCCTCGCTACGCTCGGGATGTTGGAAACCTAAGGCTTCTGCGTCGGCCGCAACACAATTTCACTCGCAAACGCCCGCGGTGCCTGCGTGGCCAGCATCCTTACGGCGTGGGCCACGTCCTCGGCTTGCAGCATCTTGCCCGGGTCTTTGCCTGCATGCGGCGAAAACTCTGTGTGCACGGAGCCGGGGCAGACCACCGACACGCGTATGTTCTTGCCGCGCAGTTCTTCGGCCACAGAGTACGAAAGTCCATTCAATCCCCATTTGGACGCCGCGTAGGCAGCGCCGTTTGCCAGCGCATTCTTGCTGGCAATCGAAGATATATTGATGATGTCGCTCCCGCCGCTGGCCAGCATGAGTGGAACGAACGCCCTCATCATGTAGAAGACGCCGCGCAGGTTGGTGTCAAAGATCGCGTCCCACTTTGCGGGCGGCATCAGATGAAGCGGACCGTCGAAGCTGCCGATACCAGCGTTGTTGACGAGGACATCGAGCCGTCCAAAGGTTTGTTCCACGCGCGCTGCCAGGGCCGCAACCGAGTTCCAGTCGGTTACGTCGCACACCATGGCTTCACACTGGCCGCCAGAGGCGCGGATTTTGCCTGCGGTTTCCTGTAAGGCAGGCAGCGTCCGGCCACAGATAATGACGGTAGCCTGCAACTCGGCCAGGGTGTGAGCGATAGCGGCGCCAATCCCGCGGCCTCCTCCGGTCACCAGAACAATCTTTTCGGACAGCGTACGCTCGCTCATTGATTTTCCTCTCTGACTTGCGTCGCAAAGTGCGGCTGACGGGATAACACACCGCTAAGATTCAGCATCTCAATTATTACGATGCCTTTATTCTACGACGCAGCGCGCTCGAAGCAGACGGCGGCGAAGCCATCCTGCGCAGCCTGTGTGCGGGTCCGCCTGTCAGCGTCCTCCCCCGGAATCGGTATTGGTTGGGAACATTGTTCGGCAATCCGGTGTCACTGAAGAATCACCATGCCCAACAAGCTTTTTGCGCGCCTACTACAAAGAAGGCCAAAAGTCCTTTATAATTCTTTTCCTCTCGTCGTCAGGGGGATGCAAAGCCCGCTTCCAGGCCGAAGTGAGGTCGCAGGTATAGGGCCTGTTTTATTTCACCAGTACAGGTTGAAGGAGAATCCATGAGAAAAGTGCTCGTCACAATTGTGCTTGCGCTCACTGCGGTAAGTCTGGCCCTGGGCCAGGCCAGCGATACGAAAGTTATCAAGGACACGAACGAATACAACGCATACATGGCTGCGCTGAACACCACGGACCCGGCTGGCCAGGCCGCGGCGATGGAAGCTTTCCTCAAGCAATATCCGCAGACCATTATGTTGAATGAGGCCATGGACCAGATCCTGACGGACTACCAGCAGGCCAATAATGCCGCCAAGATACTCGATATGTCGCGGCGCATCCTGACGGTCAATCCCAACCACATGCGCGCGCTTATTTTCATTACCGCCCTGGATCGCAGTGTGGCCATGACGGGCAGTGCGGACACGCCAGCGGCCTTGAAAGAAGGTTGCGCGACTGCGCAAACGGGCCTGGCACAGTTGCCGGCCTGGATCAAGCCCAACGGAATGGCCGACGGCGATTTCGACAAGTTTCGCAACCAGGCAACGGACATCTTAAACGGCATGGCGGGTTTTTGCGCGCTGCAGGCCAAGGATTATGTGGGCGCTCGTCCCTATTACATCAAGGCATTTCAGCTTGATCCCACCAATTGGACTGACGTTTATCAGCTGGCGGTTTCCTATCTCGAGCCAACTCCCATCGATCTGAATGGACTCTGGTACGCGGCCAAGGCGCTCCAACTGACGACAGCGGCAAACAATCCTGCGATGGTGAAGACCATTTCCGACTACGCAAAATACAAATACAAGAAATACCACGGAACGTATGACGGCTGGGACGCGTTTGTGGCCTCGGTCGCAACGCAAAATGCTCCTCCACCCGCGGCCGACCTCGCCAAAGCCATCACGCCGGCGCCCACGCCATGCGACCTGGCGGTCCAGGTAGTCAAAGACAACGATCCCCTAACCCTTCCTATCAGCGACTGGGAGTTTGTTCTTTCCCAGGCCAATTGTTCCCCCGCCAATAAAGCGGCTGCGGACAAAGTGTGGGCCTCGGTTCAGGAGAAGGAGAAAGGCGGCGAAGCCAAGCTGAAGATTACGATCAAGGTCATCGCGGCCACCAATGACTCGATTGAGGGAGCCATCACGGACGAGAACCAGACGGCCAACAAAGCCGACGTTCACGTGGTCATGGAAGCACCGATTCCGCCTCCGGCACGCGGCTCAACCAAGTCCAACATACCGGCTGTCGGTTCCACCACGGACATCATCGGCGTGTTCTCGAGCTACACCGCTGATCCGTTCATGTTCACCATGACCAAGGGCGAGTTACCCGCGGCAGCCAAGACGCCGCCGGTGCATCATCCTCCTGTGCGCAAGAAGGGGCGGTAGCTGAACTAATCAGGTCAAAGAGCTCATGAAAGGCAGTCCGGTTCGCGGACTGCCTTTTTTTCATCCCAAAATCCCAACCAGGCCGGCCCCGAAGAAACGACTGGCCCCGTGTTAGTCTTGGTAAGCCGCCTAAAACGAGAGGGAGCCATCGATGAACAGACTATTTGTAGCCGCGTTTTTTCTGCTCGCAACAGCAATCATGGGAACGGCGCCGTCCGCGGCGGCCCAGAATAGCCAGAAAGTCATCAAGGATACCGTGGAGTACAACGCTTACATCGCGGCCTTCAACGAGACGGATCCGGCGAAGAAGGCCACTTTGATGGAAGCCTTTTTGCTCCAGTATCCGCAGAGCGTTGTAAAGATTGATGCTCTGGAGCAAGCCATGGCAGCGTACCAGCAGACGGGCAATCTGCCGAAGGTGATCGACGCGGGCCAGCGCATCATCGCCATTGATCCCGCAAACGTGCGTGCGCTGGCGATTCTGGCTTTCGTCAAACGCGCTGCGGGGACTCCGGAAACCGCCAAAGAAGGTCAGGCGTATGCCGAACGCGGACTGGCCGCGTTGGACAAGTGGCCGATACCCGATGGCACATCGCAAGCCGATTTCCAGAAACTCCGCACCCAGATGGCTCTTATTTTCTACGGCTCTGCCGCTTTCGGCCATCTCCAGGCCAAGGAATTTGCCGTTGCGCGCGACAACTATCTAAAAGCCCTGCAGATTGACCCCACGGATTTCCAGAACACTTTCCAACTCGGATATGCCCAACTGGAAATGGATCCCATCGACCTCACTGGATTCTGGTATGCCGTGAAGGCCGCCAACCTGGCCCAGACTGCCGGCAACGCGGCTGGGGTCAAGCAGATTCTTGACTACGCCAAATCCAAGTACCGCAAATATCACGGTACCAACGACGGCTGGGACGCCTTCGCGGCCTCCGTCGCCACGCAAAGTGCGCCGCCCGCTGAACTCGCCAAGGCCATCAAGAAAGCGCCCACGGTGTGCGAAATTGCGGTACAGGCCGTGCAGGAAAACGACCCAGGAACTCTTTCCTTCGGTGACTGGGAATTCATTCTCTCCAAGGCCAACTGTTCACCCGCCAATAAGCAGGCTGCCGACAAGGTATGGCAGACGGTCCTGGCGAAACAAAAGAACGGTGATGCCGAAGTGAAATTGAAACTTGTGGGCCTCAAAGTCATCGCGGCCAACAAGGACTCGATTGACGCAGCCCTCACCGACGAGAACCAGGCGTCGATGAATGCCGACGTGCACATCGTCATGGAAGAACCGATTCCGCCACCGGCCCGCGGATCAACCAAATCCAACATTCCGGTTCCCGGATCGACAATAGACATCATCGGCGTGCTCACCAGCTATACTGCTGACCCGTTCATGTTCACTATGACCAAGGGCGCGTTGCCCGAAGCTGCCAAATCGAATCCGCAGGTGCATCCTCCGGTTCGCAAGAAGGCGCCGTAGACGGACCTAAATTGTCAAAGAACCAAAGCGCAGTTCACAGGCAGCCCGTGTGGGCTGCCTTTTTTATTCTCCCGGCATTATTCTCCCGGCTCTATTCTCCC
>PLJN01000016.1 GCA_003140235.1 Acidobacteriaceae bacterium
GTGCTGTTCCCGCTGTTGCCCTGAGTGACCGTCAGACTGGCCGGCGATGCGGACAGCCCAAAGTCTGGCACAGGTACAGTGTTCACCGTGAGAGTGACCGTGGTGGTATGAGTCAGCGTGCCGGACACGCCGGTGATTGTCACAGTAGCCGTCCCAGTGGTTGCAGTTCCGCTGGCAGTGAGCGTCAGCGTGCTTGCGCTCGTTGTGGTGGCGGGATTAAACGTTGCTGTGATTCCGGCGGGCAGTCCGGAAGCTGAGAGACTCACGCTGCCGGTGAAGCCGTTGATTGGCGCAACGGTGATGGTGCTGTTCCCGCTGTTGCCCTGGGTGATCGTCAAACTGGCCGGCGATGCGGACAGTGCAAAATCCGGTACCGGTGTGGCGTTAACGGTGAGCGTTACGGTCGTGGTATGAGTCAATGTACCCGACGTTCCTGTGATGGTCACAGTAGCGGTCCCGAGAGTTGCGGTGCTGCTCGCGGTGAGCGTCAGCGTGCTGGTGCCTGTGGTGCTGGCAGGATTGAACGTCGCCGTGACTCCGGCGGGCAGTCCGGACGCCGACAAGCTTACGCTGCCGGTAAAGCCGTTCGTCGGATTCACGGTGATTGTACTGTTACCGCCGGCGCCACCTTGCGTAACTGTCACGCTGGATGGTGCGGCAGAGAGCGTGAAGTTGGGCGCAGCGTTCACGGTAAGAGTCACGGTAGTGGTATGGCTCAGAGTTCCCGACGTTCCGGTGATCGTGACTGTTGCTGGTCCTGTGGTTGCGGTGCTGCTGGCGGTAAGCGTTAGAGTGCTTGTCCCGGTGGTGCTGGTGGGATTAAAGGACGCAGTGACGCCGCTGGGCAATCCGGACGCCGACAGACTGACGCTGCCGGTAAAGCCATTCGTCGGATTCACGGTGATCGTGCTGGTTCCAGTCCCGCCTTGCGTGACCGTCACGCTGGTCGGCGCGGCCGTAAGCGTGTAGTCAGGAGTGGTGGCGCCGCAAGTGGGAAATTTGAAAGTGGCGATATGAGTGTTCCAGTTGAAAGAACCGTTGGTCTTGATGTACTCCTGCGTGTACCAGAAGGTGCAATCGTCAACGGGATCGATCTGCATGGCGCTGTAATCGCCCCACCGCGTTAACCCGCCGTTTTGCGAGCCGGTGCCGGTAATTACCGTGGTCTCCGCCTGCATGGTGCTGGCAGGATCGGTGGCCAATCGTCCGGTGACAGCGATGGACGGATTCGTGGTGCTGCTGGACACGCTGTAGCCCAGGGCCATGTTTCCAGATTGGTCCATGGCAATGCTGCCCATCCAGCGATATTTGGTGTCGGGAGCGAAAGTGCTTTGCTGGGCCAACTGCACAGTCCCGTTCGGATTCTGGAGTTCATACCAGCGCACGCCGCCGCTGCTTCCGGCGGTCACGGAGTGGTTCACCACCAGCGACTCATGGGTGCCCAGGTTGCGGTAGGCCAGGCGGTACATGAGACGGTCTGCCAGGGAATCCAGTTGTTGGGTAGTGCCGGCCTGGGGTACACAGGTGCCGCCACCGCACAGCGCGCTGAAAGCGGCCACCGGAATCACCGTGGGGCCGGTGAACGTGGAGTTTGCCGGAGTGGTGAAATCCACATGGAACTTAAATAAATTCAGGTTGTTGGTGCCGAAAAAAACCAGATAGTTGGGCGAGCCGGCTGGAGGAAGCGTGGCGCCATCGAGATCGGAAGGCAGCAAGCCGCCGACCGAAGAACCCTGCTGTTTGCAGATTTGCGTGGCGGCCAGACCGCTTAGCATGGCATTGCGGTCGTAAGCACAGGCATCGGAGCCGACGAATGTGTTGCCGTTGAACATGTTGAACGTCTCGTAGTAAGCGTCCGGCCATATTCCCATTTTTGGATAGTCATCGAAGTTGGAGTACGAGAAAGAATAGCGGTTGTAGGTACCGGTGGCGTCCGAGGTCGTGGAGACTGCGATGCAGTGCAGGAAAGGCGTAGTACTGACGGAGAACTGGGAGAAAACCCAGCGGTTCGCAATCTTGTCGTACAGCACGATCGGATCGCCGTCATTGTTGGTTTGGCAGCCGCCGCCAAAACCCGCCCAAAGAGTGTTGCCCGCCGTGGGTCCGGCAATCAGAGCGCCGGTTGATTTATTGAACACAGCGAAGGAAGTATTCACCCACTGCACATACTGAGTGAGCCCCACGGCGCCGTTGGTGTCCGGCGGCGCGCTGGTCACGGTGAACCCAAGTGAAGCATTGCCCAGACCTTCAAAACTCAACCCTGCCGTAGGAGCTAATGCGGCCGGCGTCAACGCAGTCGTTCTCTGGTGGACCTTGTCTGGCTGGCCTTCCGTATTGAGTCCAGGAGGCAGCGGAATATTGCGGACCGGCTCGGCTTCTCTCGGCTGATTCGCCAATGTCGCGGCGTCCGGCACCGGAGCTGCTTTAATTAAATCGCGGAGAGGCAAAGAAACATCATGATGCGCATCCTGCCGCACGACGGTCACGGCATCTGTGGTATTTGGTGCGTCCGCGACCTGGCCTGCCGCCGACAGGGCAAAAAGCAACGCTACTATCGAGAGTAGTAGATTCGTCCGAGAGAGTGACGGTGTTTGCAGCATTTGTGATCTCCTGATTTTTGGTAGCTGAGTTGAAGCCGCGAATCCCCAAATTCGCAATGGCCGTGGCCATCAGATTATTTAGCGAAATTGTAACTCAGCCCCGGAAAGCGCGACGTGAAATATTTTCCTCGTCGCCGGGTCAATTCCCATTTTGGGACCCAGTGCCCACTTTGACTTGTCGCATGAGCAATCACTAATGATTCGCAAAGCACGGAAAACTAAAAACCTTAACCACAGAGGACACGAAGGAACACAAAGGGAAAACCGAAAAACTGACTGGTTCCTGCCCCCTTCGTGTTCCTTTGTGGTTAATGGTTTGGTCGTTTTTTCAGCCCTCCAGAATCAAAAACGTAATCTTCCACTGTGGCTCGTCCCGGTTACAATAGCTGGTCAGAGCCAAATTTATGCCTCTTTCCCTCAGTCAGCGCGCTGCCCGTACCGTGCAATCCGAGATTCGGGCCATGTCCCTGGAATGCGACAAAGTCAAAGGTATCAATCTGGCCCAGGGCGTCTGCGATACGGAAGTTCCGGAAGTGGTGCGTCTGGGCGCAAAGGAAGCGATTGACGCCGGTACCAACAGCTACACCCGCGCCGAAGGTCTGTCGCCGCTTCGGCATGCCATTGCCGACAAGATGCGGACCTTTAATGATTTCCAATGTGACCCCGAGACTGAGGTCATCGTTCATTCCGGCTCGACCGGCTCTTTTTACGCTACGTGTCTGGCGCTGCTGAATCCTGGCGACGAAGTCATTTTGTTTGAACCTTATTATGGCTATCACCTGAACACACTTCAGGCGGTGGAAGCCGTGCCGTCCTACGTGACGCTTCAGGCGCCGGACTGGATGTTTACTCCACAAGGCCTGGAACGCGCCGTTTCACCGCGGACACGCGCCATCCTTATTAATTCGCCCGCTAATCCTTCAGGAAAAGTTTTCAACCGGCGCGAGCTGGAGTTGATTGCCGACTTCGCCCGGCAACATGATCTGTTTGTCTTCACCGATGAGATTTACGAATACTTCATCTATGAAGGCCAGCACATCAGCATTGCCACGCTGCCGGGAATGCGCGAGCGGACCATCACCATGTCCGGGTATTCCAAAACTTTCAGCATCACCGGGTGGCGGATTGGCTACAGCATTTGTGACGCCAAGTGGATGCAAGCGATCACCCACTTCCACGACCTGGTGTATGTCTGCGCACCTGCGCCGTTGCAAATTGGCGTGGCCGAGGGCATCACGAAATTACCGCAGTCGTTTTACGAGCAGATTTCCATGGAGTACATACTCAAGCGCGACCTGCTGTGTGGCACGCTTCAGGAAGTCGGGCTGACGCCGTCTGTGCCCAAAGGCGCGTATTACGTTCTGGCGGATGCGTCTATTCTTCCCGGCAAGACGAGCAAAGAAAAAGCCATGTCGCTGCTGCAGCAAACCGGCGTGGCCACCGTGGCCGGCAGCGCTTTCTATCATGGCGATGGCGGCGACAACCTGCTGCGCTTCTGCTTTGCCAAAACCGACGTCGAGATGGCTGAGGCTTGTCTGCGGCTCAGGCGGTTGCAAACCAGTGTTGTGACAAAACCCACGGCAGCGCAAAGTTTACCCAGCTTCCATCTGGTGATTGAAGGCCGTGATGCCGAGGCGTACTGGCTGCATGTCGCTGTGCAGGCCGATACCTCATTGCAGCAATTGGACACCTTCTTGCGCGAGAAATGGCTGGAGTGCTGCGGACACCTCAGTGCTTTTATCATTGATAATCGTCGCTACTCTTCGAAGCCGATGGAAGATGTCGGCGAGTCCAGCATGGACGTGCTCGTGGGCCAGGTGCTACAGCCGGACGCCAGGTTTTATTACGAATATGACTTTGGCAGCCCCACCGAGCTCACATTGACCGTGGGCGCGTTGCTGGAACAAGAACAAGAAGGACACAGCGAGCCGGTGCAATTGCTGGCCCGGAATGAGCTTCCCAATGTGCCCTGCGAGAACTGCGGCGAGCCAACCCCGGCCACGCGGATTTGCTCCAACTGTGCATGGTCCGGCAAAGGCTGGCTCTGCGAAAAGTGCGTTGCCGGCCACGCGTGCGGTCCGGACGCGTTTTTGGCGGTGGTGAACTCTCCGCGCGTGGGCGTCTGCACCTATGGCGGCAAGAGCGAAACGCCGGATGCGTCGCACGTAACCGTCTAGATGCCCGCCGGCATAGCTGGCCTTTCGTCGTGATACCATCGTGTTCTCTGGCCCAGCGGCGATGTCCCGCAAGACTTCCGCACAAACTTTATAATCGCAACGATGAAATTTTCCGAACTGCTGCGCGGGTTGCAATTGCAACCTGAGGGCGGCGATCCGCTCATTTCCGCACTGCACTACGATTCCCGCCGCATACAGCCGGGCTGGCTGTTTGTGGCCTGGAAAGGCGAGAGTACTGACGGCAATCGCTACATTGATGCCGCGTTGAAAAACGGCGCAGTGGCCGTGGTGACCGATTCGGCCACAGAGCAGCGGCGCACGGGAATAGCGTGGGCCGTGGTTCCGCACGGACGCAAAGCTCTGGCGGAGCTCAGCGCGGAATTCTACGGACGTCCGGCGGAGAAACTCAAGATCATCGGCGTTACTGGAACCAATGGCAAGACCACGACAACTTTTCTGATCGAATCGATCCTGTATTTTTGCGGGCAGCCGTCCGCGTTGATCGGGACTATTGAATATCATGTTGCCGGTAAAATCCTGCCCGCACCGCACACCACGCCCGAGTCGCTCGATCTGCAACAGATTTTTTTCGAAGCGCTCCACGCTGGCGCGAAGGGTGTTGTGATGGAAGTTTCCTCCCACGCTTTGGAGCAGGGACGCGTGTGGGGAATCCCTTATGATGTGGCAGTGTTCACCAACCTGACGCGCGATCATCTGGATTATCACCAGGATATGGAAAGCTACTTTGCCGCCAAGGCCATGCTCTTTCGGGGTTGCGGCAGCAAACCGCCGCGTGCCGCCGTCATTAATATTGATGACGAATACGGGCGTGCGCTCCTGGCTTCCAGCAAGCACACGAGTGAACAAGTCATCAGCTACGGAATTCATGTTGGCGAGTTTCACGCGCGGAACATTGATCTCAAGCCCAACCGGACAGAGTTTGATCTGGTTACGGCCCAGGACAACATTCATATAAGTTCTCCGCTGATCGGCAAAATCAACATTTCGAATCTTCTTGCTGCCGCTGCGGCCACCTGGGCACGCGGCTGTTCGCTCGAACAGATTGCGCAAGCCGTGAGCAGCTTCACGCAAGTTCCCGGCCGGTTTGAACGTGTGGATTGTGGGCAGCCATACACGGTTGTGGTGGATTACGCACATACCGATGACGCGCTGCGCAATCTTACGTCCATTGCGCGCGATTTTGTTTCGCGTGCCGGAGCACAGGGCCGCGTGATTACGGTGTTCGGCTGTGGAGGTGATCGCGATCGCGTCAAGCGTCCACTGATGGGCAAAGCAGCGGCCCAGGGCAGTGATTTTGTTGTCCTGACGTCAGATAATCCGCGGAGCGAAGACCCGCTCGCCATCATCCATGACGCTCTGCCCGGGCTGACCCGCAGCCAGACAAAATACGTTGTGGAACCGGACCGCAAGAAAGCAATTGGCATTGCGCTTGCAGATGCCAAGCCGGGGGACATGGTCCTGATCGCCGGCAAAGGCCACGAGAAAACGCAAACCACGCGTGAAGGTACTTTCCCCTTCGACGATGTCCAGGTGGCGCGCGAAGCTTTAGAGCAAATGGGCTACACGCAGCACACCGGAGGCAAGCCATGAAGCTGCCAGTTTGGCGGATTGCTGAGTTCACCAGCGCCCAAGGCGAGATTGACCAGGAACTAGTTGCGATGGGCTACTCCATTGATTCGCGCACACTGCAATCAGGCGAATTGTTCATCGCGATCAAAGGCGACCGTTTTGATGGGCATGATTTCGTCCAAGCTGCTCTGAAAAAAGATGCCGTGGCCGCGGTTGTTCAAGCTGACGTGAAACTTGACGTCGATCCCAAGCGGCTGCTGATTGTCGACGATACGCTCCAGGCGCTGCAAGCTTTGGGCGCCGCCGCGCGCAGACTTTGGGGCAAGCCGCTTATCGCGGTGACCGGATCGGCAGGGAAGACCACGACCAAAGAAATCCTTGCGCACCTGTTGGCGCAGCGTTTTCGCGTGATGAAGAGTGCGGGCAACCTGAACAACCATATTGGATTGCCGCTGGAGCTGCTGAAACTCGAACCCGAGCATGAAGTCGCTGTCGTGGAGATGGGAATGAACCACGCAGGCGAGATTCGCGCGCTGGGCAAACTCGCGCATCATGACATGGCGGTTGTCACCAACGTGGCTCCGGCGCATTTGGAGTTTTTTAAATCGGTCGCCGACATTGCCCGCGCCAAGTACGAGATCATCGAAAGTCTGCACTCGGGCGGCGTGGCGGTGCTGAATGCCGATGACGAGTACGTTTCTCAATTTGGCCGCGACTTCAAGGGCAAGGTAGTGACGTTTGGCATTCGGCGGCCCGCGGATGTTTGCGCCCGGGAAATCCGAAGCAACGGAATTGAGGGCTCAAGCTTCCAATTGGCTGCCGGAAGCGTAAGCGAATCTGTGACAGTAGCGCTGATGGGTGAGCACAACATTTATAACACACTGGCCGCAGCCGCTGCGGCACTGGAGCGAGGAGTTTCTCCGTCACAGATTGCCGCGGCGCTGGCCACGGTGCAGCCCGCCGAGAAGCGCGGGCAAACGCTGGAGCTGGGCGGGGCCGTCATTATTAACGACTGCTACAATTCGAATCCGAGCGCGTTGAAAGCCATGATTGATGCCCTGGCCGGGATGAAGGCGCGCCGCCATATTCTGGTAGCAGGTGAAATGCTGGAGTTGGGAGAGGCGTCGGAAGCTCTCCATCGCGAGTGCGGCCGCCATGCTGCGGAAAAGAAAATGGATGTGGTGATCGGTGTCAGCGGTATGGCCAAGGCGTTGTCTGAAGAAGCTGGCGCGTCTGGTGTTCAAAACAAGTTTGTCGATACGGCAGAAGAAGCCGGCGAATGGCTGACGCGCGAGTTGCGTCCGGGAGATGCTGTCTTGCTGAAAGCCTCGCGCGGCGTGAAGCTGGAGCGTGCGCTGGAAGCATTGCAGGGAAAAGTTGCGCAGTAAATGCCAAGCCCGAGCAAAAATGTCAACGTAGAGACGCGGCACTGCCGCGTCTAAATGTGGGCGACGTAAACGCGTAATCGGGACAACATGGAACTGAGTCAGAGAAAACGTGGATTTGAGATTCTCGTCCCGGCGACGAGTGAGACGTGGCAGTGCAACGTCTCTACGTTGAGATCTTCGCCCGGCATAAGGTTTTAATTCGAAAAGGAGGAATATTGCTCTACTGGCTTCTGTATCAAAAACTTTTCGTGCACTTCGCTCCTTTTCGAATTTTTCGCTATGTGACGTTTCGCACGGCCTTTGCCAGTCTGACGGCGCTGTTCATGGGACTGATCATCGGCCCGGCGGTCATCCGGAAGCTCCAACAATTTCAGATTGGCCAGTACATTCGTGAAGACGGTCCTCAGGCCCATCACAAAAAAGCCGGTACGCCCACCATGGGCGGCGTGCTGATTATTATCGCCATCATTATTCCTACGATTCTTTGGGCTGATCTGAGCAATCCTTTTATATGGCTGGTCATTTTCTCGACTGTTGCGTTTGGCGCGATTGGGTTTACGGACGATTATTTGAAGATCGTGAACAAACGGAACCTCGGCCTGACGGCGAAAATGAAGCTGGTGTTGCAATTTGCCGTTGCCGCCGTCATTGGCTGGGTGCTGGTCGCGCTGACGGCGAGCAAGCAGTACTCTACGCAGTTGATGGTCCCGTTCATTAAACAGTTTCGTCCGGACATGGTCATCGAGGCGTTGCGCCATCATCCCCAGCTGTGGCCGCTGGCTTTCGCGCCGTTTGTCATTGTGGTCATGCTGGTGGTCGTTTTCTCGAGCAACGCGGTCAATCTCACCGACGGCCTCGACGGATTGGCAATTGGCTGCACGGTCATTGCCGCCGGCGCGCTCACGGTTCTGACATACCTGAGCGGCCACGCCGTGTTCGCTGAGTATCTGGAGTTGCAGCGCATGCCGCAAACCGCGGAGCTTACGATTTTCTGTGGCGCCATGGTGGGATCGAGTATCGGCTTTCTTTGGTACAACGCGCACCCGGCGGAAATCTTTATGGGCGATGTTGGCTCACTCGCGCTGGGCGGCGCCATCAGCACCGTGGCGGTCATTATTAAGCAGGAGCTGTTGCTGCCGTTTGTTGGCGGAATTTTTGTGCTCGAGGGTCTTTCGGTAATCCTGCAGGTGGGGTCCTACAAACTGCGCAAAAAGCGCATCTTTAAGATGGCGCCGCTGCATCACCACTTTGAGCTGATGGGATGGTCCGAATCCAAGATCATTATTCGCTTCTGGATTCTGGCCCTGATTTTCGCTCTTTTTGCTCTGACCACGCTGAAGTTGCGTTAATCGGCGGTTGAACGTGACACAATGGAAATGGCTATGGACTTAAAGAACAAGAGAGTATTGGTCGTCGGGCTGGGCAGGTCCGGCGCGGCTTCGGCGTTTTTTCTGCAGGAGCGTGACGCGCGCGTCACGGTTTCCGACGCCAAACAAGAAACTCAATTGCAGAGTGAGATCGCAGCGCTTCTGGACCGTGGCATCTCGATTGAAACCGGACAGCATGGCGAGCGTACGTTTCGCGACCAGGACCTGATTGTGGTGAGTCCGGGCGTGCCGTCGGATCAGCCGCAACTGCAGCACGCGCGCCGGTTGGGTATTCCAGTGATCGGCGAAGTAGAACTGGCGTTTCGCTTTCTGCAAGGCAAAGTCATCGCGATTACCGGTTCGAACGGGAAGACAACAACAACCACTTTGGTCGGCGAGATTCTCGCCAAGAGCGGCAAGAAGACGTTAGTCGGCGGAAATATTGGCACTCCAGTGATTTCGTTGGTCGGACAATCCTCACCCGAAGCGTACCTTGTTCTGGAGATTTCCAGTTTNNTTGAACATCACGCCGGACCATCTGGACCGCCATCGCACATTTCAGGCATACGTGGACGCGAAAGCGCGAATCTTTGAAAACCAGCAGGCTGCTGATTTCGCTGTGATCAATGCTGACGACGCTACGTGCGCCGGGTTGAAATCTAAAGCTAAGAGTCCACTTTTCTGGTTCAGCCGCAAGCAGCCAGTGGAGAGTGGAGCGTTTCTCCGCGGCGAGCAAATTGTCTTTCGCAAAGACGGCAAGGATGNNAGGATGTCCCGGTGCTGGATCGCGCTGACATTCGCCTGAAGGGCGCGCACAACCTGGAAAATGTTTTGGCAGCGGCGTGCGTGGGCATGATTGCCGGGAGCACTGCACAGCAGGTGCGCCAGGCTGTGTCTGAATTCAATGGTGTGGAGCACCGCCTGGAGCCGGTGGCGACCATCAAGGGCGTCGCGTTTTTCAACGACTCCAAGGCCACCAACGTGGACGCCACCATCAAGGCGCTCGAGTCGTTTCCGGGAAACATCCACATTATTCTGGGCGGCAAAGACAAAGACAGCGACTACTCGCTGCTGAATCCACTGCTGCGTGAGCGCGCCAAACGCGCTTACCTGGTGGGCGATGCCGCGGACAAAATCGGCGGACAGATCAAGGGAGCGACTCCGCTGGTCTATTCCGGCACGCTCGAAAGCGCGGTTCATCAGGCGTTCGATTCGGCTGCGCCGGGTGACGTTGTGCTGCTGGCCCCGGCGTGCGCCAGTTTTGATCAGTTTGAAAATTACGAGCACCGCGGCCGCGTGTTCAAACAGCTCGTCCATTCTCTTGTTCCGGTCACCTTGGGGGACAGGACATAAGTGGCAAAACGCGTTGGCATTGATAAATGGTTGTTTGCCGCCACGCTATTCCTGGTGCTGATCGGTTTGGTCATGGTGTTCAGCGCGTCCGCCATGACGGCCAGCGAGCGCTTCGGCTCACAATATTATTTCCTGTTTCGCCAGCTCGCCTGGGCACTCGCCGGACTCGTCGCCATGGCCGTGACCATGAACGTGGACTACCGTTTCTGGAAACGCCCGGCAATTGTCTTTACTCTTCTGGGAATCACCACACTGCTTTTGGTGGCCGTGCTGTTTCTCGATCGTTCACACAACACGCACCGCTGGATACGGATCGCAACATTTTCTATTCAGCCTTCGGAGTTGGCCAAACCGGTGCTGGTGCTTTTTCTGGCTTTTTTTCTGGAAGCCCGCGCCAAGAGCGTTAACGATTGGCGGCATACGTTGTTGCCGGCCGTTTTCCCCGCGGCGCTGTTCACCGGTTTGATCGTGGCGCAACCCGACCTGGGCACCGCGATGGTGTGCCTGGCGGTCACGGCTGTTGTCCTTTATTTGGCCGGTATGCGGCTCAGGTATTTTGCTTATGCCTTAGTACCCATTATTCCGGTGCTCGCATATCTGTTGTCCAAGCCCTGGCGTTGGGCGCGTATCGTGATCTTTTTTCATCCGGAAAGAGATCCGTTGGGCAGCGGCTTTCATATCACGCAGTCGCTGATCGCAGTGGGCACGGGCGGCGTTACCGGCCTTGGGTTTATGGAAGGCAAGCAGAAACTTTTCTGGCTGCCCGAGCCGCACACCGACTTTATCTACGCCGTGGCCTCGGAAGAACTGGGGATGATTGGCGCCATTGTGATTGCGACTCTGTTTCTGGTTTTTGTCTGGCGGGGTTTCCGTGCTGCCATGCGCGCTCGCGATGCATTCGGTCGCTACCTCGCCATCGGCATCACCACCATGATTGTGGTGCAGGCCTTCTTCAATATGAGCGTGGTGCTGGCGCTGCTGCCGACGAAAGGAATCCCGCTCCCGTTCATCTCGTACGGCGGGTCATCGTTGTTCGTGATGCTGGCCAGCGTTGGCGTGCTGCTGAACGTGACTCAGCACGCGGAGTGAGGTAAGAGCGGTTAGCGATTGGCCAGGCTTTGGATGTTACCCAGACCGAGCAGCTTTTCATCTGCGGTAACCAGCGTCAATCCAAGTACCTGCGCGGTGGCCGCCAGAAAGCGGTCGGCGGGGTCGCCGTGCATTTGGAGTTGGTCCGCTGCCAGTACGATTTCATGGGTCACGGCGGCCTCATGGAACCGCGCGATTGCTCGCTGGAGCCATTCATCATGACTTCCGGGAATTTCCAGGCGGCCTTTACGGGCCAGCACGGTTGCTTCCCAAAGGCTAATAGATGATAACCAGAGCTCATTCTGGACATTCTGGAGTTCATGCTGGATGCGGCGACCAAGCTTGTGAGGATCAAGCAGGCTCCACAGCCAGATGTGGGTATCAAGGAGAAGCCTCAATCGCGCAAGGCCTCCCACTCCTCAAGGTCGATTACCGGGGAAACGATGTCTCCCACAATCTTGCCGGAGCCCTTCATGCATCCCAGCCAGTTTGTGCGGTCTTTGGCTGGCGAAGCGGGAACCACTTCAGCAATGGGCTTGCCGTAACGGGTCACACGAATGGGCTTTTTCGTCTTGCTTACCTGTTGGAGTATGGCCAAGCACTTGGCTTTGAATTCGGAGATTGAAATTTCCTGCATGACCATTAAAGTATACTATGGTCAAATAAAATGGTCAAACATAAAGAGGAACTCGACTGTCGTTTAAACTGGCACTGCGGAGCGTAACTCTCTAATGCGAATTCTCATTGCCGGCGGCGGGACGGGTGGACATGTGATTCCAGCGCTGGCCATTGCGCGCGAATTGAAGGCCCAGTATGGCACCGAGATTCTTTTCGTGGGCACGGACCGCGGTATTGAGAACCGTTTGGTACCGCAAGCCGGCTTTCAACTTAAGCTTATCAAGGTGGGCGCACTCAAGAACGTGAGCGTGGCCACCCGTCTGCGGACGCTGGCAGACCTTCCTCTCGCAATTCTTCACGCGCGCAAAATTATTCGCTCATTTGGCCCGCAAGTGGTGGTCGGTGTGGGCGGATACGCTTCAGGGCCAGCGATGGCCGCAGCCATTCTTGGCCGCATTCCTACTCTCGCCTTCGAATCAAACTATGTTCCCGGATTCGCCAACCGGATTGTAGGCCGCCGGGTTTCGGCGGCGGCTGTTCATTTCAAAGAGACCGAACGCTACTTTCGCAACGCGCGGGTCGTCGGCGTACCGTTGCGTCAGGAGTTTTTTAACATTGCTCCACGTCCGGCCGATGCTCATCCCACGCTGCTGGTTTTTGGAGGCAGCCAGGGAGCGCACGCCATTAATCAAGCGGTGACAGCGGCGATCACTGAAGTGCAGCGCAGAGTACCTAATCTTCACGTAATCCATCAGCCTGGAGAGCGTGACTATAATGATGTGCAAGCCGCGTACACGCGTGCCGGGACATCGGCCGAAGTTTCAGCGTTTATTGAGAACATGCCTCAGGCCTTTGCTCAAGCGGATTTATTGATTTGCCGCGCCGGAGCGAGCACGGTGGCGGAAATTACAGCAGCAGGGAAGCCGGCAATTTTCATTCCGTTTCCCCGGGCGGCAGACGACCATCAGCTGCGCAATGCGGAAGCCGTTGCCGCGTCCGGGGCGGCCAGCGTGATTCCGGAAGCGGAACTCACGCCCCAGCGTCTGGCGCAAGCGATCGTGGAACTGTTTACTGATCGTGAACGCTTGCGGCAAATGTCAGAAAAAGCTCGGGCGTTGTCACATCCAAACGCAACGAAAGAAGTAGCGGAAATGATCGCGGAACTGGCGGGAGATTGATTCCGAATTAATCAGAAAACATGTTTGCCAAAATACAGAGAATCCATTTCGTGGGAGTCGGTGGCATCGGGATGAGCGGTATCGCCGAGGTCCTGCTCACGCTGGGCTATAAAGTATCCGGCTCTGACCTGAAGCACTCCGCCGTCACGGAGCGACTGGCCGGTCTGGGCGCCATTACTTTTGCCGGACATCGCGCCGAGAATGTTACCGGCGCGGAAGTCGTGGTGACGAGTTCCGCCATTGCCCGCGACAATCCTGAGGTCACAGCCGCGCGCGCGCAACACATTCCAGTGATCCAGCGCGCGGAGATGCTGGCCGAACTCATGCGCTTGAAGTACGGCATCGCCATTGCGGGAATGCACGGCAAGACCACGACGACCAGCATGGTTGCAGCAGTGCTGGCGGCCGGCGGGCTTGATCCCACGGTCGTCGTCGGAGGACGCGTGGACGCCCTGGGCTCCAACGCGCGTCTCGGTAAATCGCAATACCTGGTCGCGGAGGCCGACGAGAGTGATCGCTCGTTCCTCAAACTGTCTCCGATTCTGGCCGTGGTGACCAACATTGATCGCGAGCACATGGACTGCTACCGCGACATGCCGGACGTGGAGCAGGCGTTTGTGGATTTTATGGACCGCATCCCCTTTTACGGAATGCTGGTCTTGTGTAATGACGATGACCAGCTGCGCAATCTCGTGCCGCGACTCGCGCGCCGCACTGTGACCTACGGTGTGCGCCAGGATTCGGACTTCCGCATCGTCAACAGTCAAATTGAATGCACCAGCGCTAACCGCCATTACTCGCATTTTGGCGTGGAGTACAAGGGGAAATCCCTGGGCGATTTTCATCTGCAGGTCCCCGGGAACCACAACGTGTTGAACGCGACCGCTGCCGTCGCCGTGGGCGTGGGGTTGGACATACCGCCGGACAGAGTCCGAGAAGGTCTCGAAAAATTCAGCGGTGTCGATCGTCGCTTTCAACTCAAAGGCACGGCGAGCGGCGTGAGTGTGATTGACGACTACGGCCATCATCCCACGGAAATTCGCGCAACTCTGGCTGCCGCGCGGCAGTGCGGATTCAAACGCGTCCACGTGATTTTCCAGCCGCATCGCTACACGCGCACCCGCGACCTGTTAGACGAATTCGGCGGCGCGTTCGCAGACGCTGATACCGTCTGCGTGCTCGATATCTATGCCGCCAGCGAACCGCCTATCCCGAACATCACAGCAGAGCGCGTGGTTTCCGCTATTCAACATCTCGGAAACAAAGAAGCGCACTATGCCCCTTCCTTTGACGACGCGATACGCCAGGTAGTCGCCAAAGCCCAGAGTGGAGATATGGTGATCACGCTCGGCGCAGGCAGCGTCTCGCAGTTAGGCCCGCAGATTTTGGAACAGCTGGCCGCCCGCTAGGGCAATTCATCCAACTTCAGCAGCGCTTGCAGCAGGACATTTGCGCCGTTCTCAATGTCCTCCGGGCGGGAGAACTCCTTGGGTGAATGGCTGATTCCGGCGATGCTGGGAATAAAGATCATGCCCACCGGGCCGATTTCCGCAATTTCCTGGGCATCATGACCAGCGCCGCTGGGCAGCACTTTCGTGGTCAGACCCAATTCTTTGGCGGTGTCGTCAATGAGTTTTTGGAAACGCTTGTCGGTCAGTGCCGGGTGGATCAGAGTGGGATCGCTGAAGCTGAAGTGCGTGTCGTTGAGCTGGCCAATCATCGCGGCTTCCGCGCGGATTCGGTTAAACATGGCAAGAATCTTGATTTCATCCAGATCGCGCAGTTCCAGGCCCAGCGTGACCTTTCCGGGAATCACGTTGTACGCTCCGGGCTGGGCCTTGAGCCAGCCCACCGTGCCAACCTGCCGTCCATCGATGCTGGTAACGATCTGGTTCACACGCTCAACAAATCTGGCTGCGGAAAGCATCGCATCATGACGCTGGTCCATGGGAGTTGTGCCGGCGTGGTTGGCAAAGCCTTCAATGGTGACTTCGGAGTGAAGGATACCGACAATCCCTTCGACGACTCCGATATTAATCTTGCTTTTCTCCAGCGTGCCGCCTTGCTCGATGTGTAGTTCAAGGTATCCGGCAATGCTTCCAGGCGGGCGCTGCACTTGTGCGAGCAACGCCAGGTCTCCGCCGATGAAGCGTGTGCCGTCGCGTATGGTCTTCCCACTTTGGGAAACGGAGTTGAGCAGTTTGTCATCGAGTCCGCCGCCGATAGCGTGGCTGCCCACGGTGCCGCCTTCCTCATTTTGAAAGATGACGACCTGCACCGGATGTCGCAGAGTCACGTGGCGTTCCGCCAGCATCTGGGCCACTTCGATGGCGGAGAGTGAGCCGGTGGTGCCGTCATAGTTGCCGCCTTCGGGAACGGAATCAATGTGCGAACCAATCAGCAGCGGCTTCAGCGAAGGATCGTTGCCCGCGCGTGAGCCAACAATGTTCCCGACAGCGTCAACCGTGACCTCAAGTTGCGCTTCGCGCATCAGGCCCATCACATACTGGCGTCCCGCAAGGTCAGCGTCACTGTAGGCAACTCGGCTCACGCCGCCCTGAGGGTTCTTTCCGAACTGGGAGAGCGCCTGCAAATGCTGGCTGATGCGCTGTCCTTGTACGCGTAAGTCGCGAGGAGGCGCTGGTAGAGTTAACGTCAGAACGACGAGGAACGCAAAGCGAATCATGGCGCAAAGGATAGCAGACTCAATCACGGCCAGGGCAGCCAAACCTAGACTGCTACGAGTATAGGTTCTTATTTAAGGTATCTGCGCAAAACCTCAACCAGTTGGTCGGCTGCCTTGGCCTCGGAAGAGTTGGCCTTGGCATTGCGGCTGAGCACGTGTCCCTTGATTTCGCCTTCCATGATTTCAGCCATGAGGCCATTGATGGCCCCTCGGCATGCGGCCACTTGCTGCAGTACCGTGGCGCAATCCCGGTCCTGCTGCACGGCGTCCTTGATGCCATCGAGCTGACCCTGGATGCGATTGATGCGCGAAATCAGTTCTTTCTGGGCTCCGGTAATGTGACTCAACGGTGGTCCTCCCCTGCGTCCGGCTTAATTAACAGAAATATAACATATACTGAGCACAGTATAGTATAAGATATCTTGATGTGGCAGGTACTTTGGGAGGGCATGGTTGGTGCGCGTGCTTCTGACATTCCTACTTGCAGCCCTGGCTCCAGTGGCCTGCGGGCAAGCCGTGTCCGGCAATCCACCGTTGACCATCGCTCGCGCCCCGGACTCTGAACTTCTAGTAGTTACGGAAACTTCGCAAACGCAAAAACCCGATAGCGGCCCGCCCGCCGACAAGCCCGACACAAACAGTGATACAAACGGATCGCCCACAACAGTTCCCCATTCCGATCACTGGCCATTTTGGATCTCGGGGCAGGGAAACATCATTTTCCAGGCACATCCGAATTTTCATGCTCTCTATTCCGGGCCCAACAGCCTGAGCAACGTTGGTGAGTATAAGACATCGCTGCTGGGAACGGTGTTTCTCGGCCTGCAGGTGCCGCACACGCACAAGTACACGGAATTTCTGTTGGACTTTGAGAGCGCCGGAGGACGCGGCCTCAGCCAGGCGCTGGGACTGGGGGGTATTACCAACCTTGATGTTGTCCGCAATACGACCCTGTCAACGGTGCCTTATGTCTCCCGAGTGGAGTTGCACCAGATCATTCCGCTGAGCCAACAAACAGTCCCGGCAACCCGCGGGCCGCTGAGTCTGGCGACGGAAGTGCCGGTCCGTCGTCTCGATATCCGCGTCGGCAAAATGAGCGTGCCCGACTCGTTCGATTTGAACTCGGTCGGCAGTGACAGTCATCTCCAGTTTACGAACTGGGCCATCGACCAGAACGGAGCCTATGACTACGCCGCAGATACACGCGGCTATAGCTTCGGCGCAATCATCGAGTACCAGGACCGAATCTGGGCGGCGCGCTATGGAGTGATGCTGATGCCCACAGTCGCCAACGGCATTAATCTCGATTGGAACCTTCATCGCGCGCGCGGTGAGAACATGGAATTCGAGTTGCGAAAAGGATTCTGGTGGAAGAAGCCGGGCGCAATCCGCATTCTCAGTTACGTGAACCATGCGCACATGGGCAATTACCGCGAGGCGGTCAATGCTTTTGTTGCCGGACAGGACTCTGTGCCCGACATCGTCAAGCACGAACACTTCGGCGCGGTTAAATATGGTTTTGGATTCAATACCGAACAGCAGATCACCGGCAATCTGCGCGCCTTCGCGCGTTTTGGATGGAACGAAGGGCAGCAGGAATCATTTGCGTACACGGAAGTAGACCAGACCATCACCGTGGGCGGTGATTATGGCGGCCGTCGCTGGGGACGGAAGTTCGATAAAGTCGGCGTGGCGTTCGTCAGCAACGCCATCAAGAAAGACCACCAGCTCTATTTGAAAGACGGCGGCCAGGGCTTCCTGCTGGGCGACGGAAATCTGAACTATGGCCGGGAAAACATCCTGGAGACGTATTACAACCTTCACGCATGGCGCGGCCTGTTCTATGCGCTGGGGGGCTCCTACATCGTGAACCCCGGATACAACCGTGATCGTGGACCGGTGATTGTGCCCTCGGTGCGCATGCACATGGACTTTTGAGCGATTCGGTGTGCAATAAGACTCGCATCGAGGTGTTCTCGCGCCAAGAAACCAGCGAATGCGGTAAAATGAATTTGCCCACCTGTAGGCGCGTAGCTCAGTTGGTTAGAGCGCTACCTTGACACGGTAGAGGTCAGGAGTTCGAGTCTCCTCGTGCCTACCATTTTTCCTTGGACTTACGGACGGGTAATTCCTTACAGTGTACCCGCAATTATCATTTGAGCAACCTCTAAAACAGCAAGAGGAAATGCCGTAACCTTAATGTTACCCGAGATGATAATCGACTGTCTCGACAGCACCATAACGCAGCAGGTTGAGCCAGCTTTCACGGAGTATGTGAAACGACAGCCGACGACCAAGTGGCTGATGTTTTCTGACTATGTCTTGGGGCATCCGGGCCGCCCGAATGATACGTTTGCGTTCTCTTTGATGCCCGGAGGAGTTCATCTCGATCCCCTGAACGCCGACTTTGCAGCAATCGCAACGAAAGACCTCAAGGACACAGGAGTCGTAGACGATTCTATGTTGCGGCTACTGGCCGACGAGCGTCTATTCAATTTCTGTTTCATCGTCAACCCTTCCAGAAAGATTGTCCCCAACATCGCAACACTGCGTCAGATGATGGATCAGAGCATTGCGATGCTGGAAAGTTGTGACGGCGCGGAAACTCACAAAAAAGTGATTGGTCAATTCAAAGCAATGCGGAACAAGGCGGCGTCATCGTCCTTTAATGTCCGGCTGCTCGAGAATATTATCTTGGCCACTACTTTCGCAGCTTTTCTTACGTTGCTGATTTGCAAGCAGGTGCGCGCAGAAGCGGTTGGGTGGTTCTCGGATAGGGATAGCATTACAGCCGCCCACCAAAGTATTGCGAAATGGTTTTATGGCATAGATGTATCGGCTTGTTGTCAAAGGCTGATGCAAGGATGGCGAGGCCCTGAAATCCTTGGAGTATGCGGTGAAGCCGAAGGAGGGAGTCCGTTGTGGTGTGATGCCCATCTTAGGGTGGCGGATCATGTTGCAGGCGTCGTGTCTGCATGGGACATAGAGCAGCACACGCTGCCAGCTAACCCTAAATATCTGCAGGTGTTTAATGAAGCAATTGTTGACCGACCCAATGTTAGCCTGCTGCAGTTACATTTCAATCAGCAAGACAACGAAATTACAGTATCCGCGTCATGTGTGACTGCCTCGCGTAAAAGCTAAAGTCATCCGGAGCTCGCTTCGGAGCGTCGCAAGGTGTTTCACGGGACGAGTTTTATCTGCTCGGCCTGCGCTCTATTTTCTTGAGATCATTGTTTACCGTGGGCGAGTGGGGACTTCTTTCGTAAAGCAAAAGCGAGGTAGGGCGGCTCTGGTGGCATTCGCGACGGTATTCTTCGATAAGGCGGGGCACGTCAGCATCGCTCAGCCCTAACGAACGGGCCTGCTGTTCTCCGTAAGCAAGAAGCCGCTGCCAGCGGCGGTCCTTCAGGTAGCGCTCGACTGCCTCGCACACCAGTTCTTCACGGGTGCGGTGTTCTTCACTTGCCGCGTCCTGCACTTCGGCTAGCAAAGAGGCTGGCATCTTTACCAACTCGGAATCGCTGCTTGTCTTCATATATCGAAGTGTAAGAGGGTGATTTGTTACTGTCAAACCGGCTTCGTAAATACATGAGACGCAGGCAAATGAATCTGGATTGACCGTAAAGTCATTTTTTTATACTATTGAGTCATTCCATGTCGGAATTAGCACAGCCCGCCAAATTGAAGAAGCAGGTAGTCTCCGAGTTCCGCCAATCGGAAATCATTACTGCTGCCCGGAAAGTTTTTGCCGAAAAGGGATATGTGGCGAGCACAGTGGACGAGATCGCAGCCCAAGCGGCCATGGCGAAGGGTACTGTTTACCTTTACTTCGACTCAAAAGAGCTCATTTACAACGCGGTGCTGGCGAACGATCTGGAAACCTTGCACAGGCTTACGCTGGAAGAGATTGCAGCAGCCGGGACCGTGCTGGAGAAGATCGCGGCCTACATCAATGCGCGATTTGATTATTGTGAGGAGCGCCGGGATTTTTTCCGCATCATGTTCATCGAGCCCTTCGGGTCTCCGGTGCTGAGCAAGGCCAAGGCTCGGGAGTGGCTGCGCGAGCCGGTGCGAATGCTCACCGTCGCGATTGACGACGCAATTTCCACCAACCAGATTCGGCGCTGGCCGGCGGAAGTTCTGGCGTGGACGATCGCCGATCTGACCACAGGCGCTTTGCAGCGCCGTCTGGCTACCATGCCGAACACCACAGCCCGCGAAGATGCCGACTTTCTGATGAACTTTGTTTATGCCGCGTTACGAGCAAGCTGAAAGAAGAAAGGACCACTGAGATGCAGCCGCCTGTTTCAACCTTGAGTATTCGACTTGCGAATTCCGCATTGACTAACGCGCCCGTGCGGACCGGCCTCAGTGTTCTTTTCTTGTTCGCACTTCTGGCACTCGTCGGCTGCAAAGGTGTGACGGCAGCTCCTCCATCCAAACCACCCGAGGTCGAGGTAGCGGATGTTTTGCAGAAAGATGTTCCCATCGTCAGCGAATGGACGGCCACGCTGGATGGTTATGTAAACGCGCAGATCCAACCGCGAGTTGCAGGCTACCTGACAAAGCAGGATTACAAAGAAGGCTCGTACGTGCACAAAGGGCAGGTGCTTTTTGAGATTGATCCGCGGCCATTTGTGGCGATCCTGAACCAGATGAAAGGGCAACTGGCGCAGGCGGAAGCAGCGCTGGGTAAAGCCCAACAGGACGTGAAGCGCGACACACCGCTGGCCGAGGCCCGCGCAATTGCTCAGAGTCAGATGGACAACGACATTCAAGCTGAACTGGGAGCCAAGGCCGCGGTGGAGACAGCACGCGCGGCAGTGGAGCAGGCACAGCTCAATGTCGGATTCACCAAGGTCACGTCGTTGATTGACGGAATCGCCGGCATCGCGCAAACGCAGATCGGCAACCTGGTAAGCAACACGACTGTGCTGACGTCGGTCTCGCAGGTGAATCCGATCAAAGCATATTTCTCGATCAGCGAGCAGCAGTACATGGTGTCGCAAGGTGGAAGCCACAGTGGTCCTCAGCAGGACGCGTGGAAAGGCGTAAAGCTGAAACTCGTGCTCTCTGACGGAACCACATTTCCGCAACAGGGAGTGTTCCTGCTGGCGGACCGGCAGGTTGACGTGAACACTGGAACGATCCGGGTTGTAGGTTCGTTTCCCAATCCTAACAACCTTCTTCGTCCCGGGCAATTTGGCCGCGTGGTGGCGGAGATGGGGACGCAAAAATCAGCGCTACTGGTGCCGCAACGTGCTGTGACTGAATTGCAAGGAAGTTTTCAACTGGCAGTCGTGGGCGCTGACAACAAAGTGAACCTCCGTCCGGTGAAAGTAGGACCGACGATTGGGAAGATGTTGATCATTCAAGACGGATTGAAACCCGGAGAACGCGTGGTTGTCGAGGGCCTGCAAAAAGTGAGAGAAGGCACCGTCGTAACACCCAAAGCAGCGAACCTGTAACAGAAGGGCAGGCGGCCGATGGCCAAATTTTTTGTAAACCGTCCGATCGTGGCAATGGTAATTTCCATTGTCACGGTGTTGGCTGGGCTCGTCTCCATGGGCAAGCTGCCGCTGGCGCAGTTCCCGCAGATCGTTCCACCGCAGATCATCGTCGGCACAACGTTCACCGGAGGCGATGCCACCACCATTGAGCAATCGGTAGCCACGCCGATGGAGCAACAACTCAACGGCGTGGACAACATGCTCTACATGCAGTCCACCAATGCCAATGACGGTACCCTGCAAGAGACCGTGACGTTCGACGTTGAAAGCGATCCCACTACCGACCAAGTCAACGTGCAGAACCGTCTGGCACAGGCGCAACCCAATCTTCCGCCCGACGTAAACCAGTTCGGCGTGACGCTGCGCAAATCCACGGGCTTCCCCATGATGCTGGTGGCGCTGTATTCACCCAAGGGTTCGTACAACTCGCTGTTCCTGGCGAATTACGCCAACATCAATATTAACGATGCACTCTACCGCATACCTGGCGTGGGCGAAGTCAGGGTATTCGGGGCCGGCGACTATGCAATGCGTATCTGGATCAAGCCCGACGTCCTCGCCAAGCTTGGGCTCACGGTCCCAGACATAACGAAAGCCGTCCAGCAGCAGAACAACGTGAACCCCGCGGGCCAGGTCGGTGCGGAGCCTGCGCCACCGGGCAATGAAATGACGTACACGGTGCGGGCGCAGGGCAGACTGATCACAGCCGACCAGTTCGGCGAGATTGTGGTGCGTTCCAATCCGGATGGCTCGCTGGTGCGACTGAAAGACGTAGCGCGAATCGAGTTGGGTGCTGTGAACTACCAGCAAGTAGCACGTATGAACGGCAAGCCGACATGCATCATCGTAGTGTTCCAGGCGCCGGGATCAAACGCCATCGCAGTTGCCGACGGCGTGCAGACGGTAATGAACGGGATGAAGCAGCGCTTTCCCGCCGATCTGGATTATGTGACTTCGCTGGACACTACGCGGCCGGTGCGAGAGGGAATCAAGGAAATCGTTCTCACTTTGACGGAAGCCATGGTGCTGGTGATTTTTGTCGTCTACCTGTTTTTGCAGAACTGGAGAGCGACATTGATTCCGATGATCGCTGTCCCGGTTTCGCTCATCGGAACGTTTGCGTTCTTTCCATTTCTGGCTTTTTCCATCAACACTTTATCTTTGTTCGGGCTAGTGCTGGCCATAGGACTCGTCGTGGATGACGCGATCGTCGTTGTGGAGGCCGTGGAGCACCACATAGAAGAAGGAATGAGTCCACGGGACGCGACTCTTCAGGCGATGAGGGAAGTGTCGGGTCCGGTCATCGGCATCGCGCTAATTTTGTCCTCGGTGTTTGTGCCGATCGCCTTCATGAGCGGGATTCAGGGCAGGTTGAATAAGCAGTTCGCAGTCACCATCGCGATCTCGGTATTGATCTCGGCGTTCAATGCGTTGACGCTTTCGCCGGCCTTGTCCGCCATGCTGTTGCGGCCGAGAAAGAAATCGAATTCGCCGCTGGCGCGATTCTTTGCGACGTTCAACCGCGGGTTTGATAAAGCCACCAGAGGATATGGCAACGTAAGCAACATCCTGATTCGCAAGGCAGTGATCGGCGTTTTGATATTGGTCGGATTTGTGTTGATTGACGGCGTGGTCGGCCGCAAGCTGCCGACCAGCTTTCTTCCCGAGGAAGATTATGGATACTTCCTGCTGAATGCCCAGCTTCCTCCGGCGGCCTCCCTGGCACGCACGGACCAGGTGTGCCAGAAAATTGAAGGGATTCTGGCCAGGACCGAAGGCGTGCAGTACGTGAGCCGCGTGGCGGGCTTCAGCCTTTTGACGCGCGTGGCATCGTCGTATAACGGTTTCTTCTTCGTGGCGCTGAAGCCGTGGGATGAGCGCCGCTCAAACGGGCTTGAGGCCAGGCAGATTGTGGAGAAACTCAACAAGCAGCTTGCTTCCGACGTGCCCGAGGCCAACGCTTTCGGTTTTATGCCGCCGGCGATTCCAGGTCTTGGATCTGCCGGTGGTTTTTCTTTCTGGCTGCAGGACCGTAGCGGCGGATCGGTGGATTATCTCGACCAGAACCTCAAGAAATTCTTGACGGCCGCGCGCAAACGTCCCGAACTCCAGGGCGTGAACGCTTCGTTCGCAACGAACATTCCACAAATCTATGCGGACGTGGACCGCGATAAGGTGCTGAAACAAAGTGTCGCGGTGGGCGACGTGTACCAGACCATGCAGGCCTTTCTCGGCGGCCTGTTCGTGAACCAATTCAACCGGTTCGGACGGCAATGGAAAGTGTTCGTCGAAGCTGAGGGAGCGGACCGGGCCAACACCGACGCTATTGGCCAGTACTACGTGCGCAGCAGCAAAGGCGGCATGGTCCCGCTTTCAGCGGTGGTGACCACCAAACCAACGACCGGTCCCGAATACACCAACCGCTTCAATCTGTATCGCGCTGCACAAGTGCTGGGGACCGCTGCGCCCGGCTATAGCTCGGGCCAGGCCATGGACGCGCTCGAGCAGGTAGCGAAAGAAACGCTTCCCGCGGACATGGGATATGACTGGGGCGATCTCTCATACCAGGAAAGAAAAGCTTCCGGTGCGGCTGGCCCTATTTTTGCGCTATCACTGTTACTGGTATTTCTGATTCTGGCCGCGCTGTATGAAAGCTGGGCGCTGCCGTTTTCTGTTCTGCTGTCGGTCCCCATTGCGGTGTTTGGCGCATTTCTTGGGTTGCAGCTGCGCCATTTTGATCTCGACGTGTACGCGCAGATCGGGCTGATCATGCTGATTGGTCTCTCCGCCAAGAACGCAATTCTGATTGTGGAGTTCGCCAAGATCGAGCATGAAAAAGGAAGAGATCTGGTGGAGGCCGCACTCGCCGGAGCCAAGCTTCGCCTGCGGCCGATTCTCATGACCTCGTTCGCATTCATTCTGGGTTGCGTGCCTTTGTGGATTGCGTCCGGATCGGGCGCAGCGGGGCGGCGCATTCTGGGCACGGTGGTCATCACCGGCATGCTGGCCGCGACTTGTATTGCCATCTTTATTATCCCGATGCTGTTTGTGGTGGTGGAAAAGATCGCGGCACGAACGCGGCGCACTTCGCGGACGCCAGCGCCGGCCATGCCTGATCCGTCACCGACCGGAGCTCACGATTAGGACCACAATGAAAAGAATTACTGCCATCGCTTTGCTATCGTCATTTCTCGCCATTACAGGTTGTGCGGTTGGCCCGCGTTATAAACGTCCGGACGTTGACGTTCCTGTTGCTCATCGTGGCATTGACGAAGAGAATGCGGGCAAGACTGAAGCCGCCTCACTGGCCGACCAGAAATGGTGGGACGTTTTTCAAGACCCGCAGTTGCAACAACTCGAACGCACGGCCATCGAGCAGAACTATGACGTGCGCATTGCCGCAACGCGGATTCTTCAAGCACAGGCGCAGTTGGGGATTACCCGATCCAACCAGTTTCCGCAGATCAATGCCGGGGCGTCGGTTGATGTGCAGCGCAACGCGGCACAGCCTGTACAGCCCGTGGCGACTAACGGGAGCGCGGGGCAGTTGAGTTTGTCCGCCGCCTGGCAGCTTGATTTTTGGGGAAAGTACCGGCGCGCCACGGAAGCGGCCCGCGCCAATCTGCTGGCCAGCGAGTGGGCGCGAAAGCAGGTCATGAGCACACTGGTCAGCGATGTGGCCACAGCTTATTTTCAACTGCGGGAACTCGACCTTGAACTGGAGATTTCACAACGCACGCTGGCTTCGCGGCGAGACTCCCTCAAGCTGACCCAGCTACTCGCCGACCATGGAGCGACTTCCATGCTCGATGTGCGCCAGGCGGAACAGCTTGTGTACACCGCTGCCGAGCAGGTGCCGAACCTGCAACGGCGCATTGAGCAGCAGGAAAACCTGCTGAGCACTCTGCTCGGGAAAAACCCGGGGCCGATAGCGCGAGGACTGAAGTTGACGGAGCAACCGCACGCCCCGCAAGTCCCGGCCGGGTTGCCATCCGCGCTGCTGGAGCGGCGTCCGGACATTCGCCAGGCGGAGCAGCAACTCGTGGCTGCCAACGCGCAAATCGGCGTTGCCAAGGCGGCCTACTTTCCGCAGATTACTCTGACCGGCGATGGCGGTTTGCAGAGCCCGGCACTTACCAACCTGTTTACCGGACCAGCGGGATTCTTCAGTCTTGGTGGAGCGCTGACGCAACCGATTTTCAACGCAGGACGCACCCGCTCAACCGTGAAGCTCACGGAGGCGCAGAAAGAGGAAGCGGTGCTGGTTTACAAGCAAACTATCCAGCAATCGTTTCGCGATGTTTCCGACTCGCTGATTGCGTACACGAAGAACCAGGAATTCCGGCAACAACAGCAACTTTTGACCGATGCGGCCCAGGATGCGGCACGTCTTTCGGATATCCGCTACAAAGGCGGGGCGACAAGCTACCTGGAAGTGCTGACCAGCCAGACCAATTTCTTGTCCGCCGAGCTTAATCTGACGCAGGCGCAATTGAATGAACTGAATTCGTTTGTCCAGCTCTACCGCTCGCTCGGGGGAGGCTGGCAGCAGTAGCCGGTTCACAGGCCACTCCGGGGGCCGTGCGTCTCCTCGTGTCTACTATTGATCTCATTGGATCTGCCAGCGGCAGTACACTTGTTTTGAGGAAGGTCGAGAGCTGTAAAGGAAAATGCTCCTCATGAAGCAGGTTGCCTTGTTGCGAAGAATGTTGCGAGTGATCTTTATGTGCCAAGGTGCGACGAGACGTGCGGCCTGTATTGCTTTGTTGTTCATGATTGCGGTTTCATGCAGTTATGCGCAACAGACAGAAACCGCGGAGAATCACATCAATCTCGGCAATGCGCTCTATAACAAGGGCGACTTGAACGGGGCTATCGCTGAATACCAGGCTGCGCTCCGGCTCAATCCCAACGATGCTCATGCCCACAACATTCTCGGCAATGCGCTCGGATCCAAGGGCGACTTGAACGGGGCCATCGCGGAATACCAGGCTGCGCTCCGGCTCAATCCCAATCATGTTGAGGCACACCGTAGTCTCCTTTCGCGCCTAATCGGCTTCCTGAAAGACCTTCGCGAGCAACTTACCTTGAATCGCATCGTGCTAGCTCTGTTTGTTCTGCCCGTGCTCTTCTATATTTACCGCGAACTCACTCGCGACGCTCTCATCATTGAACCCTTTAGCGTTCCCAAACATTTTGAGGAGGCTGGACTCACGCCTGAGATCGTGGCCAACCGGATTAGTGACGCAATCCTCCAAATTGAAACAAACGCGCAGACCCGGATGAAAAAGGACAACCTCACATCGCTGCACGATGAGGGGTCAACACCGGATGTAGAAATACCGGGGACAAAACTAGGTTTAAAAACGCTCGTTGAAGTAACCCGAGCCGTTTTTGGAATCTATCTAAAGCACGTCAGCGGCGACATTGTTGCTCTTGCAAGTGCTGAATCTCCCGCGACCAAGGCGCAAGTCAAGGCCACTGTCTATATCACGCAAGGTCGAAACAGGAGTCATGCCGTGAGTCTCGTCGTAGGCACCGACGACATTGATGTCCTGGCGCAAGGCACGGCGGAAATGATTTTGGGGCAGGTCAATCCGTACATACTGGCCGTATATCGATACGGCCACGGTGAGGTCGAGAAAGCCGTCGAACTTGTTCAGCGTATGATTCAAGATCCGTCCGAGGATCGCAGCCACGTAGCGGCCGGTTTCAATTTCTTGGGCGTCGTGCTCACTCAACAAAACAAGTACGACGAAGCAGTCGCCAAATATGAGAAGGCCATCGAGATTGACCCCAGAGATGCTATTGCTTACTTCAACTGGGGCGTCGTGCTCTCTGAACAGAAAAAATACGACGAAGCGGTCGCCAAGTATCAGAAGGCCATCGAGCTCGATCCGAAACTTGCGCCTGCTTATAACAACTGGGGTCGCGTGCTCTATTACCAGAAAAAGTACGAGGAAGCCGTGGCCAAGTATCAGAAAGCTATCGAGCTTGATCCGAAAAACGCTGACGCTTATAACAACTGGGGTCGCGTGCTCTATTACCAGAAAAAGTACGAGGAAGCTGTGGCCAAGTATCAGAAGGCCATCGAGCTCGATCCGAAACTTGCGCCTGCTTACAACAACTGGGGCAACGTGCTCAGAGACCAGAAAAAGGACGACGAAGCTGAGGAAAAGTTTGCTAAAGCTCGCGAGCTTTCCCAAGGGCCACGGTAGAGGGTCAAGAATTCGAGCCTGCCCCGGCGTGCCGTGGGTCTCCACGTGTCTACTATTGATCTCATTGAATCTGCCAGCGGCGGTAGACTTGTTGTTGAAGAAAGTTCGAGAGCTGTAAAGGAAAATGCCCCTCGATGAAGCAGGTTACCTTGTCAACATTGTTCGCAATGTGCCAGGGCGCGACGAGATGTGCGGCCGGTATTGCTTTGTTGTGCATGATGGCAGTTTCGTGCAGTTATGCGCAGCAGACAGAAACAGCGGAGACGCACAACAGGCTCGGCGTCACGTTCTATGAGATGGGTGACCTGAACGGGGCCATTGCTGAATACCAGGCTGCGCTCCGGCTCAATCCCAATCACGCTAATGCGCACACCAATCTCTGCAACGCGTTCTATGCCAAGGGCGACGCGAACGGGGCCATTGCTGAATACCAGGCTGCGCTCCGGCTCAATCCCAACAATCCTATGGCACACCATAATCTCGGCGTCGCACTCCGAGCGAAGGGAAATCTCAGCGAGGCCATCGCTGAATACCAGGCTGCGCTCCGGCTCAATCCCAAGTATGTTCCAGCGCTCAACAATCTGGCCTGGCTTTATGCAACAGCAAGTGATGCAACCCTCCGCAACCGCTCAAAAGCTTTGGAATATGCCCTGCAAGCCGTGGCGCTTGAGAACGCAACGAATGCCCACCCCTTGGATACCTTGGCGGAAGCCTACTATGTCAACGGTGATTACGCGAACGCTGTCCTGACGGAGAAGAAAGCCCTGGCTCTTCAATCCGACGATGCCACCAGAAAAAGCCTTGCAGAACGCCTTGAAAAGTATGAGCGGGCGAAGCAAGCACCCCGTTAGCGCAATTGAAGCCAAACGTCTGCCTGCGTCATCTACTATTCACAGTTGTCGATCCGACCTGAAGGGAAAAACTCATGTCTTCCTGGCCTGCACCGAGTGCGCTCGACGCCCGTACCCAAGCCTTTCCCGTGTTGACCGCGGCCCAGATTGCTCGGCTGCGTCCTGGCAGCAAGTTGCGCAAGGTCGCACCGGGCGAAATACTATTTCAACCCGGCGATACAGATGTCCCATTCTTTGTCCTGCTTTCCGGCGGCATGGAGATCGTGCAGCCGGACCTGAAGGGCGAGCACCCCATCGCGACACACGGCCCGGGCGAGTTCACCGGCGAAATCATGATGATCTCCGGGCAACACTGCCTGGTGCGCGGACGCGTCACCGAAGGCGGCGAGTTTCTTGAAATCACGGGCGAAGGATTGCGGTCGCTGGTGGCGAAAGACGCTGAACTGAGCGAGATTTTCATGCGGGCGTTCATCCTGCGCCGGATTGCGCTGATCAGCGGCGGTCATGGCAATCTCATCCTGATGGGTTCGCGCCACTGTGCCAGTACGCTGCGCATACGCGAGTTTCTTGCCCGGAATTCTTACCCTTACAACTACGTAGATTTGGATACGGACAAGACATCGCAGGAACTGCTGGAGCGTTTCCATGTGAAGACCGAGGACGTTCCGGTCGTGATCTGCGGTGGCCGCACCGTGCTGCGCAACCCCACAACACAGGAATTGGCGGACTGCCTGGGGTTGAACGTAAGCATTAATCTGACTCAGGTGCGCGATTTGATTATTGTGGGCGCGGGGCCGTCCGGGCTGGCGGCCGCTGTTTACGCGGCTTCGGAAGGTCTGGATGCTCTGGTGATTGAGATGGAGGCACCTGGCGGGCAGGCGGGGTCAAGTTCCAAGATTGAAAATTATCTGGGATTTCCCACCGGAATCTCCGGCCAGGAACTGGCGGCGCGGGCCATCGCGCAAGCCCAGAAATTTGGCGCCAAGTTTCTGGTGGCCCACAGCGTGGTTCAGCTCAAGTGCAAGGGGCGTCCGTACGAAGTGGTCCTCGATAACGGCACTGCGCTCGCCACGCGCGCCGTGATCATTGCGAGCGGGGCCCAATACAACAAGCCGGCCATTGATAATCTCACGATGTACGAAGGCCAGGGAATCTATTACGACGCCACCTTTATGGAGTCGCAGCTCTGCGTAAACGAAGATGTAATCGTGGTGGGCGGAGGAAACTCTGCCGGACAAGCCGCTGTGTTTCTCGCGCAGACCGCACGCAAAGTGCACATGTTGGTCCGGTCCGACAGTCTGTCGGACACCATGTCGCGCTACTTGATCCAGCGCATCACAACCAATCCGGCGATTGAAATGCATTACCAGACCGAAATTACCGCCCTCGAAGGCGACACGCTACTCAAACGCGTCACATGGCTTGACCGGGCCACAGGCGAAACTTCAACGCATGATATCGGCCACGTGTTCATGATGACCGGAGCGTCCCCGCGGACCGAGTGGCTGCGCGGCTGCGTGGCCATGGACGACACGGGATTCATTCTCACCGGACGCGATCTGGATGCGTCCACCGGTCTGGTCCCGCCTTCCGCATGGCCACTCCCGCGTCCGCCGCAAATGCTGGAAACCAGTCTGCCTGCGGTGTTTGCGGTGGGCGACGTTCGCTCAGGGAATGTAAAGCGCGTGGCGTCCGCTGTGGGAGAAGGCGCCATTGCCGTCCATTTGGTGCACCGGGCGTTGGCGGAGCCGTAGGGTGAAAGCCCTGAGGGTCGCTTCTTAGATCAAAGCCATCAGCTATTTGTCGGCTGAGATCCAGCCTTTGACGCGCCCATGAAGCTCATTGGCGCTGCTTGCCACCTGCTCGATGCTGGCTTTTAACGCGGCAAGGTCAAGCAGCCGGCAAGTGCTGTCCGCGCGCACGAACAGGTCACCATCGTTGTCGGTGCCGATCTTCACGAAGTCGAAGTCATGGTTGGCATGCAGCAGAGTCTGCATGAACTCCAGAGTAAGGTTCAGCCGCGCTTTTGGCGC
This sequence comes from Acidobacteriaceae bacterium, assembly GCA_003140235.1. Classification (GTDB taxonomy): domain Bacteria; phylum Acidobacteriota; class Terriglobia; order Terriglobales; family Acidobacteriaceae; genus Angelobacter. Next base: position 30,662 of record PLJN01000016.1, read on the forward strand.
AACGATCACAAAGATCACGACCATGTCGTTGTTGTCCGTCGAAACCACCACTTTGAAATCCTTCAAGCTCTCTTTATCGAAGGCAATGGACCAGACGTCGCTTCTGTGCGCTTTGTAAACGTATGAAGAGGTAGCGAGCAGCCGATCCAATTTCTGCGCGCACGCCGACGCGGGCGCACTCTGCGCCGGTGTCTGGGCGGAAATCCGTCCGCTAAGAACTGTCCCCACAATCATCAACAGCAGGAATGAGATGAATGACTTGCGGCGATTCCGGATAGGCATAAGTTTTCCTTCGCTCTGCGATTGTGAAAGCATTGTAGTGTAGATATCACACGCCTTCGATGGCGTCCCAGACTTTCTTCGTGTCCACGTTTTGCACGTATTTCACGATCTTGCCATTTTCCAGCGTCCAGATGTGGGCAAAAGCTGCGTCCATGCGTCCGTTGGTCTTGCGGTAATTGCCGCGATAGTAGCCGGTCACGATGATGGTGTCGCCGGCGTCATAGAAGCTTTCGGCATCGGCGCGGTAGTCGATCCATTCGGTGGACAGGCGGACAAACACGTTCTTCGCAAGCTCGTCCAGGTTGTGGAAGGTCCCGGCATAGGGGAAGCCTGCGGCCTCAATCCATTCGAACTTTGGCGCCAGCGCGGCTTGCAGGTTCTTGGCGATTTGCTCTGCGTTTCCTTGGTAGATGCCTTTGATGATTTCCAGGTTTGTCATGCGCCCTCGTTGACTCGTCTCAAACGCTCAAGATTGTATCGTGTTTCCTGGCGAAATGTTTGTGGTGTCATCCTGAGCATTTTTAGGCGTCCTTACGCTCGCAAATGGCAAGAGTTCAGCAGGCTCTTGTCATTCCGATCCCGCAAAGCGGGAGAGGAATCTGCTTTTCTTTTCAGGCCTCTGCGCATGTTTGCCTCCGCGAAAATCCGGCAGCTTTGTCGACAAGAGAATCTCCACACGCAGCGGAAAGCAGATTCCTCCCCTTCGTAAACTCAGGTTCGGAATGACAAGAACTTACAGATTCCCCAGAGACAACCCACTGGCCCTGTCCGTTTGCTACTTGCCTTCTTTCCATGGGGAGTGAATACTTGTTTCCGTCTTTTTTTGACGCCCCCAGGAGGGTTCCGTGTACGACGCGATCATTGTCGGCGCTCGCTGCGCCGGTGCACCTGTGGCATTATTGCTGGCGCGCAAGGGCTACAAGGTCCTATTACTGGACCGCACAACTTTTCCCAGTGATATGGCGTTTTCCAATCACTTTGTTCATCAGACCGGGTCGGCGCGGCTGAAGCGCTGGGGACTTTTGGACAAGCTTGCAGCCACGGGCTGTCCTCCGATCACGGAAGACCATTGGGATTACGGCGCTTTCGTCCTCTCCGGTTCGCCGCCTCCGGCTGACGGAGGAGTGACCACCGCGTTTGCCCCACGGCGTAAAGTGCTTGATCCTCTGCTGGTGGCAGCGGCTGTGGAAGCCGGCGCCGAGTTGCGCGACGGTTTCACTGTGCAGCAAGTCGTCTGGGACAAAGATCAGATCACCGGAATTCGCGGACACGGAAAAAACGGGGCGACCATCACGGAAAACGCGCGCATCACCGTTGGCGCGGACGGTATGTTCTCCACGATTGCCCAGGCGGTGAAGGCGCCGGAATTCCACAATAAACCTCCGCTGGAGGGATCTTGGTATTCATACTGGAGCGGCGTACCGATGAAAGGCTGGCATTTGTGGCTGCGGCCGCAACGGGTCATCTTTGCTTACAACACCCACGACAATCTCACGTTAATCGGCGCGGCGTTTGCGATCAAGGACGTGCCTGCCGTACGCGCTGACGTGGAAGGCAATTCCATGCGGGCCCTCGCCGAGAATGCTCCCGAACTATTCGAACGCATGAAGAGCGGACGCCGCGAGACGCACCATGTCGGCGGGGCCATCCCCAGCTTTGTCCGCAAGCCGTACGGCCCCGGATGGGCGCTGGTGAGCGATGCCGGCTATCAGAAAGATCCCTGCACTGCGTCTGGCATCACGGACGCTTTCGGGAGCGCGGAGTTGCTGGCCGAAGCCATTGACGCTGGTCTGAGCGGCCGCCAGCCGCTACAGGAAGCTCTAGCTGGCTATGAGCAGAAGCGCAACCAAGCCGAATTGCCCTATTTCGAACTGACTACGCAACTGGCCGCGCTGGATACGCCTCCTCCGGAGACGATTCAATTGCTGGCCGCTCTCCAGAATAATCCGGAGCAACGGAGCCGCTTTTTTGGGGTGCTGGCCCATACGGTGCCCGTCCAGGACTTTTTCTCCCCGGAGAACGTGGGCCGCATTCTGGGGTAAAAAGCACGAGTGACACACGCCAGCAGAATGCTGTATATGCATTCCTCTGCCAAAATCGCCCTCCCTCGTATTTTCCATTGACAAGCGCCGTAGAAGCATTAGTCTATGTCCCCAACAGAGTTTTATAGGGGAGACCCCCCTTCTAGCCACCCGTGGTGGAAAGCCGCGGCCACGGTGGTTTGTGGATAACTGTTGCGTCGAGCGGCGTGTGCGCAAAAGGCATAGGTATTTGAGGAAGAGAAATTGGGGCCAGATTTACTTTAGTGCTGAATGTAGGGGCTTTTTGAGGGCTGGTTTTTAGCACTCGGATGCAGCATCTGTAAGGCAAATCAACAGGAGCCAGGCCTGGCCGGCCGGGCCTCCTTTCCAGGAGGGCCAAAATATGTCAAGCGTTCCCGTGCAGGTAACTTCCTCGGACCAGATATCGACTTCGAAGATTTGGTCGGTGATTCTGGCTTCTTCCGTCGGAACCATGATTGAATGGTACGACTTCTACATTTTTGGGAGTCTAGCCGTTGTGCTGTCCCAAAAATTCTACCCGACGGGAAACAACACGTTCGCTCTGATCGCATATCTTGCCACGTTCTTCGTCGGATTTGGGGTGCGGCCATTTGGCGCGCTCTTCTTCGGAAGAATCGGAGACCTTGTCGGCCGTAAGTACGCCTTCATAGTTACGCTCACCGTGATGGGCGGGGGCACTTTTCTGATCGGGTGCATGCCGACGTTTAAGACCGCTGGCTGGTTCGCTCCTGTCGGTCTGATCGCCATCCGAGTATTGCAAGGGTTGGCGCTGGGCGGGGAGTACGGCGGGGCTGCGATCTATGTGGCCGAGCACGTTCCCGACAACAGGCGCGGCTTCTGGACCAGCTTTATTCAGATAACCGCCACATTCGGCCTGTTCATGTCCCTGATTACAGTGCTGATCCTCCAGTTCTATATGTCGCCCGCAAATTTCCAGAGTTACGGCTGGCGCATCCCCTTCCTGGCTTCGTCCATCCTGGTTCTGATCTCGCTGTACATTCGCCTCAAGATGAAGGAATCGCCGATCTTTGAGCAAATCAAGAGCACCGGCATGGCTTCGGCGCAGCCTCTCAAGGACGCCTTTACTAAGTGGCCCAACCTCAAGCTGGTGCTGATCTCACTGCTTGGGGCGACCGCCGGACAGGGCGTGGTCTGGTATACCGGCCAATACTACGCACTGTTCTACCTGCAATCGATTTTGAAGGTGAATCTGCGCACCGGGTTCATCATTGTGGCGGTGGCCATGTTGATCGGCATGCCGTTTTTCACCGTCTTTGGAGCGCTCTCCGACAAGATCGGCCGTAAGAAGATCATCCTTGCGGGCTGTCTGCTTGCCGTGCTGACCTACTATCCGATCTATCACGCCATGGAGTCCGCAGCGGGCAATCACGTAGTGACATTCAAATCCACGCAAAACCCACTCACCAAAGCATGGACCTTGACGCCGCTGACCACCGATCCCGCAGACCCGAATAAACTGGTTCCGGCCAAAGAGGCGCCGAATCCGAACGTTCCCATGCTCATTCTGCTGGTTTTCATCCAGGTGCTTTACGTGACCATGGTTTATGGGCCGATTGCGGCGTACCTGGTGGAGGCATTCCCGGCAAAGATAAGGTACACATCGTTTTCGTTACCGTACCACATAGGGAACGGAATCTTTGGCGGTCTCGTGCCTCTCGTCGGGCTATCTGTGTGTGCCGCCACCGGCAATATCTACGCCGGCCTGTGGTACCCGATGGCTGTGGCGACGCTGACTTTCATCGTCGGATCCATCTGGCTCAAGGAAACCGTGAACGTGAAGATCTGGACCGAGGTCGGTGCCAAGGCCAAATAAGTACTCGAGCGCAAAGCGCTTGCAGACCGGGTGCGGCAGCGGTGTAGGATAATTGTTTCCAGTGGCGGTAGTACCGCTGCCGCCCTCGTTTATCATCATTACGGCTCACCCGGAGAGCCCTTTCGACCGCGAAGACGAGAGGAACCAGAACACAATGGCTGATGTTCGTGTCCCCAAGGAAAAAGAAAGAGAGCAAGAGACAGAAGTAAACGAAGCCCAGATAGCGGTCCATTGGAAAGAGGAGCAGTATTACTACCCCAACCCCAAATTCATTGGACAGGCGAATCTTTCTGATCCGGATGTGAATGAGCGGTTCGGCGAAAAAAACTTTCCTGAATGTTTCCGCGAATACGGTGATCTGCTGACCTGGGACCACTATTGGCACACCACGCTCGATACCAGCGACGCTCCTTTCTGGAAATGGTTTGTCGGCGGCAAGCTCAACGTTTCTTACAACTGCGTCGACCGCCATCTCGCCAAATATAAGAACAAAGCCGCATTCATTTTTGTCGGCGAATTGGAAGAAGATCCTCCGGTTGCGATCACTTATCAAGAGCTTTATCACCGTGTGAACGAAATGGCGGCGCTGTTGCGCGACTTCGCCGGACTCAAGACCGGCGACCGCGTCACCATACACATGCCGGTGGTCCCGGAGTTGCCGATCACCATGCTGGCCTGTGCGCGGCTGGGACTGATTCACTCCGTGGTCTTCGGCGGATTCAGCGGCGAAGCCTGTGGAATGCGCGCCGCCGATTCCGGTAGCCGCGTCCTGATCACCATTGACGGCTACTATCGCAACGGCACGCTGACCGACCACAAAGAGAAAGCTGATCTGGCCGTGGTCCTGGCTGAGAAAGAAGGCCAGAAGGTCGACAAAGTCCTGGTCTGGCGGCGGCATCGTGGAAGCTATGCGTCAGCCAAGCCCATGGTCGAAGGCCGCGATCATTTTGTTGACGACGTTTTGAAAAACTATGCCGGCCAGAAAGTGGCGCCGGTTTCCATGCCGTCCGAGGCGCCGCTTTTTCTGATGTACACCAGCGGCACCACGGGAAGGCCCAAAGGATGCCAGCACGGCAGCGGTGGCTATCTCGCGTATGTGGCCGGTACGTCGAAGTACATTCAGGACATTCATCCTGAAGACGTCTACTGGTGCATGGCCGATATCGGCTGGATCACCGGACACTCGTACATCGTCTACGGCCCGCTGGCGCTGGCGGCTACCAGCATTTTGTATGAAGGCGTTCCCAACTATCCGGATGCAGGGCGTCCGTGGCGCGTGGCGCAGCAGTTGGACGTGAATATCTTCCACACATCGCCCACCGCCATCCGATTGCTGCGCAAAGCTGGCCCGGACGAGCCGAAGAAATACGACTACCACTTCAAGCACATGACCACCGTTGGCGAACCGATTGAGCCGGCAGTCTGGAAGTGGTATTACGAGGTCGTCGGCAAGGGCGAAGCTGTAATCGTCGATACGTGGTGGCAAACGGAAAATGGCGGCTTTCTGTGCAGCACCAAGCCCGCACTTGATCCCATGAAGCCGGGAAGCGCAGGACCTCCGGTGCCGGGAATTTATCCCATCATCTTTGACGAGCACGCGCAGGAAGTGAAAGCCGGTTCGGGCAAAGCAGGGAACATCTGCATTCGTAATCCGTGGCCGGGAATTTTCCAGACCATTTGGGGTGACCGCGAGCGCTTCGTGCGGCAGTACTACCAGAAGTACAACAAGGACCCGAAAAGCAAAGACTGGCGCGATTGGCCGTACTTTGCCGGTGACGGCGCAGTGCACGCCGCTGACGGTTACTTCCGCATTCTGGGCCGCGTGGATGACGTCATCAACGTTGCCGGCCATCGGCTGGGAACGAAAGAGCTGGAGTCAGTCTGCCTGACTGTTTCCGAGATCGCGGAAGCCGCAGTTGTGCCGGTTGCCGACGAAGTCAAAGGCCGAGTGCCGGAAGTTTACGTGTCGCTCAAGCCCGGTGTGTCCAAGGCTGGGGTGGAAAAGAAAATCACAGACGCGATTGAGACCCAGATTGGAAAGATTGCGCGGCCCAAGAAAGTCCACGTGGTTCCGGACATGCCCAAGACGCGGTCCGGGAAGATCATGCGCCGCGTGCTGTCCGCCATTTCCAATCATATGGATACAGGCGACGTGACAACGCTGGCCAATCCCGACGTGGTCGAACAGATTCGCGTAATGGTCCAGGGCGACAAACCAGTGGTCAAGAAAGATGTCCCCGAGGATTTGAAACGATTTGGAGAAGAGCAGTAAGATTTTTGGCGCAGCAGCGCCAGGAGAGAATGGAGGAGAGGACTATGGCAAAGAAAAAGAACGGCCAGGGTGTATCGCGCAGGAACTTCATGAAGATCTCAGGCGCCGGAGCTGTTGCAGCGGGACTCGGACCGGCATTCCTATTTCCCGAGCGGGCCGCGGCCCAGCAGAAAACGCTGAAGATCCTGCAATGGAGCCACTTTGTTCCCGCTTGGGACACATGGTTCAACAACACGTACACCAAACAATGGGGTGCGAAGAACAATACCAACGTCATTGTTGACAACATCAACCTGGTGGACCTCAAGACCAGGGCCGCATCAGAAATTTCGGCAAAAAAAGGCCACGACCTTTTTATGCTGCTCTCACCGCCCGCGGCGTATGAGAAGCAGGTCATTGACATGTCCAACGTCTATGCCGAGGTGGAGAAGAAGCACGGGAAAAAGATTGACCTGGCGCACAAATCCACTTACAACCCCAAGACCAAGAAGTATTTTGCCTTTTCTGACGCCTACACGCCTGATCCCGGCAACTGGCACAAGGATTGGTGGGCCGAGGTAGGTTATCCCAACGGTCCCGATACCTGGGACGATCTGCGCGCCGGCGCCAAGAAGATCCGCGACAAGAGCGGACATCCTTGTGGCCTGGGGCTTTCGCAGGAACTGGATACCAGCATGGCCATGCGCGCGCTGTTGTGGTCGTTTGGCGGCGCGGAGCAGGACATTGAAGGCCGTGTAACCATCAACTCCAAGCAAACCATTGAAGCGCTGAAGTTCATGAAGGCACTTTATCAGGAGTCGGAGACCGCGGAAGTGTTTACCTGGACTCCGCCCTCCAACAACCAGGCCATGCTCGCGGGCCGGGTTTCCTACGTGGCCAACGCCATTTCCATTACGCGCCAATCGGAAAGAGAGCACATGCCGATTGACAGCAAGATCATGATCAGCCAGGCATTGAAGGGCCCGGTGCGCCGCATTGCCGCGGAGCACGTGATGAATTGCTATGTGATCTGGCAATTCGCGGAGAACAAGGAAGGCGCGCAGAAGTTCCTGATCGACTACATGGACAGCTTCCACGAAGGTTTTGTGGCCGGCCAGTTCTACAATTTCCCCTGCTTCCCCAAGACCGTTCCCAATTTGAAGACGGAAATTGCCAACGATCCGCGCGCGAACCCGCCAGACAAGTACAAAGTGCTGGGCAACGTGCTGGAGTGGGCCACCAACGTGGGCTATCCCGGCTATGCGAGCGCCGGCATTGACGAGGCCTTCACCACCTGGGTGATTCCCACGATGTTCGCCAAAGTGGCGCGTGGCGATGAAACCCCGGAAAATGCGGCCGCGGCAGCAGAGAAAGAGTATCAGCGTATCTTTGCCAGGAACACGGGGGCCTGATGGCGGTTGTTGAAACCCGAAACCTGACCAAGGTATTCAAAGAAGGAGAGCTGGGCGCAGTCAACAATGTAAATCTGGAGACCCGCGAAGGCGAGTTTCTGGTTTTCCTGGGACCTTCGGGTTCCGGGAAAACCACTCTCCTGCGCATGATCGCCGGCCTGGAAACACCCACGGCCGGCGAGATCCTGATTGGCGGCAAGGTCGTGAATGACATGACGCCAAGAGAGCGCAGGATTGCCATGGTGTTCCAGAGTTACGCCCTCTACCCGCATCTCACGGTTTATAAAAACATCGCTTTTCCTCTCAAAGCGCAAAAAGTACCCAAGGAATTGCACAAACAGAAAGTCGAATGGGCGGCCTCATTGCTGGGGATCGCCAGCCTCTTGCAGCGCAAGCCGCGCGAACTCTCCGGCGGTGAGCGGCAGCGGGTGGCGCTGGCCCGCGCCATCGTCCGCGAGCCTTCGGTATTCTTGCTGGATGAACCTCTTTCCAACCTCGACGCCAAGCTGCGTCTCTCGGCCCGCGAAGAACTGGAGCGCTTCCACAAGCGTATTGGGACGACCACGATCTATGTCACGCACGATCAGGTCGAAGCCATGGCCATGGGCGACCGCATCGTGGTGTTGAACCAGGGTTCTGTCCGGCAGTTTGGCACGCCCAAGGAAGTGTATGACGATCCGGCGGACACCTTTGTCGCCACTTTTCTGGGTTCGCCACCCATGAACCTGGTCGAAAACGGCGAGGTCATTGTTGGGTTCCGTCCGGAGCATTTCCGCCTGGCGGAAGAAGTCACTGATGCCAGCAAAGTCCCTTTCCGGTTCCGCGTGGAAAACGCGGAGTACCTGGGCGCCGAGTACATACTCTCCGGCTTGCTGATCGGCGGGCGCGTGGACGGCAAGAAAGTGATTGCCCGGCTCCTGTTGGGACAATCGTATGAAGTCGGGACCACCTACGACTTCGCCGTGCCGGAGCGCCACTTGAAGTTTTTTGACCGCACGACGGAGAAGCGCGTCGACGCGAGGGCCCTGGCATGGCAGTAGCGGGGGCAGGGACAAAGATCAAGTCGATCGGCGCTGCGACGAGCCCCGGTCTGGGCGCTGCCATGTTTGCCCCGGCGGTGACATACATTGGGCTGTTGATCGCCGGCCCGTTCATGCTGGCCATCTTCTATGCGTTCAGTGACGCGCGCATCGGAAGCACAGGCCTGCACTATGTCGGCTTGGAAAACTTCCGCAGCATCCTGCAAAGCCCCAGCTTTCGCATGGCGCTGAAGAATTCTTTTGTCTTCACCATCTGCACCCAGATCATTGTGATTGTCTGTTCCACTACGCTCTCCATCGCGCTGGAAAAGAAGTTTCGCGGCCGCGGATTTGTTCGCTTCCTGATCCTGCTGCCTTGGGTGGCGCCCATTTCGCTTGGCGCCATCGGATGGAAATGGATTCTCGATTCGATTTACAGCGTGATCACCTGGGTGCTGGTCTGGCTCCACATCTTCAAGCCGTACGACACTCCCATGTGGCTGGGCCAGCCGCACCTGGCCATGGCTTCCGTGGTCCTGGTCCATTGCTGGCGGCTGATTCCGTTTTCCACGGTGATCATGCTCGCCGGCCGCACCGCCATTCCCAAAGAGATTCCGGAGGCCGCCGCCATTGACGGCGCCGGCTTCTGGCGGACGCTGTTCCAGATCACTATTCCGATGATGACTCCCATCATCAGCGTAGCGGTGCTGTTCGGCACCATTTTTACCTTTACCGACATGACGGTGGTGTACATTCTGACCGCGGGCGGGCCTTTTGATTCCACACAGACGTTGCCATCCTTCGCGTTTGCCACAGGAATTCAAGGCAGTGACCTTGCCGCCGGCGCTGCCATCTCCGTGTTTATGGTGCCGGTGCTGGTCCTGATTGCCTACTTCATGCTTCGCGTAGCGCATCGCGCGGAGGTGACCTGATGAAACGGCGGCCGTTCGGTATCTCGATCATCAGCATTGTCCTGTGGTGTGCCGCGGTTGCTGAGATTCTTCACGCTCTGGTTGGGCCGGCGGCCCGATGGGTGATTCTGGGCCGGCTTTTTCTGGCCTGTGTTTTTGGCGGGATTGGTATTGGACTCTGGCTCCGGCGCAACCTGGCCCGCACCATTTTGATTGTCTTGCTCGTCGTGCACCTGGCCGCCAGTCTAATCACGCTGTTGGTGTTTGCCATTCCCAAAAGGGACGTTGGACTCATCTTGTCCGCGGTCGGCCAGCTTTTGGTCCTGCTCCTGGTTCTTTGGTACATTGACCGCCCGAAAGTGCGGCTGGCGTTTGGCGGCGTGCAGGCCTGGCCGAAAGCTGTGCGCGCGCTGGTGCTGTCGATTTTTGTGGTACTGCTGGCTTTCCCCTTCTACTGGATGGTGATTGCCACTTTCAAGCAGAACATCGATCTCTATAACGCCGAAAGCAACCCGTTTATCTTTAACCTAAAGCCAACGCTCGAGCATCTGCGTTTGCTGTTTTATGAGACCGGGTACGTGCGCTGGCTGTGGAATACCGCGCGGGTAGGAACGCTCGTGGTGATCATCACGCTGCTTCTCGCCGTGCCCGCGGCCTACGCCCTGGCCCGCCTGACCGGCCGTTGGGGACAGCGGCTGGGTATCCTGATTTTTCTCACCTACCTCGTTCCGTCCACGTTGCTCTTTATTCCGCTCTCCCGGGTGGTCGCCATCCTCGGCCTCCAGGATACAATCTGGGCCCTGGTGCTGGTCTATCCCAGCTTTACTGTGCCTTTTTCCATTTGGCTACTGATGGCTTTCTTCAAGTCGATACCCAAAGAGTTGGAAGATGCGGCCATGGTGGATGGACTCACCCGCTTCGGCGCCTTCGTCAAGCTGGTGATTCCCATTTCCATTTCCGGCATTCTGACGGTGGTGATCTTCACCTTTACCCTGGTGACCCAGGAGTTTGTGTACGCCTTGACTTTTATTTCTCCGGAATCGCAGCAGATGGTTGGCGTTGGCATCCCTATTTTCCTGGTGCGCGGCGACGTCTATTTCTGGGGATCGCTGATGGCCGCCTGCCTCATCGCCAGCTTGCCCATCGCGTTCCTCTATAACCTGTTCCTCGACAGGTTCATTGCCGGGTTTACTGTGGGCGCGGTGAAAGGATAGGCTCTTTTTCTAAAATCCCGGTCTTGCAAACCATTTGCGATGGTGCTAATGAAAGACCGTCCTGTAATTTTCCTCTCGGCGCGATGATCCAGCACGTGCGCGTGTTTAGTTTTTTGATGAAGTTGCGGGTTCAGCGGGTTTTTTCAGCGGCCGTTTTTTGCGTTTTGGTTTAGGCGCAACCTGATCCAGGGGTTTTCCGGACAGATATTCCGCCAGCGTGCGCCGTTCCGCGGGAGTGAGCTGCAGGCCTTGCGGCATCATGACTCCGGATTCCAGCGAGCGCAGAATTCTTTCCGCGGACATCATGCGCATGGCCGCGGGTGTAGGAGCGCGCTTCTCGGCCGGGTCGGAGTGGCACTTAACGCATTTTTGCTGGTAGAGAGTGGTGCCATCGGGGTTTTGTGCAGCCAGGGGCAACGCGCAGAACAAGACCGCGCACAAGCCCAACGATTTGCCGGAGTAGTGGAGCGGATTCATGATGGTATCGTGCGCTTGTTCCAAGACTAGCACGCCGCCCAGTCTATTTTTTGGTTGCGATGAAGGTCCCGCTGGCTTGTCCGCCGTAGTCCACCGTGCCTTCGATTTTGGCGCCGTCTGCGGAAATTTTCTCGGCATAATGGACCGCAGCGCCCGAAGCATCGAAATCCCAAACCACCTCGTTGCCCTTCACTGTGCCCTTCAGTGGCGCTTCGCCTAAGGCTCCGGAGTAGGCGCCGGTCAGCTTTTCGCCATCCTGTTTCAGGGTAAAGGTGGGCGAACCTTTCTGGTCGCCGAGGTCTACTTGGGCGTTCCATTTGCCAGTGAGGTCAGTGGCTGCGAACAGTGCGATTGCCGTAAAAGCCATGAATGCGAAAATCAGTGATACTTTTTTCATGGGCGCACAATATCATTCATGTCGGAGATTTTCAATTTCAAATTTCAAATTGTAAATTTAAAACCACACGTCACTCATACCGCAGCGCGATCACCGGATCCACGCTGGCAGCTTTGTGGGCAGGTAACCCGCCGGCAAACAACGCCACGACAGCCAGCATGCCGACGGTGAACGCCAGCACCAGAGGATCGCTGCCTTTGACTCCGAATAGAAGCGATTCCAGTGATTTCCCCGCGATCACACTGAGGACCAGTCCAATGGCCAGCCCAAAGCCGGTCATGCGGACGACCTCGCGCAGGATCAGCCAGGTAATGCTGCGTCTCGTTGCTCCCAGGGCGATACGGATTCCGATTTCGCGCGTCCGTCAGGCGACCATGTATACCATTACGCCGTAGAGTCCGATCGCGGCGAGCAGCGCGGCGAGTGAGCCGAGGCATCCGGAAAGAAGCGCCATGAGTCGTTCCACGAACATGGATTCATCCACTTGCCGGGCCAGGGTCTTCATATCGTATAGCGGCAGGTTTGCATCAAGAGATGAAACGGACCTGCGCAGGGTGGGCGAGATCGCTTCCGGGTCCTGGACGGTGCGCACGTAGAAGGTCGCGTGTCCAAACGTTTTGTCCTGCGCGTAGGGGATGTAGACGAATGGAATCACCGGATCGCGCGCGTTATTGTGCTTGCTGTCCTGGACCACGCCGACAACTTCAATATCCAGCTTGGCCAGCGGGCCGCTCGACAGGCCGATGTGGCTGCCCACCGGGTTACGCCCGGAGAAGTAGTGCCGGACCAGAGTTTCATTGATCACGGCGACTTTAGGGCTGGCCAGCCGGTCCGCGTCAGTAAAGTCGCGGCCGGAAACCAGCGCGGTCCTCATCGTGGTGAAATAGCCGGGACTAATCCAGTTTCGCTCCACGAATGTTTCATCGTTTTCCGGCGCTATATAACCTTCCGCGGTAAGGCCGCCGGAAGCTTCGCTGTCACTGAACACGGGGAGCTCCGCTGCACTCACGGAGCGCACGCCCGGCAGCGCAGCCAGGTTGCTTCTAAGGCGGTCGATGAAAACGGTGGTCTGCTCAGGTGTGTAGCGGCTCAGTTCGGGCGCAATCGTAAACTGGATCACGTGGTCTTTTTGCAGTCCCAGACTGGCGCGCGAAATATTGATCAGACTCTGGGTAAACAATCCTGCTCCGGCCAGCAACAGGACGGTCATGGAAACCTGAAAGACCATTAGCCATTTGCGCAGACGCACGTTCGATGTCCCGACGCCCAAACCGGTCCCCTGGCTGCGGAGTGACGTTTGCGGATTTATGCGGACGACTCGCAGTGCCGGGAAAAAGCCAAATAGTACAGCGGTGAAAAGCGCCACGCCCAGCGTGTAAGCCAGCATCAGCGGATCGAGCCGGGCGCTGAGGTCCATCATGCCGCCGACGTTGGTGAGGGAATGGACCATCGCATACAGGGTCCAGGAAGCGACTATCAGGCTGACCGAGCCTCCGGCCAGGGCCAGCAAAATGCTTTCTGTCAGGAGTTGCCGTAGGATGCGCAGGCGGCCCGCGCCCAAAGAAATTCGTACAGCAACTTCACGCTGCCGTGACTCGCCTTTGGCGATCTGGCCAGGTTGGCGCAGCCAATCATCAGGACCAGGCCGACCATGGCGCCTAGAAAAATCAAAGGCTGCTGGGCGTCTTTTTGCAGAGTGGGGCGTCCGCGGGCGCCGGGGTCGAGGAATATTTTCCTGGCCAGGAAACCGGCTTCATTCTTTTTGGAGGGCTTGACGATGGGCAATTCGGCTTGGAGGAGCGACCGGTAGGCAACCAGAAGCGCGGATTCTGCGCTGTGCGGAGCAATGCCCGGCTTCAATCGGCCAAGCACCGCCAGCCAGTGGTCGTTGTGGTCATTCAATCCGTCCCAGTTGGGCGTCATCTGCGCCTTCATGGTGACGGGCACAAAAATATCTGGCGATTGACCAACTTGAATCCCGGCGAATCCGGCCCGCGCCACGCCGACTACGGTGAGCGATGTTCCGTTGATCGTGAGTTGTTGATTGAGCACGGCCGGGTTGTTACCGAAACGGCGCGTCCAATAACCGTAACTCAGCACCGCTACGGGGTTTGCGCCCCGCGCCGTCTCGTCGTCTGCGCTCAGGACGCGGCCCAGCGCCGGATGAATGCCCAGTACGTCAAAATAATTTCCTGAGACTAATTCCCCGTTCGCGCGCTCACTAAATCCCGGTCCGGCCACGCTCAACGTCACATCAAGCCGGGCCAGCAGTCCGGTAAAGACTTGCATGCTGTGCTCGCGCAAATCTCTGTACATGGGATAGGAAAACATGACGGTGCCGTCGCTATGAGTGTGTCCTGGACTGGGTCCCGGTGAGCGCAGGATGACCAGCTCATCAGGATTCGATACCGGCAAAGCGCGCAGAAGAATTTGGTATGTAATCGAAAAAATTGCGGTATTGGCGCCAATGCCCAGGGCCAGCGTAAGAATCGCGATGGCCGCGAACCCGGGGTTCTTGCGCAGCATACGCGCGCCGTAGTGTACGTCCTGCCAGAGTGTCTCGAGAAAATTGAATGTCCACATTTCGCGGCAGGCCTCCTTCAGCCTAGTAACGTTGCCAAATTGCTTGCGCGCAGAATATTGGTCGATGGTTTCTTGCTGGTCGGTGTGTACGTCGAAGCCCTTGGCTTGGCGCATGGCCAAATGGAAAGCAAGTTCCTCTTCCAGGTCGGTCCATTTGCTTGCGGCGCAACAGCGCTTTGATCCGCAACCGGGTTTCATGGAGCCAGACCGAGAGCATGGCTTCTCCTATGTGGTTTGCAGGACGCGAGCAATGGCGGCGGTCATGCGTCCCCAGTGCTCGGTCTCCGCAGCCAGATGTTTGCGTCCCGCCGCGGTCAGCGAGTAATACTTGGCGCGCCGGTTGTTCTCCGACGTGCCCCACTCCGACCGCAGCAGTCCCTTCAATTCCAGCCGGTGCAAGGCCGGATAGAGCGCGCCTTCTTCCACGCGCAGCACAGAGTCGGAAGTCTGCTGGATCCACTCGGCCACGGAATAGCCATGCTTGGCGCCGCGTCCCAGGGATTTAAGCACCAGCATGTCCAGCGTGCCCTGGACCAGATCGCCCGATTTGTCTTTTTCTTGTCCCATAAATCGCTTATGGGAGTATAGACAGTTTGTGGAGTGGAATGCAACTAGGTTCCGGTGGCTGACCGATTCCAGGGTTGTCATTCCGACCCTGAGCTTGCCGAAGGGGAGGAATCTGCTTTCTTTCAGGCGTGGAGAATGCCTGCCCCTGTGAAACGCTGGCAGCCTGTAAACTGAGTATCTCCACTCGCGGCGGAAAGCATATCCTTCGGCTGGCGCCTCAGGATGACAAGGGTTCAGGTCATTCTCATCGCTAACGTGGATTGCCGCTGACCGGCTACCTACCGCGCCTTTTTGAGTACGAAAATCATTTCCTGCGCATCGTTATCAAGCGGAGCCTTGGCGAACGAGCCGTACTCTTCCACGATCTCCAGCCCGGTCAGCAGGAACAGCGCCCGTAACTGAGGGTAGGTGTAATACGACATCTTCAGCGGTTCGGTTTCTTCCGCGATGAGCTTGCCGCCCTGCCACGTGCGGAAGATAAACGCGGCGCTGAAATTCTGGTTGACCTTGTCCAGCGATTCTTTTCTGAAATGGCGCTGGGCAATCTTGCTGGAGTCGGAAGGGTCTGTCCATTCGAGTTCCAGCATCTCCTCGCCAATGCCCGAGTAGAGACGATCGAACAGGGGAAAGAAGACGTTGAAGGCCAGGACGCCATCGTCTTCCAGATGAAAAGCCGCCGTCTCCAGCGCCGCTCGCTGATCCTCGATGGTATACATGTGCTGCAACGGCCGAAACGGAATAATGACCAGAGGAAACTCCTGGTTCGAGCGAAAGCTGCGCATGTCGCCTTCAAAAACGGAAACCATCTCGGCAACGTCTTTGGCTTCGCTCTCCAGCTTCGCGCGCAACACGTTCAGCATGGGCTCAGAGTTGTCTACGCCGTGAATGGCGATGCCCTCGCGCGCAATGGGCAGCAAGACGCGTCCGGTTCCGCAAGCCAGCTCCAGCACCGGCCCGCCGATTCGCTTAGCCAGCTCGAGATAAAACGGCAGGTCCGCAAGGTCTTTCTTGGCCGCGTAAGCCTGGTCATAGTACTTCGCGGACAGAGCATACGATTGGACGCCCGTGGGCATATGGAACCCTCCGCAGAAATCTTAGGGGAAGATTCGCGAAATTGCCAAAATTCCATGGCTGCCATCATCGCCGGCATTTAGATTATCCGATCTCATGCAGACGCCAGCCCCGCAAAGCGGGGCGGCATACGGTTTTTGTTTGTCGCGTTCATGGTTCTCGGGTTGAGAGACTGTGGCGCCCCCTTCGGGGGCTCAGGATGGCGCCGAGCGGCGCATTGGCTCCGTCCGATAAGCAAGTAGAAACCCGGCTCCGGCTTCCCATACAATGCAAGGGCTTGGAAGGGCACATTGCAGTATGAAGATGGATGGCAAAACCCGAAAGTATTGCGATCCTTATCGCATTGACGACGGCAACAGCTTCCGCCTGAAGGATTTTGATCCTGCAGAAACGGGTGATTTGTCCAAGGAAGATGCGGCTGAACTGCTGGTAAAGGGGATTGTCCTGACCAACGATTTGCAGGAGAAGCTTTATGCGCAAGACCAATGGGCCGTGCTGTTGGTTTTCCAGGCCATGGACGCTGCTGGTAAAGACGGCATCATCAAACACGTAATGTCGGGCGTAAATCCGCAGGGGTGTCAGGTCACCAGTTTTAAGCAGCCCTCAACCCGGGAGTTGAATCACGATTTTATGTGGCGGTCGGTGAACGAACTTCCCCAGCGGGGCCAAATTGGGATCTTCAACCGTTCATACTATGAAGAAGTGCTGGTGGTCCGCGTGCATCCGGAGATCTTGAAGACGCAGCATCTTCCTCCGCAGTTGGTCGGCAAAGATATCTGGCAGCAGCGCTTTGACGACATTCGCGCGTATGAGCGCTATCTAACGCGCAACGGCGTTGTGGTCCGTAAGTTCTTCCTCAACGTGTCCAAGGAAGAGCAGAAAAAACGTTTCCTGAAGCGATTGGACGAGCCGGAGAAAAACTGGAAGTTTTCTGAAGCTGACGTACGCGAGCGCGAGTGCTGGGACCAATACATGGAAGCGTATGAAGACATGGTCCGCCACACGTCATCGCATCATGCGCCGTGGTACGTGGTGCCGGCAGACCATAAATGGTTCACGCGCCTGGTTGTGAGTTCCGCCATCATTGAAGCGCTGGAGCAATGCCGCCCCGCGTTTCCGGTAGTTGATGATGAAAGACGCAAGGAGCTGGAGAAGGCGCGCAAGTTATTGGAGGGAAAGTAGAGCTTAAGCAATTGGCAAATAGCAATTTGGCAATTAGCCAAAGCAATTGAAAACCTTACCGCTGATGACGCTGATAACGCTGATTGGGGGAAGGTAACTTCGAAGAAAGATTTTTGCCTGATCAGTACTTATCAGCGCGATCAGCGTCATCAGCGGTAAGGTTGTGGCCAATTGCCAATTGCCATTTGCTAATTGCTATTTTTCCAAGGAGCACAGTTTGAAAACAGTATTCGTAGTCGGCGCAGGCCCCGCAGGACTCTTCGCGGCGCAGAAGATCGCTTTGGGTGGACATGAAGTCATCGTCCTGAACCGCGACATCAAGCCCGGCGGTCTGGCGGAGTATGGCATTTATCCCACCAAGGACAAGATGAAGAACGGTCTGCGCAAGCAGTTCGCCAAAGTCCTGGGGTTGCCCAATGTGCACTACTTGGGCGGTGTTGCTGTGAGTAACGAGTCTGCGCTCACTATCCCTCATCTGCGCGAGTTTGCTCCGCAGGCCATGGTGTTTGCCGTGGGCGCGCAAGGCACCAAGAAGCTTGGACTTCCGGGCGAAGACGCGCGCGGCGTTTATGCGGCCAAGGATTTTGTCTATCACTACAACTCGCTGCCGCCGTTTGCCGCGCAGGATTTTTCCATTGGCAAGCGCGTGGCAATCGTGGGCATGGGCAACGTGATGGTGGATATCGCCCACTGGCTGCTGGTGGACGCTCCGGTGAAGACGGCGGAAGACATCGTCGTGGTCGCGCGGCGCGGGCCATTTGAAGCCAAGTTCGATGTGAAGGAATTCAATTACATTGAGAAGTATCTGGACCGCGATGCGTTTCAGGAAGAGCTCAAACGCATCCAGCCGTTGCTGAGGGCCGTGGGTCAGGATTGCGCCAATGTTGCCGACGATACTTTCCCCGTACTGAATAAGCCCGCGGACCGTGTGTCCGGTGGACGTCTGCGGTTCCGCTTTCTATGCTCGCCCCAGGCCATCCATTCTGATGCAGCAGGGCGCATTGACCGGCTGACCGTCTCGGAAAATGTTTTGTATGAGCGCGAAGGCAGCATTGGCTGCAAGGCTACTGATCAGACAGCCGATCTGGACGTTGACACCATGATCTTCGCCATCGGCGATGTGGCTGATCCGTCTGTGGGACTGCCTTACGACCGCGACGCTTACGTCACGAACCCGGAGACCGCGGACACCAAAGGCGCTTCGTATGAAATCTTCGATCCACAGGGCGGCCACGCGCTCGAAGGGATATACGCCGTAGGCTGGGCGCGCAAAGCCAGCGACGGTCTGGTGGGCATTGCGCGTCATGACGGCGAGGTTGGCGCGGCCAATGTTTTGAAGTATCTGGAGACTGCACCGGACGGAACCAGCATTTCGGCGCAGGAACTGCTCGCGCGGCTGGAACAGAAAGGTGTGCAGACCGTTAACAAAGCTGATTTGGAGCATTTGACTCGTGCTGAAGATCAAGAAGCCCAGGCGCGCGGTGTGCCTTGGCACAAGTTCGGCCACGATGACGCGATGCTGCGAGCGATTGAAGCGCAAAAAGCCAAAGAGTCTGCTGTTTAACCTGAACGGAGGGTCAATTCCGCGAGTGAAAATGTTTTATCCAATCAAGAACGCCACGGTACTCCTGACCGCGCTGCTGCTCTCCGCGTCGCTTACGGCAAATGTGGCTGCTCAAGCGACACCGCTTTGGCCGGGCTCGCGCTATACCCACCAAGATCGCGAACTCGCTCTTGAGCGGGGGCTGCAATTTCTTGGACGAGTTGCCGCTGAACCGAAATACTTTGCTCGGTGGGGGCACGACTTGATCTGGTGCTTTTACACCATTTCAGTTACCGCCAAGAGTGAGGAGGTTCGCACGATGGCCCGCACCATGGGGCAAGAGCATGCGCGCCAGTGGCGGCATGACCATCCAGAACCGCCGACTACGGGCGCCGACGAACTGTTCAACTTCGTCTCTGGAGAAAAATCCGCTGACTTGTTGCTGGGTGATAGCGATCCCGCTTTGCGGTTGCGTGTGCAGGCAGCGGCCAGCCGTTTCTCGGCGGTTGATTTCCTCGGTTTCGATCCGAAGATCGAGCCGCCGCCCTCTGATATTCCAGCATCGTGTGAAGGTTGCAGCGCGCACGAAGCGCGTCATACGCCGTGCCCTAAGTGCACCAGCAAGGATTTTCGCAGCAAGTATGCGGTCTGGCTCGACGCGCTGATTATCACCTACTCCGGCAAAATGTACGGCGTGCCACTCGGCGCGACCTACGAGGACGTGCTGCGCTGGATCACCGTGATGCGGCCATATCCGCAGGCTTCGAAAATGGACGAGGACCATTTTGACGACGTTGTGTATGCCATCACCCACGTTGTTTACACGCTGGACGACTATGAATACTACAGTCTCTCGCCCCAGCGGCTGCCGCAGGAGCATGAATTTCTGAAGCGCAATCTTCGCCGGGCCATGCGCCGGTACGACGATGGCGAGATTCTCGGCGAATTTCTCGACACCCTGCGCGCCTTCGGCCACGATGAAAGCGAGCCTGACATGCGCGCCGCTGTCGAATATCTGCTCAGGCATCAAAATCCCGACGGAAGTTGGGGCGAGCCGAACGAAGAAGATGTTTATACGCGCTATCACGCAACGTGGACGGCGATTGATGGACTGCGAGAGTATGCCTTTCACGGAGAACGCACGGAGTTGCCGGGCGATATGATGAATACGAACGGCGGGACAAAACCTTACCACTGACCTGTCCCGGCTTGCCGTGGATGACGCTGATAACGCTGATTGGGAAGTAGCAGGAGCACTAGCAAAGGAAACGAAATATGGAAAGCCAGAAGTTAGTCACTCAATCGCGCAAGTTGCCCAAGCTGGGCCTGGTCGCCGGCCTGTCGATCGGCGTGGTCATTGCTTTGCTCTTTGCGTTAGTGGCCGGGCGGGCGCAGTCTGGCTTGCTGGCCACGTTGTGGTCGGCGGTCACGGGACGGGACACGCGCATTGTCAGCCAGAACGCGATTGTGGAACGTATTCAGCGCCTGCAACGGCTGGAGACGGTCGTCTACACCATGGACAAAATCGTGAGCGGTGAGCGCACCAGTCCGATCCTGCCGGATTTTATGGCGGGCGACCGCATGCTCATGATTGTTCACGGCCAGGTGGTGGCGGGGATTGATTTCGCTAAGTTAGGTAATGGCGACATCACGGTCACCGGCAAGCAAGTCCATGTGCATCTGCCTGCCGCTCAGGTACTGATGACGCGCGTCGATAACAGTAAAACGCGCGTCTATTCCCGCAGCACAGGGTTTTTGGTCCCTGTCGACAAAGATCTTGAAACGCAAGTGCGCCAGCAGGCAGAACGCGAACTCACACAAGAGGCGCTGCAGGGCGGCATTCTGGACACCGCGCGGACGAACGCCCGCGCTACCGTCACCAGCCTGCTGCTGGGATTGGGATTTGAAAAAGTTGACATAGAGTAAGCGACTGATTTCCTAAAAGGATGGAACGATGGAATATGTGAACCTGGGTACGACCGGGCTTAAAGTTTCGAGACTCTGCTTGGGCACCATGACCTACGGCGCAAAGCAGTGGCGGGAGTGGGTGCTGGAAGAAGCAGAAGGCCGGCCGTTCATCAAGCGCGCGCTGGAAGTGGGCATCAACTTTTTTGATACAGCCGACATGTATTCACTCGGTGTGAGCGAACAGATACTGGGCCGCGCGTTGAAGGAATCCGGCCAGCCGCGGGAAACGCTGGTCATCGCGACCAAGGTCATGTTTCCCATGGGCAATGATCCTAACCAGCGTGGCCTGTCACGCAAACACATCATGCATGCGATTGACGCGAGTCTTGCGCGCCTGGGGACTGACTACGTGGACTTGTACCAGATCCATCGTTTCGATCCCGCAACGCCTATAGAAGAAACGATGGAAGCGCTCACTGACGTCGTGAAGGCCGGCAAGGCGCTGTATATCGGCGCGTCGTCAATGTTTGCCTGGCAGTTTGCGCGGATGCAGTACATTGCCGACCGTCACGGATTCAAGCGCTTTGTCACCATGCAGAATCACTACAACCTGATGTATCGCGAAGAAGAGCGGGAAATGATCCCGCTATGCAAGGCGGAAGGGGTTGGCGTGTTGCCGTGGAGTCCGCTGGCGCGCGGCCTGCTCGCCGGAAGCCGCAAGGCCGGGACGCAACGGTCCAAGCAGGACGATTATGCTCACCAGATGTACACGATTGACGCCGACAACCGCGTGGTGGACGCCGTGGAACAAGTAGCCACGCAGCGAGGAATCCCTCCAGCGCAGGTAGCGCTGGCGTGGTTGCTGCACAAGCCAGGAGTGACCGCGCCGATTATCGGCGCGACGAAACCGCATCATTTGGACGATGCTGTAGCGGCGTTGTCCGTGAAACTTACTGGCGAGGAAATGACAGCGCTGGAATCGGTGTATGTTCCTCATCCGGTGCTGGGTCATCACTAGCTGTAGAAACCTTACCGCTGATGACGCTGATAACGCTGCTTGGGGAAGGAATTCTTAACAAATATCTTTTCCGATCAGTGTTTTACCAGCGCAATCAGCGTCATCAGCGGTAAGGTTGTGACTTCCGTGGCAGGAGACATCGTTGCCCCAGATATTCGACGTCAAATCGAAAGAGCGAGGCGCGGCCGCAATGGCCGAGTTGGCGGGTCTGCGCAAACAATTTCTGGAGCAAGCCGGCACAGGTGTACCGCCGGTGTTTTCGTCACGGGTTGGCGTAGTGCTTTCGGGAGGCGGAGCACGCGGCGCTTACGAAGCTGGAGTGCTCATGGCTTTCCAGGACGCCAAGGTCCCCACGCATATTCTGGCCGCTACATCCATCGGAAGCATTAATGCAGCGTCGTACGCGGCGCATTCTGAAGGGCTGGTTGGCAAAGCTGACTCTCTGGTGAAGTCATGGATGGAACTGACTCCAGCCATGCTGGGGATTGACTGGTCACGCTATATTTTTACGCTGGCTGGGCTGGTTGCCGCTTCCGCAGGCATTGGAAACCTGGTGCGCGTGTTGCTGGAAGAGAGCGGAGTTTATTTCCATACGAGGAGCCCCAAGATCACATGGTTTGCCCTGATGGCTGCGGGCGTGGCTATTCTGCTTTTTGCGGACAAGCTTTCCTACGTGGGGCATCTGGTGCAAAACCTGCTGCGCGGACGGCCCCGAGACCCCGATCATCGCAAGGCCTGGATTTCGTTTGGCGCGAACGTGCTGGTTTGGGGTTTTGTTGTTTTGTTTTTGAATCTCACGCATATCCATGCTCCGCTCCTGAGACATCCTTATGTTGACTTGAGCGCACCGGGGCCGGCTGTCGCCGTAATTTTTCTTGGCTGGCTGGTGTACCGGATTCTGCGCGAACCGCTGAGCCGCCTCAGTCACCGCTTTCTG
This sequence comes from Acidobacteriaceae bacterium, assembly GCA_003140235.1. Classification (GTDB taxonomy): domain Bacteria; phylum Acidobacteriota; class Terriglobia; order Terriglobales; family Acidobacteriaceae; genus Angelobacter. The sequence continues at coordinate 53,331 of PLJN01000016.1, forward strand.
CGCCTGCCGCTGCGCACCGGATTATTCGCCAACTTCGAGCGGACAAAATTTCTGCGCGCGCGCATTCCCGTGGATGGGCTTCGGAATTCCAGGATTCGCGTAGCCATGACGGCTACCGACCTGAATCACGGCGTGGCACGTTTTTTCTCCAACACTCCGGTTGAGATTCTGGCCAATGATCCGGGAGCGAATAAGGATTTTGTTCTGCGCGAGTTTGAGTACCCGCCGGACCTGGTACAGGCGGCGGTCGCCTCGTCTTCTTATACGTTCGCGTATGAGGCTGTCCCCATGGACGGCCGTCTCTGGACGGATGGTGGCGTTATGACCAACCAGCCGATCCTGCCGGCGTTGCGTCTGGGAGCGGACTTGCTGGTTCTGGTAATGATCTCGCCGCTCACCGGCGCTGACGAGGCAGGCGACATCAAGACGTTTCTCGATGTTGGCGTGCAGGCTGTGGACATTATGGTGTCCAAGAATTTCAAGACGGACATCATGCTGCTCGACAACGTCAACCGGCTATGCACGATTTATGCGGACGAACTCGGCGTCCGGCCGGAGCAACTGGAATTGGAGATTGGCAAGCAGCGCTATCACTACGTTAAGTCGTTCAGCATTGCTCCGGAGAAACCGCTGCCCGCCCTGGCCCTGGATTTTGACGCCGAAATCATCGGCCCGATCATTGTCCAGGGATATCGCGACGCCATGCACGTTCTTCCGAAATTTCTGGAGTATGAAGCGGCACGCCCCACTCCGGAGACAAAACAACTCGTCCGCCTGGCGGCGGAGCGCCCGGAAGGGAATTTCAGGACACCGATTTCCTGACGCGCCGGGCCGAGCGCACGCGGTCCAAAGCAACCATGGCAGTGACCCAAACGGCTGCAGCCAGATATCCGGCCAGAACATCGCTGGGGTAGTGGACGCCCAGGTAGATGCGCGAAATACCGATTGCCGCCACCAGCGCAACGGCAAAGCACCAAATAGCGATTCGCCACAGCAAAGGTTTTACTCGATGAATGAGCAGTCCGCCCAGTACGCCGTAGAAACAAAACGAAAAGAGAGAATGACCGCTGGGAAAACTCCAGGAGTGCAGTGCGACCCCCAAAAAGGGCGAGGGACGCGGACGATGAAATGCGAATTTCAAGGTCAGCTCGAGTACTGTCGCACCAGCCATGGAGATGGACAGCCAGATGAGTCCGCGGCGCCAGCGCCGCTTCCAGAAAATGAGCAGCGAAACAATAAACGCCGCAGCCAGCACCCACGATCCAATGAACGAGAGCGCCTCCATTACGAATGTCATCCGCGGAGAAAAGAATTGGTGTACCCAGGCTCGCCCGGCAAGATCAAAGCGCATGATCTCGCCTTCCCGCATTTCTTGCGCAATCCACCCAAATAAAACGCCCGACAGGACTGCGCCGGCCAGGCTGGCCAGCACGGCGACTTCCAGAAACACACTTGCTTTGGGTGCTTGCTCCGGGCCGGTGAGTTCGGCGACAGTGCGATTAGGTTCGTGCGGCATCGTGGCTATAGGGTTCTCTCGCTACGCTCGGGACATACGTGGCGATCAGTTCATCCAGTTTACTCAGCAGTGCGCCATTCCCCTGGCGGGGATACGATTTCAGATGGTCCGCGTACTCAGGCAAGTTGAACAGGAACGATTCAACTCGTTCTTTGTTCAAGTCTTTCCAGTAGACGCCGTAGCTGGTCTTTTCGAGATGATACGCGTTCAATATCTGCTCGAACTGGTGTTTGACGGGGACGGCCAAATACGGCTTGCCGAGATACAGCGCTTCGCTTACCAGCGAAAAACCGGTGTTGGCGATGACCGCTTTACAGCCGGCCAGATCGCGCAGAAACTCTTCGAGGCCCGGTTTCTTGAACAGGATGTTGCCTTGTTGGCCGTCCTGGCCAAAACCATAAGCCACAAAACGGCAGCGGACTTTGCTCAGCAGTTTGGCAAGATCAGCGGAAGGCGAGGTCACGTACACCAAAACGTTGTCGTCTTCCCATGGTTTGGTGTCGAGCACTTCCTGGCGCAGGATTGGTGGAAAGACAAACGTGTTGCTGCGCCGCGAACGCGCCGGGAAAAACGATGTGACCAGATACGCGTTGGCCCGCGGCGTCATCAAACGCACGAGCAGTTTGGCCGCAGCCATGTCGCGGGCGCAGTGGCGCGGACAGGGAATGTCGGTATTCGTCAGCGAGTGTTGGTTATCAATGGCGATGATCTGCAGCCGTTTGTGATGGCCAACATGGCACGACAGCGGCTCGAAATCGGTAACCACCAGTTGTGTTCCCCATTCGTCCGCCAGCCTCATCAAGTGGGCAGAGCTTTTCATAGCACTTGGGGCGGTGATCAGGTTCTTGGCAAACGTACGCTTATAACGCACGCGGTTATTCACGTACGCCATGCGGAAGCCGTAGATTTCCGTTACGTCAAAGCTCTTGCTCAGGTTGGTGAGACCGCGGTCAAAGGACACTACGCGGACGTTGTGTCCCTTGTCTTGCAAATGCGAAATGACTTCTTTCGCCCGGGTCGAGTGTCCGGCGCCTTCGCCGTTGACTCCATAGAGAATGTTTGCCATGTAGTTACTAGTCGTTCCCGCTGTTTACTTCGTCGAGGGCATCATCGTTCGAGTCGCCAAGCCCTCGTGGCCGGGCAGACCATCATGTTCGCCCAACTCCCAGACTCCTTCAAAGTCTACATAAAACGTTTTGACGGTCAATTCCGGAATGGCCGCCTTCAAGAATGCAGCAGCGCATTGCAAGTGCGCCTGATGGTTTTTGATTTCTTTTTCGGTGTCATTGCCGAACGCGGCCAGACCACCGTAGGCGCCGCAGTCGGAGTGCAGCATCAGGATTACCGTGTCCGTTCCGTGCAATTGCATGGACCAGCGAAGCTGTTCCAGCACGAACTGGCGGTCGCTCTCTTTGTCCGGCGCGGCCAGGCTCTTGGCTCCTCCGGCGATGCGGATGGGATCAGAGCGCACGATTCCAATACGTTTCATCAGCTTGCGCAAAGCGAGTTCAAAGCGGTGGTCATAGCACCACACGACAGCGGCATCACACTTGTACCGCTCGCGGGGCGAGGCGAAATGAAAGATTTTGTGCATGGAGTTGGCCGTCAGGGTCCTTATCTTGCAGGTGATTGTAATGGAAGAGCTTGCGCCATGAGCGGCAATCCGCGTAGACGCACGCCGGTCGCGCTGAAAATGGCATTACCCACGGCGGGCGCGAGTCCCACAATGGGCGTCTCGCCCGCGCCAGCGGAGGGAACATCTTTTCTGTCAAGGAGTTCGACTTGAATCTCCGGAAGATCACGAAAACGGGGTACGCGGTAATCGCGAAAGTGCGGGTTGAGGATGCGGCCGTTGTCGAAGTGAATAGCCTCAAACAACGCGCCGCCAATCGCCTGTACAATCGCGCCGGACACCTGGTTGCGCAGTCCGTTGGGATTGACCACGGCGCCGCAATCGAAGGCTGCGACCACTCGCGTGATCTTGACGTCGCCCGACGGGCCGGCAGTTACTTCGGCGCACATCGCGATGTAGCCGTTCTTTTCAAAACCACCGGCAATGCCAAAGCCACGGCCGGGCGTAGCTTGCTGCTTGCTCCAGCCAAAGCGCGCGGCGGCCGTTTCAAAGACCGCTCGCAGCCGGGGGTCGGCGATGTTCTTCAAACGGAACTGGAGCGAATCCATTTTGAGCAGTTGCGCCAGTTCGTCCATGTGGACTTCGCGCGCAAAATGGTTCGCCGTTGCCGCCAGCCCGCGATACGATCCCTGGCGCAGCGGCGAATCTGCCGGATGAAATTCAATCCGCTTGTTGGCGACGGTGTAGAACGTCTCAATGCCCGCAGGTCCGGAGTTGTAGTTGTGATATTCCCAGGCCGCCAGCGTACCGTCATCGTGGACGCCGCTTTTTATTTCAATCACGCCCGCGGGACGGAAGTAAGCCCAAGTGAATTCCTCTTCGCGCGTCCACACGAGTTTGACCGGCTTGCCGGTGGCTTTGGACAGACGCGCGGCTTCCACGGCGGCGTCTCCGGTGTGTTTGCCGCCGTACGCCGATCCTGTATCGGGCACGATGACTCGTACGCGATCGGTTGGGACATGAAAAGCCGTTGCCAGTTCCTCGCGTACGCCAAAGGGACGCTGCGTGCCCGTCCAAACTGTCAGCTTGTTGTCGGTCCACGCGGCCACGGCCGCGCGCGGTTCCAGGGGAGCGTGCGCGATGTAGGCTGCGGTATATATCTGGGAGAGCGTCTTCGTCGCCGATGCCATCCCCGCCTGGATCGAACCATTTTCGCGATTGCCATTTCCGCTATTGGCAGAGGCGCCCGGTGCTTTCAGATGGGCGAACAACTCGGCTTCGGACACCTGTTGGGGAGCGTTCCACTGGGCCTGGATGGTTGCGAGCGCGGTGCTCGCCGTTTCCGAATCAGCAGCCGCAACGCCGACAAAATCGCCATCGCGCACAACTTTGACGCCGGGCATCTTTTCCGCGGCGCTGGAATCCAAGGAAACCAGCTTGGCGTTGAACGCCTTGGGACGGAGGACTTTGCCATACAGCATCCCAGGACGCGTGATGTCCGATGTGTATTGATGCGCGCCAGTCACGAATGCTTTGCCGTTAACTTTGGGAGATGCGGCGCCCGCGATGTGCCACTGCGACGCAGCGGCGACCGGTGCGTCGGGGCCAATGATTTTCACGAGCTTCTCGCCGTGGGTCAATTCGCCGTAGCTTATGTTTTTGCCGGACTTGGAATCAGTGACCGAGCCATTCGCCGCAGAGAGCTGGGCGCGGTCCACTTGCCAGCGCTGGGCCGCCAAATCCACCAGGGCTTCACGCGCACTGGCGGCAGCTTTGCGGAGCTGGGGACCCATGGTGGGCGTGGTGCGGCTGCCGAACGTGCCCATGTCAAAAGGAGTCAGATCGGTATCGCCCATCACCATCTCAACGGACGCCTCGGGCGTTCGCAGTTCTTCGGCAACTTGCTGGGTGAGCGAAGTGCGAATGTTCTGTCCCATTTCGACTTTGCCGGTAAACACCGTGACTTTTCCATTGGCGCCGATATGCAGCCACGAAGCTATGTCCGCGGGCGTTGCGTCTCCACTGGAGCGGCCGCGGCCCGACTGCTGGGACAGCAACGTTGGTGCGCAGACACCCACGACGATGCCGGCGCCAAGAAATTTAAACAAATCGCGACGGTTGACCTCAAACAGATGGCGGAGACGGTCCACAGCATGTTGCTCGAGTTCGGCGTTGAGCAGCTTGTCGGTCATTTCTTGGCTTCCCCAGCCGCGGCCCTATGGATCGCGGCCGCAATGCGGGGATACGTCCCGCAGCGGCAGATGTTACCGCTCATATGCTGCACAATTTCTTCGTCGGAGGGAGCAGGATTGGTGCTGAGCAGAGCATGGGCCGACATGATCATGCCCGGAGTGCAATACCCGCACTGGAAGGCTTCTTCGTCCAAGAACGCCTGCTGCACGGGGTGCAAGCCGCCATTATAGGACAGAGCTTCAATCGTCTGGATTTTTTTGCCTGCCACCGAAGCGGCGGGAGTGCGACAAGAGCGGACGGCACGGCCATCGAGTAATACGGTGCAAGCGCCGCACTGGCCTTCGCCGCAGCCGTATTTGGTGCCGGTCAGTCCGAGGTCGGTCCGCAACACCCACAAGAGCGGGCGGTTGCCGTCCACGTCCAACTGGACAGGCTTGTCGTTGAGTTTGAAAGCAATCGTGTCGGCCATGTTGTCCTCCAATTCAAGGATATTTGTTTACACATTACACCGCGTTGGGAATTTATATTGGTTGTTCTTTAACCTAATTTGTCCGGCTGTCAAATGGTAATTGTTGACAGCTTTTTCCGCTCATCGCGGCAGAGTAAAAATTCGTTTCGACCTTGCGGAAATTTCCGCCTAACTTCCCGTGATGGCCAGTGCCGAAACCCAACTCACGCCGATGATGACGCAGTATCGCCGCATCAAAGCCGAACTGCCCAAGGACGCGCTGCTGCTCTTCCGGCTCGGCGATTTTTACGAGATGTTTTTTGAGGACGCCAAAGACGGCTCGCAACTCCTCAATCTTTCGCTCACCGCGCGCAACGGCATTCCCATGTGCGGTCTGCCGTTCCACGCGGCGAACAATTACGTCGCCCGCATCCTCAAGGCCGGCCGCAAGGTTGCCATCTGCGACCAGACCGAGGAAGCCAGGCCCGGCAAGCTCGTCACTCGCGAGGTCACGCAAATCCTCTCGCCCGGCACGCACTTCGACGAACGGATGCTCGTCGCCGAGCGCAACAACTTTCTTGCCGCAATTTGTCCGTCGGGGAAAATCTTCGGACTCGCGCTGGTGGATTTGACGACCGGCGATTTCCTGACCACGGAATTGGAAAACGATTCCGCGCTGCTCGCTGAACTGGAACGGCTGCGCCCGGCGGAAATTCTCTTGCCGATTGACGCAACCGCCGTCCGCGATTCATTGCGCGGTTCGTTCAAAATCTTGAGTGGCTACGATGACTGGACGTTCGCGCCTGAAACCGCGCTTTACACGGTGCGCGACCATTTCAAGGTCGCATCGCTCGACGGCTTTGGGCTGAAGGATCGCCCTGCAGCCATCGGTGCGGCGGGCGGAGCGTTGCATTACCTCGTCCATAATCTGCGGCGCGATGTGAAGCATCTCACGCGGCTCTCGTTTTATTGTCGCAACGATTTCCTGGCGCTCGATTACATCACGCTGCGGCATCTGGAGATTCTCGAACCGCTCCACCACGACGCTCCACGGAACTCGTCACTCTATGGCGCGCTGAACAAAACCGTCACGCCAATGGGCGCGCGGCTTTTGCGCAGTTGGCTCTCGCAACCGCTCGCTTCCGTGGAACCGATCCGCCGCCGGCAGGACGCGGTGCAGACGTTCATCGAGAATTCACCCGGCCTCGACCGTTTCCGCGCCCAGCTCACGAGCGTCCGCGATTTGGAGCGCACCCTGGGGCGCTTAAGTTCGGGCAGCGGAAATGCGCGCGATCTCGGCGCGTTGCGTGCGGCGCTCGAAAAGATTCCAACAGTCAAGAGCATCCTCGCTGCTTTGGAGCGCGGTGACTCGTCACCGCCTTTCACAGTTGGCGACTTGTCGGCAGCGGCGGCGCGACCAGTCGCGCCGCAGGAAAGCGCAGACAATTCTGCCCATTCCACATCACTGGTCGCCGATCTCACCAGTCAACTCTCCGAAGCGCCCGACCTCGTCGAGTTGATTTCGCACGCCATCGTGGACGAACCGCCGCTGGCGGTGAAGGAGGGTGGCATGATCCGCGACGGTTTCAGCACCGACCTCGATGAACTCCGCAACGCCCAACGCGGCGGCAAGGATTGGATCGCCAAGTTGCAGACGGACGAAATCAGCGCCACCGGCATCACGTCGCTCAAGGTGCGGTTCAATTCCGTCTTCGGCTACTACATCGAAGTCACCAGGTCAAACCTCGACAAGGTCCCGCCGCATTACATCCGCAAGCAGACGGTCGCGAACGGCGAACGCTACATCACGCCCGAGTTGAAGGACATGGAAGGCAAAATCCTCGGCGCGGAGGAGCGCAGCGTGAAGCTGGAATACGAACTCTTCCAGCGCGTGCGCGAAGAAGTATTGGCGCAGATGGCGCGCATTCAGCAGAGTGCTTCCGTACTGGCACAGTTGGATGTGCTGGCTTCGTTTGCGGAAACGGCGAGGTTGCACAACTATTGTCGCCCACAGGTTGGCGGTGAAGGCGTGCTGCAAATTCGCGATGGCCGGCATCCGGTGTTGGAGCAGCAATTGGTAGATGAACGGTTTGTGCCGAATGATACGGGGATGGCTTCCTCGGAGCGCGGCCTTCAGGCCGCTTCAACGTCCGAAAGCGATGGCTCGGTGAAGCAGCCTGAAGGCCGCGCTCCGCAGATTGCCCTCATCACCGGGCCGAACATGGCGGGCAAATCCACTTACATCCGGCAGGTGGCGTTGCTGGCGTTGCTCGCGCACACGGGAAGTTTCGTTCCGGCGGCCGAGGCGCGCATTGATCTGGTGGACCGCATCTTCACGCGCATCGGCGCGAGCGATGACCTGGCGCGCGGGCAATCCACCTTCATGGTCGAGATGACCGAGACGGCGAACATCCTCAACAACGCCACGCCGCGCAGCCTCATTGTGCTCGATGAAATCGGACGCGGCACGAGCACGTTTGACGGCTTGAGTCTCGCGTGGAGCATCGTCGAGCATCTGCACAACGCGGTTGGCGCGAAGACGCTGTTCGCCACGCACTATCACGAGCTGACCGAACTGGCCGGGCGGTTGCCGCGATTGAAGAATTTCAACGTCGCCGTGCGCGAGTGGCACGACTCGATTGTGTTCCTGCGCAAAATCGTCGAGGGCGGCACGGACAAAAGCTACGGCATCCAGGTCGCACGACTGGCCGGTGTGCCGAAGGAAGTCTTGGAACGCGCGAAACAAATCTTGATCAACCTCGAAGAATCCGAACTCACGCCGGAAGGCAACGTGCGCCAAGCTCGCCGCCAGCAGGACCGCGACAAGCTCAAGCAACTCGCCCCGCCGCCGCAGATGGATTTGTTTGGCAGGTGATTCACTGCAAGTGGTGACTGGGAATTGAGCAAGTGGTGGCTTGGCCAACCGAAGCAATTGTGTAAGTACCATTGACGGGACATTTGAGAGATTTACCACCATCTCTGCCGAAATAAGGCTTCAAGTCATCCATCGTAGGAGTTTCTGTTTGCGCCTTTTTATGTTCCAAAGCCCATTGCTGTTTTGCGCCTTCAATCTGCATCAAATAATTGTTGCACGTATTTTGTTCCGCAATAGTGCGCGATTTCAAATAATACGGGATTGCGATAGGCAAAAGCAGAACACAAAGCCCGATGCTGACATAGCCTGTAATCAGTCCGTTCCGGGCAACTTTTTCGCCTGTGAATCGTCCGAAGGAATGTTTAATTCTTAATCGGGCAATGTGTCCACAGATGACGGCGGGGATAGCGAACAGCGGGCCGATGCAAAGGAATCCAACAGACAGGCTGCCGAAAACCAGACTCGTGACCGCGAGGCGGGAAAGCTTGGGTTGCGTTCCCTGGTCCGGTGGAGGGACGTCGTTCACAGTTTTCTTTGATTCGCTTCGATTTCTCAGGCTGACCGAGCATGGCCAGACGCGCATTATTGTTCAACGAAGTTTCTTTGCGGGTCTCTGCGGTACGAAGTACCCACGTCCCCAGCAGGACTGCGACAAACTCAAGCAACTCGCTCCGCCGCCGCAGATGGATTTGTTTGGGTAATTCGGTTCGCTGGCGTCGCGCCAAAAGTCGCGTAGCCTGCCGAAAATGGCCGACATAAAAGTTGCAATGATTAGCCGCATTCCGATCCATTACTCAAACGACAAACCGTGGCTCATGGACGGTGGCGGTGGAGTGTTTGCGAAGCAGTTCCACAAACTTTGCCAGTCCGCGTTTCTCATCCGTCCCCAGATGATAGTGGATGTGCCAGCCCAGATAATCCTTGCGAAACTCGTAGTCGTATTCCGAACGGTCATGAACGATGGCATCCAATGTATCCAGGCCAAAATTTTTCGCTTCGCGCAGTTGCCGCCGCAATGTCGCGTTATCGATGCCTCGCCGCAACGCCCAGACGGCATAGACAAACGGGAGACGGGTCAGCTCAGACCAGGCCGCGCCCAAGTCCCAGATTTCGTGTGCGGGTGCCGCCCGTAAAAAATCAATCGCCGGGTCGCCGATGAGCAGCGCGTAATCTGGCATGGCGGCGAACTCATAACTCGCCAACGGCTTAAACTCGGGACGTAATCCACGTTCCGCCAATAAGACGCGCAACAGATGCACGCTCGTCAGCGACGCCGGGTCGCAATAAATTTCCCGCGCCTCCTCCAGCGGACCTCGATGCGCCAGAAAAACGCTTTTGACTTCGCCGAGCGACGCCACCGCGATGCCGTCCAGCACGTCGTACGCGTCGTTGAGCAAAACCTCCGTCACACTGACGAGTGCCGCGTCCACCTCGTTGGCCCGCAACATTTCCGCGAGTTTCGAGGGTGTGGCGAAAATCACTTCACTCTCCAACCCGCGCGTCAATGGCACCGCATTCAAATACCGCACCGAGCCGACGCGGAACGGCGCGAGCGATTGTTCGAGGCTGGTCTCGCGCTGATGATTCAACGTCCGCTGGTCGCGCTCGGCGCGCTTGGCCAGTTGCTCCACCGAATCCGGGGCGGCCATGCGGAGTTTGGGAATGTCGTCAGTCATGCGCGCAAACTCTAATGCAAAGCCGCAAAGCCGCAAAGCCGCAAAGGTAGTGCAGGCCAAGCTACAACTGGGCTGGAGGTTTTGGAAAATTGCTTGGTGACAAAAATTCCGCTCCGGTCCGCCTTCACCTCCGGCTACGGCGCGACCGGGTTGTTGTAGCGTCAGGCATCTTGCCTGCCGTAGCAACGGTGTTA
>PLJN01000149.1 GCA_003140235.1 Acidobacteriaceae bacterium
CAATATGCCGAAGGCCAGCGCATTGTTGCGTTCTTCAAACTGGATGAAGTCGACGATCATGGCAAAAAAATCTCCGAGTATCTGATTCTGCTCACGGAAAACAAAGACGGCCTGGCCTACGACTTCGACCAGGTGCGCACGTTCGTCTGGAACACCAGGCGCCATCGCTATGAAGCGGGTTATCGCGACCGCCATTTGTTCGGCGTTTTGCCGGCCGCTGTGGGGAGTGAAACTTTCCCCGACGAAGGCACGTTGCGTACTTTTTCGTTGCGCTTGCAAGACAGCAAAGGCGCCATCCACGAACAGAAATTCAAGTACAAACCACCCAAGGTTCTGCGTGTGCTCGCTCCGGGTGAAGATCCGGCTACTTTCCGTACCCCCGTCACTCACCGCACTCACCGCCCAAAGAAGCGCAGGGCGCGATAGCGTTTCCTCGATTCAAGAACCGTGCAAAACCTTACCGCTGATGACGCTGATAACGCTGATTTTTATGATGCTCGTGCGTTGTATGGCAAGCGCTCCTCAATGTGGCTGATAGCTTGAGCCATCAAGAGGAAGTCTGCTTTTTGCCAAAGCCCAACTTTCGCTTGAATCAGCGTTATCAGCGTCATCAGCGGTAAGGTTTTTGCCCCCAATTCGCACTGTCCAACCTCTTTTTGATTGGCCCCAGTCGAAAGGCTACAATGGTTACTCATGCCCAGCCTTCATCCAGAGGAGAAAGATCGGCAGATGGACAACAAGCCGGCTCAAAACATCCAGGACTCATTTCTCAATACCGCGCGCAAGGAGAAGATGCCGATCACGATCTATCTCCTGAGTGGTGTGAAGCTCGCTGGTCGTATACGCGCCTTTGATAAATATGCGGTGGTCCTGGAGACCAACAGCCAGGAGCAACTCATCTTCAAGCATGCCATCTCCACGGTGGTGATGTCCCGAGGCGGTTATTCAGCGGAAGCCCGCCCGCAGCCTCCAGCCGAAACCGAAGCCAGTCCAGCCAAAGCGGAGGGCTAGCTTATTCCCGGGCCACGTTCCCGTTCGCGTCCCACAGTCGGCAAAACTACGGGCCGTGACGGACCGGAACGGGCGTTTCTCGTCGCGGTGGAGTTTCGCCATCGCTCCCGTTCTGACAAAGACATTCACTTGCCGCCACAAGCAGTCCTGGCCCGCAACAGCGCGCAGGACAGGGCCGCGGAACAAGACAAAGCCACGCCGCCGGACATCGCAGAGTCTCAGGCCGAGTTCCGCGAGCTGGCCATTTCCGCCGGAGCCGAAATTGTTGGCGAGTTTGTGCAACGCCGCGACCGGCCTGATCCCGCAACCCTGATCGGCAAGGGCAAGCTGCAAGAGATTGCCGGCGCCGCTGCTTCCGCCCAGGCTGATCTGATTCTGATCGACCACGAGCTGTCCGCCTCGCAGCAGCGCAACATCGAGCGCGAAGTGGACGCGCGGGTGATCGACCGTACCCAGCTCATCCTCGACATTTTTGCCCGCCACGCCCGCAGCCGTGAAGGCCAGTTGCAGGTTGAGCTGGCGCAACTGGAATACATGCTGCCCCGCCTCTCCGGACACGGCGTGGAAATGTCGCAATTAGGCGGCGGCATCGGCACCCGCGGCCCCGGTGAAACGCAGCTGGAAACCGACCGCCGCAAGATCGACCGCCGGCTTCGCCACATTAAAGGCCAGCTCGAAGACGTGCGCCGCATTCGCGCGCATCAGCGTTCGCGCCGGGAGTCCGTCCCGCTGCCCACGGTGGCCCTCGTCGGATACACCAACGCCGGCAAGTCCACACTGTTCAACGCGCTCACGGATGCCGGTGTGCTGATCTCCGCGCGCATGTTCGCCACGCTCGATCCCACGATCCGCGCGATCACGTTGCCGAGCAAACGGAAAATTCTGCTTTCAGATACGGTTGGTTTCATCCGCAACCTCCCGACAACTCTGGTCACGGCATTTCGCGCCACGCTGGAAGAGGTACAACGCGCCGCGCTGCTGCTGCATGTTGCGGACGTCACCAGTCCTTCCGCCCACGAGCAGCAACAACAGGTGGATCGCGTGTTGAAGGAGATTGAGGTCCATACCATCCCGCAAATCCGCGTGATGAACAAGACCGACCTCATGCCGGAAGCGCAGCGCCGTTCGCTGGTCAACAGTCCGTCGGCGATTTATCTTTCCGCCGCCACCGGCGCCGGAGTCGGCGATCTGTTGTCTGCGATTGACGCCCGCCTGCAAGTCGATCCGCTGCAACGCCTGCGCATACGCGTCCCTCAGTCAGAAGGGAAGCTCCTTTCGGAGATTGAAGCGCGTGCGCGCGTGCTGAAACGGTCTTACCGCGGCAGCAACGTAAGCATGGAGCTGGAAGCTCCGGAATCGCTGGCCCGGAACCTGCGCCAGTTCGAGGTAAAACAGTGAGCAGGCAGGACTCCCCAGCGTCGCACGAGAACTTGAGACGGCGATCTCCTACCCCCTCCCCCGCTGATCCCAATGATCCCAATCAGATCTCAATTTTTCGCGGGTTTGAGAGAGTCGACTCGCACAAAGCCCCAATAAATGAGAAAAGTCCGCAGGTACGACGGGACCCTAGAACAATCAACAGGAATTTTGTAAAGAAACATCAAGAGACAGGCCTGAGGGCGAATCGCCGAAATCAGCGTCATCAGCAGTAAGGTCCGACGTCATCCAACGTCATCCATTGACGCCCAAGATTGCGGGGGAGATATAATTCCGCTCATGTCTGGTGAAACCACAAAAATCATGGTCCGGGTAATCGCCCGTGACGGCAAATTTCTGGGTGACGATGTCGGCGGCGCGCTGGTGACGATTCGCGATGTGCGTACCGGGGAACTCCTGGCGTCCGGCCTGACCACCGGCGGCTCGGGGCCAACGCAAGGCATCATGCAAACGCCCAAGACGCGCAATCAACCCATTCCCACGGAGAATCCGCCGGTCAACAATGCGTGTTTCTTTGAGGCCACTCTTAGCCTGGAGGCGCCAAGGCTGGTGGAGATCTCCGCTCTAGGGCCGCTCGCCGCGCAGCAGTCCGCGAACCGTGTGAGCGCAACCACGTGGGTCTGGCCCGGTCTCGGTATTGCGCCCGGCCAAACGCCCGGCGGTCCGGTCCGGCAAGACGGATTTCTGCTGGAGATACCCGGCCTGGTGGTGCAGGTCCTCTCCCCGCCGCAGCACTACCTTCCCTTCAAGCCCAATCCGCAGACGCCAATTCCGATTTCCGCCAACGTCACCATGATGTGCGGCTGCCCGATCAACGCGGTTCCATGGCCGTACCAGGACTTTCAGGTGGGAGCAAGCATCCGGCACAACGGTAAGACCACGGACCTGGCTTTGACGTTCGACACCCAAGCCCCTGCTCCGAGCCAATTCACCGTGAATTGGACACCCGGCGACTACGGCATATTCGAGATCACAGTGTGGGCCTTCCAAACCAGCACCGGCAACACCGGTGTGGACCACACCAGCGTAAACCTGCTGACGCCATCGGCATAACTGGCAGCCGGCATAATTGGCTGCGAACACAAGAATCACATTGGAACAGGAAGAATCGCGGCCGTAGAGACGTGGCACCGCACGACAATCCGCAACCAAAGAGCCTAACCACAGAGGAGCACGGAGGAAGACTAAACGGAGGCTGAGCGGTTTGTATCAGGGCACGACTTTAGCGAAGCGGAGTCGTGCTGTTAGTGTGGCCCAAGCAAACCGCGCGGGCAAATATTAACCGCAAAAAATGCGGAGAATAGGCTCAATAATCACCGCAAGTGAGCGCCGAACTATGGGTCCCCGAGCAAACAATAGGCTTCCTGCTTTTTGGCATATATTTAAATGAACAAGAGCACAGCCACGAGGCTGCCAGGAGGCCCACATGAATAGTGAGGCGATAAAAGAGATCCTCAACGAACTGTTTTCCCACCTTGAAAAGCTGGAGACTCAGAGTGACGCCATCCTGCAGTTTTTGAAAGAGAAAAAACGCGTTACAGATAAGCAGCTGGCTCCGTATCTGGAACGGGCCGGCAATGCCAGCAATGTGAGGTGGCGCGCGGTGCGGATCAGGATCGAACACCTTTTGTTACCCGAGCACCCGGAAGAGGAAATCAAGCTCGGCAAACCGCCCAAGCTGCAGGAAGATTCGTCCCGCGCAGATTCATCGGCAGACTCAAGCCACGCAGGTTCATTGAAAGACCAGCGAACCGAGCCGGACGATACCGGGTTGCACGACACAGAGTTGCACGACACTGGGGTGCGCGATAAAGATAAAGACAAAGCCGCGCCAACCGATGCAGTACAAGCCCGTCCGGAAGATGGCAAAGCAGCCAAGCCAGAAGAGAAATCACACGCGGGTCACGGTAACAAGGAACAAGCCGCGCAAGATAAGCGTGAGTCAGAGTGAAGTTTAGGCAAATGAAGAATTCCGGACGTAGAGACGTGGCACTGCCACGTCTAACTGCCGGTCCGCACAGAATCTGAAGAACCATGAACGCATTTCCCGGTGGTAATATTTCCGGCGGGGAAGGACAACCATGGATTACAACGAAGACAAAGTAGACGAAATGGTCCTGGCGCTGCTCTACCTGGGTATCCACGAAGAGCGCCGCACATGGAAAGGACACGACTGGGACGCAATGAGCCGCTTACATGCCAAAGGCTATATCTCCGATCCCGTTTCCAAGGCAAAATCGGTCGTCCTGACCGAGGAAGGCGCCAAGCGGTCCGAGGAGTTGTTCGAAAAGCATTTTGGCCAGTGACCTTGCAGTATCAGTCAGGCACGGAAACCCGCACTGGGTCTCGGCGACGTTCCTCTAGCTGAAAACAGTATGCCCTTCGGTACGCCGACATTTTAGCGCCCACCTTTTGCTCCGAACCCGAAAAAACAAAAACCGGCTTCTCCGCAAAAGAGGGGCACCCTCGCTGTCGTGAGGCTGCGAAAAATCAAAGCAAAAGATTTCGGCGTGCAGAAAGTCCATTTTCCCCTGAATTCGCTCTTCTCAACTACCGCCTTTTGATACACGGATTTGAGTGTACACAGCACGACCGATGTGCCACAAGATTCTCGTGGACAGCCACGCTGTAGTGAGGGTTCGAAGAATCAAACTAAAAAGCGTGGGTTAACGGGCTATCTCAAAATCAAGAGCCAGACACCCGCCAATGTGCTGTCCCTCGTTTCGCTATTCTCCCTCGTCTATGCACTCTAGTAAGCCTTGTTGCGCCTTGCGGACAGACATAGGAAGGCTCGCACATGCCGCAGCCTGTTCCTGCCCTATCAGATCAACAACCCACTCGATATTTTGCGGGAAAACTCTCATTCGCCCATTTTGGAGGGCCTTGAATACGGCGGCCGCCAACATTTCCTTGCCAAGGCTAAACCCGACTGCAGGATGCGCCAAAATGTCCACCGTACACCCGACGCACAGGTGAGGGAACAACTGCGCGCAAAGACGGGTAGCCTTCCGCTCGTCGACGACGGCAATCCCACCGTGGGCGACGGCCCACGCAATCGTTGCAGCTTCGCCGTCATCCAGCGTCATGGCGGCCGGTCCTACAACGAGCCTTTCAAAATGCAACGCAGCGATGTCACCGAGTCTTCCGATCTCCACAAGTCCAGCAGCGATCAGTTCCTGCAATGAATCCGCATCTCGCCGGCCATGCCGTCGCCCGTCTTCGAGCTCACGCACAACAACGTCCACAACCATCACCTTATTGGGAATCGCGCGAAGTATTTCCGCAGCGCAGCCTGTCGCGTTCAGATTTATGACCGTACTGGCGTCAGCAACCAGGAGCGCCGACGGATCAGTCAAGCACGTTGGGCATGATCCCATCAGCCTCTATCC
>PLJN01000030.1 GCA_003140235.1 Acidobacteriaceae bacterium
TATTTGCTGGACACTACACTAGATGACCACAGTTTCTTGGTATTCCCCGAAAACACGCCGGAGGGCGTCTGAAATCTCGCCGACGGTGCACAGAGCCTCCACCGCGTGGATAATATGGGGCATCAGGTTGGCCCCAGAGCGGGCCGATTCTTCGATTCTGGTGATGGCCGCTTCCCCGGCAGCCCGGTCACGGCGCGCTCGCAGGCTTCGGAGACGCTCGACTTGTTTGCGCTCCAACCCTTCATCTATCCTTTGGACCGCGAAAGGCTTTTCGTCTTCAATCTGAAAGCGGTTCACGCCGACCACTACGGTCTCCAGACCGTCCACGGCTTGTTGGAAATCGTAGGCGGCATTCTGAATTTCCTGCTGGATGTATCCCTGCTCAATGGCCTTCAGCGTCCCGCCAAGAGATTCGATTTTGTCGAGATAACGCTGCGCCCTCGTTTCAATCTCATTGGTCAGTGACTCGATATAAAACGAGCCGGCCAGCGGATCAATCGTATTGGCGGCGCCCGTTTCGTATCCGATGATCTGTTGCGTGCGCAACGCGGTGCGGGCGGCTTCTTCCGTTGGCAAGCCCAGCGCTTCGTCATACCCGTTCGTGTGCAGCGATTGCGTCCCACCGAGCACGGCGGCCAGCGCTTGAACCGCCGTGCGGACAATGTTGTTCTCCGGCTGCTGGGCCGTCAAGGTGGAGCCGGCAGTCTGAGTATGAAAACGCAGCATCATGGACTTGGGGTTGCGCGCACCGAAGCGGTCCTTCATAATGCGCGCCCACATTCTTCGCGCAGCGCGGAACTTAGCTACTTCTTCCAGAAAATTGTTGTGCGCATTAAAGAAAAAAGATACGCGTGGCGCAAAGCGGTCGACATCCATTCCGGCCTTGCGGGCTGCGTCAATGTAGGCAATCGCATTGGCGAGCGTGAACGCCACTTCCTGCACCGCTGTGCTACCGGCTTCGCGCATGTGATATCCGGAGATGGAGATGGTGTTCCACTCCGGCACATGCTCGTTCGCGTAGGCAAACATGTCGGTGATAATCCGCATGGCCTGCTGCGGCGGATAGATATAAGTTCCGCGCGCGATGTATTCCTTGAGAATGTCGTTCTGGACGGTCCCGCTCAGCTTGCGTACATCGGACCCGTTGCGCCGCGCTACCGCGATGTAAAGCGCCAGCAGAATCGCCGCGGTGGCATTGATGGTCATGGAAGTCGAAATCTTCTCCAGATCAATCCCGCTGAACAGCCGCTCCATGTCTTCGAGCGAATCAATCGCAACGCCGACTTTTCCCACTTCGCCGTTGGCCATGGCGTGATCGGAGTCCATCCCAATCTGTGTTGGCAGATCAAACGCAACCGAGAGCCCGGTGGTCCCGTTGGCCAGCAGATACTTATAGCGCTTATTAGATTCTTCCGCATCTCCCATGCCGGCATATTGCCGCATGGTCCAGAGCCGTCCGCGGTACATGGTGGGCTGAACGCCGCGGGTGTAAGGAAATTCACCGGGATAGCCAACATCACGGTCGTAATCCCAGTCCTGTAGATTGGCCGGGGTGTACAGCGGGTCAGGATCAATGGCTTTCAGTTGCCCGATTTCAGTTCCGACTTTGACGTTATCAGCCATTAGAAAAGCAGCTCATGGGCAGTCGCCACTCGTGGCGCGCAAGCCCAGGAAGCCTTCAAGAATCCAGGCCGCGAGCAGCAACAACGCACCCAGCACAAAAGGGACCCCAATCATAAAGAACAATCCGAATAAATCCACGCGAAAGGCAAATAACAAAAGAAACCAAAGCAGGGCGCCAGCAATACTGGAAAGCATGGAGCCGCTGACCGGCTAGCTTTATCCTGCGAAGGCCTTCATGCCAATTCATGAATGGTCTCTCATCGCGCTTTGCCTGACTTCTTGATACGTTTGGACCGCAGAAATGAGACCAGTGTAAACCATCCACAAATCACCACGAACGCCAGGGTCATCCATAGCCGGCGATGGTCCGTTCCCATCGTGCCCGCCCGATATTGTTTGAAGAGCGCGAAAATGCCGCCCGCGGTAAAAACGGCAAACATGAACCCCGTAACTTCCAGCCACAGCACATAAAAAGTCCGGAGGAACGATCCGACCAGCGTGCGCAAACCGGAAAAAATTGCCGTCCCCACGCGGCTGCTCTTCAGAGCGCGGACCACCTGACCTTTGAGAATGGGAGCTCCCGGCATTGCTGCCATTGTACCCCTCAGTGACAAGCGGCGGCACGGCGTCGCCGCTTCAATCCGCTCTGCGAAAAAATTCGTAACGCTACGCCGTGGCCAGCATCTAAATAAGCAGGTCATAAGGAGTCCTGAACGGTGAATCCACGGCTGCAAGAAATCATGAAGGAGCTGGGCAACGCGATTAACAGCTCGGTCTCTGAGTCGGAGTCGATCGCACGAGTCATCGCCCACGTTGCAGGATGAGGGTTACGACATTTTCCTGGCGTTGCAGGCCACCATTGGCTTCAATCGCAGGGACAACGACAACAAAGAAGAGGACCCACAGCCGGACAGCTCCGCTACAGAGCAGGTCGCCGCTTTGCAGTCAAACTCATTACCGGAATTTGCCGTCAACGCCAATGACATTCGCTTCCTGAAAGCGCTACGTATCAACGTGGAAGAAGCCCGCTAAGCTACAGTACTGCGTTCGCCGTCAGCGCACCCCGCGTATCCTTTTCTGTTAGCATTTCCTCTGATAGCTCTTCCGGAAATATGAAAGATACCCTTGGAGTCCTGCTTGCGGGGGGCGCCGGTGAGCGCCTCTATCCGCTGACCCGCGACCGCGCCAAGCCTGCGGTCACCTTCGGGGGAAATTACCGCATTATTGACATCACTCTCTCCAACTGCATCAACTCGGACTTGCGCAAAGTCTACATTCTCACCCAGTACAAGGCGCTTTCGCTGAACCGCCACATCCGCGAAGGCTGGAGTTCGGTGGTGGCGCGCGAGCTGGGCGAGTTCATTGAGATCCTGCCGCCGATGAAGCGGGTGAGCGACAACTGGTATCTGGGGACCGCCGACGCCGTCTACCAGAACATTTATTCCATTGGCAGCGTAGAGCCCAAATACGTGCTGGTGCTTTCGGGCGACCACATTTACAAAATGAATTATCAGCTCATGCTGGACCAGCACGTTGCCACCGGCGCGGACGTGACTCTGGCGACCATCCTGATTGATCCCAATGAGTCGCACCGTTTCGGCGTAATGGACATTGACCGCCACGGCAGGATCACCGGCTTTGAAGAAAAGCCGCGCGTCACCAGCTTGCGCTCGCCGCATAATCCGGAAATGGCGCCCGGCTCCATGGGCGTTTATCTGTTCAATACAGATGTGCTGCTGCCTGTCTTGTTGAAAGACGCCGAGGATCCCGACTCGTCCCACGATTTCGGTAAAGACATCCTGCCCAAGATACTGGACCAGTACCGGCTCTACTCCTTCAACTTTATTGATGAGAACAAGACGGAAGCGCTCTACTGGCGCGACGTAGGCACGCTCGAAGCTTTTTACGAAGCCAACATGGACCTGGTGTCGGTGTCACCGGTGTTTAACCTGTATGACAAACACTGGCCTATCCGCACGCAGCAGCGGCAGTATCCTCCAGCCAAGTTTGTGTTTGGCGAACCCGGCCGCACCGGAACGGCCATCGATTCCATCGTAGGCCCGGGATGCATCATCTCCGGCGGTATCGTCCGTAAAAGCGTGCTCTCGCCGGATGTCCGCGTGAATTCCTATTCGGAAGTGGATGACAGCATCATCTTCGCCCACGTCAACATCGGCCGCCATTGCCGCATACGCAACGCCATCATCGACCGCGACGTCCACGTCCCTGAAGGTACCCTCATCGGCTATGACGCCGTGCAGGACGCCAAAGACTACGTGGTAACGGAGACCGGAATCACCGTCGTCACCCGCGACTATTCCCTGTTTGAAAATCCCGTAACAGTGGATTACTTCACGTCGGAATAGCCTTTTTCTTACATCCCGAGCGGATGCGAGGGAGCCCTATCACCACAAAGACCCGAAGAGGGGAAACCTTACCGCTGATGACGCAGATTGGGAGAATCTCGCCCCTAGGAAGCTAAATACTAATTACTAACTACCGGTTTTCTCCGTCCACACCTGCTCCACGATCAACCATTTCCCGTCCGCCTGCCGTTTGAAGACCATCAGATAGCTGCCCTTGAGTTCCTGCTTCACGCCACCGGACATGGGAACAACCGTCTCATCATAGTCGCCGCTGTCGTAGGCTAAATTTCCTGCGCTTTCCACGCGAACGCTGTGCAGATGCATGGTGCTGGTGAGCGAGGCCATCGCGCCCCGGCAAAGATCATGGATGGCCGCGCGGCCGGTGACGCGTCCGCTACCGTCAGAAAGAAACACTGCATCGGGTGCATACAACATGGTGATCGAGTCCAGCCGCTTGTCATGCAGATCGCTGGCCCATTGCTCGCGAATCCTGGCGATCTCGCTGGCTACCGATGAAGCCGACGGACCTTGCGCCGGGTTGGTGGTACTCAACAACGGTTGAGACAATGAAACGGCAATCGCCACCACTACGCTCATCCTTATTACGAATCGTTGAAATCCCATTCCCCACCTCCGGATCGCCCACTGTACACCGGAGACGAGTCTCGATCAAATAAAAGAAAACCATACCGCTGATGACGCTGATTGGGGAAAAAGAGCAGAACTTACCGCGGACCAACGCAGATTGACGCGGACCAAAACAATCGCGGCGTAGAGACGCGGCATTGCCGCGTCTGACTCATGGCTTCTGAAGGACCAAATACCAATTCCCGATCAGCGTTATCAGCGTCATCAGCGGTAAGATTTTTCGCGGTTTTGCCGAGCGTTGACAACAAAAGCGGAACATGTGGTTGCATGTTCCGCCGTTTTCACGCGCGACTAAGTTAGCTTCGCGATTCCAACGCCAGCTTAGAAGTTGAGATAGAACGTGAGGCCTCGCTCGTGACGGAACCACCGGTAGCCGTCCCAGTCCCAGTAGAAGCCGTTGTAAAAGCGCCGTTGCCCCGCAAAGAAGTTCTCGCATCCAACAAACCTGGGCTCTGCGCGAACAAAGCGGTAGTCGTCGCGTTCGAAGCGCCGGTCATTGCCGACAAATCGCCGGTCATCACGGCCGCGTTCAACTCGTCCGCGGTCACGACCTCGGTCCACAGGGGCGCCATCACGACGGGCTACAGGTTGGGCCGAAGCCAAAGCGGAACTGCCTGCAATCAGAGCGGCTCCAATCGCTAGTATTCGTAGACTTTTCATATTTCCTCCGTTTCGCCAGGCCCGATCCGCGCCTCGCTGGGGTCACCGGTTCGGGTCTTAAGCTTTTTCTTTCATCTGTAGGAACCCAGTCGCGCAAATTAAGTCGGATAAGCTTGATTTGTTTTTGTAAAGATCGGTGAGGGTCGGAGTCATAATTTCAGATATGATTGGCGCAACGAAACAGACCCCAAGCCGTTCTCTCAAGAATGATGGCCTTCGAAGAGCCCCCGATCAGGGCCATGATCCCTGAACACGAAGTTGAACCACGCACGAGCTTCCGGGAACATCTCATCAACGCCCTACAACGCAATACAGGAGGACCCTCATGCAACGTGCGTCTTTTCTATTCGCCGCGGTCTGTTTACTGGCCGCGTGTAATTTGACCCTGGCCGTCGCCCAGGATGCGTCGCAATACAAAGTCGGTGACCGCGTCCTCGTCACTCCGACCGGACTGCAGGCCGACAAGTATTGGCAGACATGCACCGTCACATTTCCGCTGCACCTCAACGGCATTGGAGTTAAGTGCGATCCGCAATACGGCGGAACGCCTATTGATTACAACGTCATGCCCAAATGGATAAAGCCCTTTGGCGCCGGCGATGCGCGCAATGCCAAAGCCACATACGAAACCCAGCCCCGGCACGAGGCGGCGGACCACACCGTGCTGCCTGACCGTCCTTTTGTGGATTGCAATGTCGACCAGCCGGGCACATATAAGAATGGCGACCACATACCGCCGGCACTGGCCAAACGCCTCATTCAATGCTTGTGGGAGAGGCCGGCCGCTCAGGGGATGGACGGCGCCATCACCATAGACATTGACGGCATGACCATGGGCGCTCCTCGCAGGTGGGTATATCAACATGACATGGGACAAGGCATTGCCGACCTCAACACCCTGGTCTGGCCTATCGACGTGAAGTGGACCTGGAAGACCTACTTCCGCACGCGCACCCACGTGATCGTGAGAGAAGACATCTTCAATTGCTACGTCAACGCGTTCCGCAAATGGACATGCGGCGCAGGCCAGGGGATTAGAGCAATTTTGACAAAGGACATCACGGTGCAATAAGCCAGAAAATTTGAACACCCTCGATCCTTGTCATTCTGAAGGCCCCGTTTTGAGGGCCTGAAGAATCCCGACAATGCCTCCCGGTAAATGTCGTCCAATCCGATAGAACCCGTTTTTACGCTTACTCTCAATGTCTCAGAAAACAGTCAGTTCTATCGAGGGGCACCTTCGGTATCGTGATGCGCAAGAGAACTGAAAAAAGAAAGGCGGGCCTCCCCCCGCGTAAGATGATTTTGGAAATTGGGCTTTTAGCCCTGGAAATCTGCGAAAGCGTGAGGCGGAGGCAGTCCATAAAATAAAAAGGTGGGCACCCGCTGACAACCTGGCCTGCTGAGAACCGACTACTGCGGTGCACGTGTGAATAGAAGATTAATTTTATGACTCTTCACTCACGGCGAGGTCGAACGCTTCACGCAAAAACGGAAGGATCGTGCGTAGGTCCTCGGCGGTCCGGACAAGGGCGACGTGTGAGACGCGCTTGTCGCCCTGCCCGATTTTGATGAAGCACGGTGCGCCGGCCTTGCGACCGAGGTGAATCACCACGCGCAACGCATCCCGCATTACCGTCAGGTCGGCAAAGATGCGTGTCGTCCGGAACAGCGCGTACCGGTTACGCGTGACTACCTCCACGTCGCCAAAGCCCCGTACGGTGGTCTCGAGTTTCCGGTAGAGATCGGTAAGTGCCGGTGGCCTGTTTTTGAGCAAGGTAGCAGCGCTGCCGACCCCGCACGCGTGACGTTGATTGAGCTGACGAAAGGTCCGATCACACCGCGGACATGCCCAACTCATAAAGTCTTAAGTACACCGCGACCACACATCTGTCAAGGTTCGGCCTTCACAGATGCAGTCTGACAGGCGCGCTCTTGACACTAAGGGTGCAGATTCTTTCTTCGCAAGAAAGTTTCCATGGAGCGAAAAGTGTCAGGGAAAACTGATTTTTCAAAAGCCACAAATGAAGGACACATGAGGATGACGAAACCCTCAAACCAACGATACTCCAGCCCCAGCGGGGCGGCAGAAGGTAGCCCAATCCGTGCAAGTCGGCCGTGCGCTGAGCACGGCGGACTTGCTAAGAGCTGGGTAACGAACGAAAGATTTCTCACCTTGCTGCCGTAGGCCGGCGCGCATCCCGCTCGGCGGGAGGAGCGCCCTAAACAAATGCCTTTCACCGGTAGCTTAGAGAATGTGGACCTTCGAGCAGTCCTGGTGAGAAAGCAATAAGGAAAGAATCGCTTTTCTAAATGTCGCTCCGCTGCGCTGCGCTCCAGCCTGCGGCAGCAATGAAGGATTTCTATTTCGCGCTTGTGCGGCATGACTACGCAGCCCCTCTCCCGCTTTGCGGAATACCGTCTGCTCAAGTCATACCCTGACACTCCTCGCTCGTGGAAACACTTTCGCAGGCGCGAATTGATATTTTCTCTTTTTCCTCGGAATAATTGTGGTGTTACGACACGATATTGTGCTCTTAGGCAGACGGCACGGCCAGGAGGTCGATAATAATCAAAAAGCAACATTTGTGGGCGAAGATCCTCATGTCGCCACTCACACTCTGTGGAATATACAGCGTTAATTGCATGCTGTTTTGCATGTAGATGACAGCCACTCCGAGGGGACAGGCAGTTCTAGGCCTATGGATCACTCAGGCTTACATTTGGCTGACAGAAAGCGCATTGATCGGATTTTGCTGGAGCGCTCTGTTGGTGTGGCTGTTCTTACAAAGACGAAAAAGGAAAAAGGGGATAGCCTGATCGGGAGGCATCATCCATGAAGGCTCTTCGTTTCTCTGCTTTTGGCGATCTCGGTAACCTGAAGGTTGAGGAGGTTGCAGATCCGCCGGTTGGCCCTGGCAAGGTAAAGGTCCGCGTGCGTGCTGCGTCCATCAATCCAAGCGACGTGAAGAACGTGCAGGGAAAGATGGAAGGCGCCACGCTACCCCGCGTGCCCGGCCGGGACTTCGCCGGCATCGTCGTCGAGGGCCCGCCCGATCTGCTGGGCCGTGAGGTTTGGGGCACGGGTGGTGACGCGGGATTCACCCGTGACGGGAGTCACGCCGAGTTCATGACCATCCCTGTTGATGCCGCCATCGCCAAACCGCACAGTCTTACCTTTGAGCAGGCAGCTTGTGTGGGCGTGAACTTCATCGCTGCCTGGCAGGGACTGGTCCGTTGCGCGCAAATTCAGGCCGGCGAAACGCTCCTGGTGACCGGGGCCGGGGGCGGAGTTGGTTCCGCCGTATTACAACTCGGCGCCGCTCTCAACGCAAAACTCATTGCCGTCGATCGCATTCCCTTTGCTCCCGCCGCATATGGCACTTTGAAGCTGTTGGGCTATGTGGATACAAGCCGCTTAGCTACAAGCGATAAAGACCTGAACGATGCCGTGCGTAAAATCACCGGCGACAAAGGCGTTGCCGTAGCCTTCGATTGTGTCGGCGGCGCTCTCTTCGAGCCGGTGCTCTCCACACTGGGACAACTCGGCCGCCAAATCGCGATCACGTCGGTCGGCACGCGTCGCGTGAGTTTCGACTTGCTCGATTTCTACCATCGCCGTCTGACTCTTTTTGGGGTCGATACCCGGGCCCTCACCGTCACCGATTGCGCCAGACTGCTCGGCGCAATGTCCCCGTTGTTCGAAGCCGGACGTCTGCAACCCTCGGCGATTGCCAAGCGCGGAACGCTCGAAGATGCTCTCGAGCTGTATTCCTTTGTCGATAAGGGCGGAGCAGGCAAGGCAGTCTTTGTTTTCGAATGAAACGGTCTGGAAGTCATTGATCGGCTGGGTGCCCGAGCTTTCCCCCCGGGGGTTTTCAAACCATCATGTCGTCGTCTTTTGATGATGTCGGGCGTAATAGTCGCAATACTTCGACACCCCACAAACTGAACACGAAGGATTCGACTCCAAACATATGCCGCGCTCAAGACCAAGTTCCTTGGTCTGCACCTGACCGTAGGCCACGAAGACGATATCTATGTATCGGATCGGAAGCCCGGTCGCTTGCGCGAATTTCTTGCCTTCTTCGATGAAGGCGATGGGGTTAGCATTGTTTTCGACAAGCCCGAGCCTGGTAAAAACCCGCACGATGACGCGGTCTGGCTTGAGGACGGGCATGCCAATATCTGTGAGGAAGTGGTAAACCGTGATGTCTCCCAGGTACGCGAGCCGCCACTGAAGGTCCTCTCTCAGTCGAATGAGATTTGCCTCAGACGTCGTAGCTGCGAATGAATCAATGAAATTCTGAAACGAGCCGTGCTTGGAGATGATGCTTCTGAAGGTCTTCGCGTTCGTAATGCATGCCTGAATTTTGCGACGATTCCGTATCATCTCAGAGTCGTTCAGAATTGCCTGAATTTCCTGACCACCGTAGTCTGCAACGATGTTGTAATTTGGAAAATGGCGACCAATGACTGCCAGCTTGTCCGTGACTATCTGCGCCTTAAACCCCGCGTAAAAAATGATGCGAACGAGCAACGTGAAGTATTCGTCATCCGTAAAGCGCTTGCCTTCGAGATGCTTGCACGATTCCAATTCCGCCTGGATTTGCTCGCGAGGCACCGTGCGGGAGCCAACCTCGAAGAGTGTAGACTCGATTCCATCGAAGATCGCTTTGTAGTCTTTCATGGCTACCGAGACAATTATGATTCAATCATGATCTTAGCGCGTGGCCCCGGGCTTTCGATCTTGAACTTCGATTTTGATTTGACGAAACCTCACGACATCGAGCGTGCCCTCGTTATCCTGGTGCGCAGGAGAACGGGGAAACAGAGGAGTGCCGGGCACCCGCCAGTTTAAACGGCACCGTGGATATGATAGGCTTCTGCGATACTTGGCGCTTTCGTCATCAAATACTGCTTAGCTCTTCTACGCGGATCTGGAGCGCCACCATTCGCGGCCTCCTTTTCAAGCTCTAAAACATCCCTGAGCATGTCTTCTGCCTCCAGCCATAGTCGGACATGTTTGGAAGAATCAGGTTGCGGAAGCATTGAATCCACATGCCTGACAAACCTTGTAGACATTGCGAGTAACACTGTGACGTCCTTCAAAGTGGGCTGGTCCAAGTCGAAATCGCACAGTAATTGTGCCACATCGATTGCTTTATAGCTGTCATGCACGGCCTCAGCCTGTGAGATAAGCAGCTGGCGCTCTGCTTCCGTCAGCCTCGCCGTCGAATTAGGATGAATAATTCGATTACGCCAATGTGTCACAATCAGTGGTGCAACCGTCAAGTAATTTGGATCGATTTCGTCTATTGCACAAAGCGCGCGAATACGTTGTGCTCGATCACCAGGAATCTGCATAGAGGCACTGATAAGTGCACGGTATCTCAATACACGTGTCACATATTCTTTCAGCTCTTCCGCTAGGAAAATGAGAGTTGCCCTAAGTAGAAAACGTCTCGACTCCCGGGCACTGCCAACTGGATCATTTGCCTTCCATGCGATGTCAAGATCATCTGGTTTGGTTGCAATTCCTTTCTCGACGGCTGAGAGGCCCACGATTACGGTGTGCAAATGATGTTGTACCCGCCCAAGTGAGTGAAGAAAACGATTTAGAGGAGGGCTTTCCATAAACAAACGCGGCTAGGACTCGAACCTAGATTCCGGCTTTCTCAGTATTACCGTAATCGGCCGGCGTTTGACCCCAACTTCCGCACTGAGAGATATTACTCCTCATTAACCTGTCGGCCAATCCCGTTGCAGGAAATACACTAAGGCTTTACCCCAAATTCCGTGCGTGCTTTTTTTAAAAGTTCCGCTGCCCAGTCGCTAAGAATCTGCCTGAGCGTCGATAGGTCATCAAATTCTACGACGCCGAGCGCCTTGGCCGCTTTTCGGAGGTTCCCCATCGAATTCGGGACTAGCCCAAGAGCGGTTACAATCTCTGCCGAGCGTTTCTTGCCCTTCAGCGCATCCAAATCCCAGGCTTTGCGCAGCCGTCCCCCCGACTTTTTTTCAAGGACCGGCCACTCCTCGGAATGTTTCCAATAATTTGCCACAGCATGGATTGCCTCGACTGCTGAACACTTTGGGGCGGCCAGCATTGGAGCAAGTTTTAGTGCGTCGTAAGCCTGTGGATCGGCAGTGAAGCTGAGCTTTGATCCAAATTCACGCGAGTATACTTTGGCGACTACGATTAATTCAGTGCGGATGGAGGTAATGAACGATTGTGCCGCCACAAACGCCAAGCCCAGCAACTCCTCAACCGCCAGGCACTCCTCAATCGTTATTGATTCGATCAAATCTTCATTGCCGCTTGCAGCGGCTCTCCGAATCCTTTTCGACGATGCGGTAATCTCAAACTCGATTGCACGATGAAGCCGCTCAAGAGTTTCGCTTTGCCCCTTAATGGCCATCAAGCGCAGAGCGATACGTGCCCTGGATTCTTTAGTCATCGACATGAAGCCTGATTATATTTGCCGCGGTTTTTCTTTTTGCGAAGGGTGGGGTTCGATGATGTATTCCGATGATGTATTTCCGACGGGCGACACCAGACCTTCTCTTTGCATCTTACGTCAGCGGCAATCAAAATGACATTGCATAGGGTCAATCTCTCGAATGAATGGAACGTGACACAATGAAAGCATGGATGTTGCCGCGCTGTTGCTCACTATAGCTGTCGCGCAAACGACAGGGCCTTTCGAAGCAGCATTCAACCGTCTGGCTAAAGTTGAGCACTTTGCCTTTGGTCTGATCGGCTACGCCCCGCAGATTTCTCAGGGACAAAAGGACTATGAGCTCATTCTGTCCCGCCCATCGGCGCTGGCCGGCTTTGAACGGCTCTATATCGCCGGTAACCCGGAGGCAAGGGCCTATGCCCTGGTGGGAATCCGCAAAATCAATCCGGAAAGATTCAAGCAGTTGGCCCAGCCCCTGCGAAATTCGCAAGAAAAGGTCGTGACGATGAGCGGATGCCTCATTCGCAACGATACCTTTGCGGGCGTCATTCGGAACATCGAGTCCGGCAACTATGATTCGTACAGGAAAGAATTGAATAGCAAATAGCCGTTGCGACTGTCATCTTGAGCCAGCACGAGGGAGCGGAGCGACTAAGGGCGCGTCGAAAGATCCCGAGGATGGTCGCACCACCATGCTGATTCAGGGAGTTTCCACGAGGGACTGTCCCGGTAACCGCAGTTCCCGGCCCCAGCTTTCGGCGAGGTCCTGCCAGCGGGGATTCTACGGAAATTGCCAGAATTGCCAAAATCTGGTAGTTGCCAAAATTTGAAAAGCGGAATATGGAATCCGTCGCGCACGCGGGAATGTGTAGCACAACCGGCATGGGTAGAAACACCTCGAATCGGCATGGCAGGGTACGCATCCTCGGGATTCCTTCGGCTTGTACCTCAGGACAGGCTTTTCGACGCGCTCTCAGTCGCTCCGCTCCTTCACGCTTGCTCAAGATGACAGCCGTAGAAGTTTGTGGGATTCCCACAGATGAGTGTCAGGGCATAGAACTTTTGTCGTGCCGCTCGCAGAATGTGATATCTTCTCGCTTGAGAACACTTATGAGATTGCGATCCATTCCCATTTTCCTGATGGTTTTTTCGACGCTGACGGTAGGGGCCAGCCATGGACGGATCGATGATCGGTATTACTACCGGTTGACGAACTCCTATCTCGGTGACGCTTATTCACTCGATACCGCCTCAAATGCTCCGAATGCCCCGATGATGGCGAAATCCGGGGACTACTCCGGCCAATATTGGAAGCTTACGGCCCACGATGGCTGCTACCGGTTGACAAATTCCTTTTTGGGCGAGGGCCGGTCTCTCGATACTTATTCGGATGGCGGGAACGCCCCTTTCATGGGCCAAAGCGGCACTTACACCGGGCAATGCTGGCATTTGACCTCTGTCAGCGATGGTTATGTGCGGCTGACGAACGATTTCCTCGGAAACTCCCGTTCGCTCGACACGCACTCCGAAGCAGGCCACGAACCATTCATGGGCGACAGTGGTAATTATTCCGGACAGTTTTGGAAGCTCACGAGGACGCGCTAGTACCTCGCCATTAACGCGAGCCATCATTTCTCGCCGCGAGCTTTTCCTGTTGCGCCGTGTGCGCGCAGCACGCGCTGCATGTCGTCATCAAACGTTTTGCTGAGAGCCGTGGCGCCGTCATTGTTTTCCGCGTTCACGTCTGCCCCGGCTTTGATCAGAAGTAACGCCATATCGGCGTCGCCCTCGCACAGGATGAGCGCCGTATTTCCATCCTGGTCACGAAGATTTGGGTCGGCGCCGGCCTTGAGCAGCAGGCGTACCACTTCGTTGCGATTCACGCCTTCCGGCGCGACATCGTAGTCGGAATGCGATACCGCCTCCATGAGCGCGGTGCGGCCCGCCGCTTTCTCATCCTCATTGCCGTCCGAATCGGCCTGCTTCTCGGTGGCGGCGTTCACGTCCGGCCGCAGCTTCAATACTTCTTTCACCATATCAGGTGAACCGGACGCGGACGCGGACATGAGGACCGTGTATCCGGCAGGGTCGTGGGCGTCTCTGTGAGCGCCTTTGCTGAGCGAAAAATAATCAGCTTCTTCAAACAGCTTGAGCAGTTCGAGCACGTTGGTCGCACCACCACGCTGATTCAGGGAGTTTCTACGAGGGACTGTCCCGGTAACCGCAGTTCAAAGACAGCAGTTACCATTGGCAAATAGCAAATGGCCAGAGCGTAGCACACCCGTTCCGGGTAGAAACACCTCAAATCGGCATGGCGGAGTAGGCATCCTCGGGATTCCTTCGGCTTGCACCTCAGGACGGGCCTTTCGACGCGCTCTCGCTCTCCCGCTCCGCGGACCGCTCCGCGGGATCGTTCGTGCTTGCTCAAGATGACACCCGCGGAGGGCATGGGTATTGACGCCGTGGACAACCCGGTAGCCGCTCTACCCCTCGCGCAGTGCCTTGATGGGATCGATTTTGGCGGCCCGGCGCGCGGGCACGTAACAGGCGAGCAGTGCCAGCCCTGCCAGCAGAAGTGGCGCCCCGACGAGCAATCGCGGATCGTTCGTACCGATCTTCAACGCGTCGACGAAAACGCTAGTCAGCGACGAAAGCATTTTGGCCAGCGCATACGCGCCCAGGAATCCGAGCACTGTTCCCACGCCTACCAAGGTCGCACCCTCGCGCAGCACCAGCCGCAGCACTTGGCCCTTGCTAGCGCCCAGCGCCATGCGAATTCCGATCTCTTTGCGCCTTTGCGCGACCGCGTAGGCCGTGACTCCGGCGAGTCCGATTGCCGCCAACACCAGGCCGAACACGCCAATTCCGCCGTAGGTATGGACATCGTTACGCACCTCGGACCGGCTAAGCTCCAGGTAGTCGTTGAGTGTTTGCACATTGAAGATGTTCAGGTTCGGATCGATGACAGCGATCTGGCGCCGAATGCCGCTCAGCGTAGCGGTCCCCGCATCCGACCGCACCATGATGGTCATGCCATCGGCTGGCGGCCTTGCAAAAGTACGCTGGGTCAGCGGTAGATAAATTACGGAACGGCTGATCCCCTCGCCATTCTTCAAGTCACGGACCACGCCAACCACTTCATAGGATTGCCGGTCGTCCCTGACGCGCGCCCCGATCGCACTCCTGTTTACGAAGAATCCACGGGCCGCAGTCTCATTCAGTACCGCGGGCAGAGTCTTGGGTCCGTCTGCCGGGCTGCGTTGATCCAGATCCACGAACTCGCGGCCGCCCAGCATGGGCTCGCTCAGAGCGGCAAAATAGCCCGCGCCCACAGTTTCCTTGACCACTGACTGCTGCACGCGCGATGCCCCCTGCGAGTCGTCCGCAGTCAGTTGGATGGTCGCACTTTCGAGCGAAAACGGCGCCTGCGCCGCCAGAGTGACGCTGCGCACCGCGCCGGCATTCTTGAGCTGTTCGGGAAGTTTCTCGAACAGGGCTTGCGCTTTTTCGGGCATGTAGCCGTTACGCACCGGATCGAGCGACAAAAGATACATGGTGTGCGGATCGAATTTGGTTTGGATGACGCTGGCCTGGGTGATCCCCATCACCAGGAACCCGGTGATGAGCAGCAGCATGAGCGATCCCGCAACCTGGGCCACCATCAGCAAGTTACGTAGACCAAATCGCCGGTAACCAGCCAACTGCAGCGCCGAGCCTTGCTTCAGCGCCGGGGTCACATCGGCTTTTGTCGCGCGCAGGGCAGGCGCGAGGCTGAATCCGATGCCGCACACGATCGCCAGACCGAATACGAAAATGGCCGCATGCCAATCCGGAGTGAAATCGGATTCGACCGGCACTGCCGTGGGCAGCTTGAATTGGGAGTTCAGCCTGGAGATAAAATACGCGAGCACGAACCCCGCAATGCCGCCCAGCAGTGAAAGCACAATGCCTTCGCTCATCATCTGCCGGACGAGCCGAAAACGGCTGGCTCCGACTGCCAGGCGAATCGCCAGCTCCTTGCGGCGATTGGCGCCGCGTGCGAGCAGCATGTTGGCGAGGTTCATGCACGCAATGATCATGATCAGGCCCATCAGTACGATAAAGAATCCGGTCACGACGGGCTTCAGTTTCCGGGGAAGGGGAACCATGGTGCCAGCCGAAAGCAACGTCACGCGCCGGCTTTTGTCGGCACGCACCGGCGCCGATGGGTCCTGTTCGTCAAGATGACGGGTGATCGCGTCGAGACCGGCCTCCGCGGATTCCATGGTGACGCCGGGCACCAGGCACATGATGGCCAGGAACTCCCGGGCGTTGCGTTGATGCAACACGTCGTTCCCGAGTTCCGGAGCGAGCGCGGCCGGCGCTGTGATCGGCACAAACAGCTCAGCCGGATTCATGGAAAGAGCGCCATTGAAATCCTTCGGCGTGATTCCCACGATGGTCGCCGGTTGTCCGTTCAGGCTAAGCGTTTGTCCCACCGCGTCGGGAGAGGAGTTGAGGCGATTGCGCCAGAAGCGATCGCTGATCACCACAACGGCCGCGTCGCCGGGCTTGTCGAGTTCGGCGCTGAGCACTCGCCCCTGCCCATGCTGGGGTGGGACGCCGAGCACTGAAAAATAATCGGCGGATACAAGTTGTCCGAAGACGCGCTGCGGTTTCCCATTCACATCACCCTGGAAAGTGACATTGAACGGGACCCCGTTCTGAAATGCCGCGACCCCGGCGAACAGGCCCTTTTGGTCCCGATATTGCTCGATGTAGTAATACGACACCGGCTTCTCGGGCATCACCAACTGTTTTGCATTCGTCGCTGCCGGCAGATCGCGAGAAATCAGCTTCCATTCCGAGCTGTACACCACGGTCGTCAGCCCCATTCCGAGGCCCATCGAAATGATGCCGACCAGCGCGAATCCGGGCGACTTGCGCATCGCCCGCAACGCATAGCGCATATCGCGGCGCATTTCGTCCAGGTATTCAAGCGGTACGCGAATCGCGATGTCTGCGATCAACCGGATCAGGCCGGCGGCTCCATGTCTTTTGGCAATCTCGCCCACTGCGTCCTCCCCGAGTTGCATCACCTCTGGGCCATACGCCAGTTTGAATTCGTGCGGAAACGCACGCGCCAGCCAACGATAGATTCGCCAGGCGAAGTTCATTCCGTCACCATCGCTCTCTTCACTTGAATTGTGTGGACTAATTCCTGCAGGCGTTCACATTCCGCGTCGAGCACGCGCCTGCCGAGCGAGGTAAGCCGGTAATAGCGGCGTCGCGCATCGTCCAATTCCGGCGCGGGCCGTTCGTCAGATTCCTCGATCAGTTCCGCCTCGATCAGCCGCTTGATCGATCCATAAAGCGTCGCCGGCCACAACCGCACTTTTCCGGTAGTGCGCTGCAGGACTTCCTGCATGATCCCGTAGCCGTGCTGCTCTCCACCGGCAAGCGAGAGCATGATGTGGAACCAATGGGTCTTGAGAGGGATAAATTTTTGGGAATCATGATCAGACATAACAATATATATATCAAATTATATATATATTGTCAATGGGAAGATCGGCAAGAATATACTTGACGCACCTGCCCGCTCAGGGCACTATGGGAGTGAGCGTTGAACTCCTCTGCCTCTCCGCTAATATCGGGCTTGTGGGATGGCTTAAATCCCAACGACGAGAAAGGTATATTTGCCATCGTGTATGGATTTGAATACCTGCGCGGATACATAGACGAAAGCGGGCGGGATCATTTGTTCACGCTGGCTTGCGTTTTCACTGAGGGAGCGCAATGGTTCTTTTTTGAACTTGCGTGGCGCAAGTGCTTAGAGGAAGTCAACGCTTCCCTAAAGCAGCAAGGGCGCAGGGAAATCTCCCGGTATCATGCCGCAGATTGCAGCAGTCGCGTAAACGAGTTTGAAGGGTGGACAACGGATGAGCAAATCAAACTCATGCAAGGTCTAGTGAAGGTGTTTCAGCAGCACCCGGCGAACACACTCTCTTATTCCTGTGACTTGCGGGAACTTGTCGAAGAAATACCAGAAACAAAGTCTGATCCTAAAGCCTACGCGTATGAATTGCTAATCAAGTATCTGATGTTGGAAATCGGAGCGTTCTGTGACCAGTTGAGGCCGCGGCCTCTAGTTACGCTCATCCATGATCGCTGCGAACACGACGTAGATTTGCTGAAATCCTTTAACACAATGGTCAACGACCCAACGTTTAGGCAGAGAGATCGCTTTGTCTCGATAGTCCCGGAGTCATGGGAGCACTGCATCCCATTGCAACCAGCAGACCTTATCGCGTATGAGAATTTCAAAGAATATGAGAGGTCGTTCGTAAACAGGAAAAGGCGAAAGACGCTTGAAATTCTGTTGGACTTGGATTCTTTCGGCGGACGCGGCAGGATTCTTAAACGTGACGCATTTACTCAGATCAAGAAAGTGATTGACGAAAAGAAGTTTGTCAATCTTGGTGTCCCTAACAAGGGATGATTAGAAAATAGAAAAAGCCCGGATGCCAGTCCGGGCCTTCGATAGCTTTTTGGTTTCGGGTTATGCGTGGCGCACTCCGTAATCTCAGTATACGCGAGTGTGTCAAATGCAGCAGCTTCAGTTTGGCCGATCTTCTTTTCGCGGCAAACTTTTCAAACTAATTTTTTCTCCTGAGTCTAAAGAAATCTCCGCTGTTTCGATAAACCCGTATTTGGAATGCTCCAAGTCGTTATCCTCGAACACTTGCTCGGACCAGACAGAAGAAAAGATCGCATCTTTCAAATTGAAGGACATATCGAAGTCAGTTCCCTTAAATCTGAGCACTTCTGAGTCGAAATCTGAAATAAAACCCGTGGCTGACAGAC
Organism: Acidobacteriaceae bacterium; assembly: GCA_003140235.1. Taxonomy (GTDB): domain Bacteria; phylum Acidobacteriota; class Terriglobia; order Terriglobales; family Acidobacteriaceae; genus Angelobacter. Next base: position 18,608 of record PLJN01000030.1, read on the forward strand.
TTAGAGAATTGAGGATGCCAGAAAACGAAATACTTATCAGCGCAGGTTTAGTTTTCCATTTATTGAGGAGTCGAAACCCCTCATGGTCGCTGGGAGAACGCATGTTCCTGCTCCTTTGCATACATGGTATAGGCGACGCGCTGATCGTGAGTACTCTTACGGGTTATGAATATCAGAGGCCGTTGGAAGTGCTGTGCAGTATGATAATGCTCATGAAGACAAATCCCAAAGCGTCCGCAGAGTTTGAGAATTTCAGGTCTTTCGTGCGCGGCATAGTGAACGTACCAGGGGCAGAAGTCCGAGCCCAAATCGAACGAGAGAAGCAGGAGCGCGCAAGAAAAAAGCGGGCTAAGACTTCGCCCGCTTCCCGCGTTTCCCGCGCCAAGGGTTAGAAACTCGTTTGCCCCACCTTGCCAGTCACCTCAGCATAAGTGAGGCGCTTCCCCACGATCTGACTGGCGGCAAGTTTGAATCTCTCCGCATCGCTCAATTTGTTTCCGTTGTCGTCTCTCCGATTGTTGAACCGGAAAGTCTGCTCATCCAAGTACCGGAACAAATGGAACGGCTCAACCGCAACGTAAGTCCCGTTCAATCCGCGTTTCAGAAGTGACCAGAAGTTTTCCAGACCGTTCGTATGGACGCGGCCATTGACGTATTTTTCTACGTGATTCACAAACTCATGGATGTACTTCTTGGGGATGGCGCTGTATACGGCTGCTTCATCGGTGTAGATTTTGGAACCGTGTTCAATGTGATTCAGAATGTCCCGCTGCAAAGTCTCACGATTGATTGCGCGCACCACGGTTGCTCTGACTTCCCGTTGTTCGCGGTCTAGCACTCCCACGATGGCGGTCTTGCCGATTAAGCGAGTATTGCCTTTCACGCAAGAGTTACGAGCGATTGCCAGAGCGCGTCTCCGGTTATTGTGCATGTTCTTGGGCTTGCCGCCGATGAACGCTTCGTCTGCTTCTACTTCGCCACCATCGGGGCCACCGAACTTGCGGAAGTTCCCGCTCTGCATGGCCTTGCGGATTCTATGCATCATGAACCAAGCGGACTTCTGGGTTACACCCAAGTCCCGCGCCACTTCATAACTGCTGATACCGTTGCGGCAATTGCAGATCAACCACATTGCGGTGAGCCACTTGTCTAAAGGAATCGGCGAGTCTTCCATGATGGTTCCCACTTTGGCCGAGAACTGGCGGTGATCGTGTTCCTGCTTGCACTTCCAAATGCGCCGAGTGGACACGTAGGACACTTCTTTGCTGCCGCACCGTGGGCAAGTGACGCCATCGGGCCAGCGGAGATTCGCCAGAAAATCAATGCAGTTATTCAGGTCTGCAAAGTGCTTTATTGCCTGAGCTAAAGTCTGCGGGAATGAGGTTTGTTGCTTCATGGCCTAATAGTACCCGAATCCCGCAGGTGTGTCAAGTATATTCTTGCCGGAAGATCTGGTTATAAATCAATCACTTGCAGCCAGAAGTATGACTAGAATGCGGCGGCCTAGTGTTTCAGCGCCTCTTGGAGAGCGTCTTTGGAATCGGACGTTATGGTTTCTGCAATTCGACGGATCATCAGCTCAATGGCCGCACCGTATTGGGACTGTTTGAGCAAGGGAACGGCCTGCAGTCCAATGTCCGCTGTTTTTTCGTTGCTGATGACAGTATCTAAACCCTTACCCACTTCAATGCGGTAGCGACGGTCCTGTATGGAGAGGAGAATCAGCACGCCACGATTGGTGGATTTATGTCCCACGCCCCACTGATTAAACAGCTGCGTGGCGTATTCTTCCAGGTTGGCTCCGTCCAGCGAATGGATCGTGACCACAGCGATCTTGGTCTGCGTCTTCTGGTTTAGCTGAAGACACAAATCATTCAGCTTTTTGATCGAATCCCCATCGATCACTCCCGCAAAGTCGTTCACGTAGCCAACCGGTTTGAGCTCTTTGGCGGATTGAGCGAAAAGACAGCAGCTCAACAGAAGAATCAGGGCTGCGGTGATAGTAAGAGTCGTTCTGCGGAACATGCGCCGATGATTATGAATGGAGCGGCGCAGATTGTAAAGAAAACGTGGAGCATAGGCACCCTCGCCTGTGCCGTCATTTTCTGCGGTCCCAGGGCTGGCTCTTTCGGTTGCAGCCCGATTCCTCCGTTTGCTTGCGAGAGAGTTTCCACGGAGCGAGACGTCCGTCGCCTCTCATAGCGATTTACTCTCGAGCCGGCAGCGTAGATGACTCAGGCGGGACTGGCGCCACGGTCACCGTAATGGTGTTCGATTTCACCATGGTGTTACTCTCGGGGTCCCATCGGTTCACCTGAATGGAATACTTCCCCGGCTGAATCAAGTCGTACATCTTGTTTGCGATGATCGTGTCATGCGTAACGTCGCGGGGCTTAACAGAAATCAGGAAATCGCTTCCGAACAGGTCGTCGGCTATGTCATCGACCGTTGGTGGATCAGGAACTTCACCCCTCATACGATGACCGTGTCTGGTCAAAGGAGCGCGGATTCCCTTGTCGTTTTGAACTTCGATTCCATAATGCTCCTCACCACTAGGGGAAGAAGCAAGGCGATCAAAGTTTACGCCGATATCGTGATTTGATGTGTTGGTCAGAGTGATACGCACTCTGACTTCCGAACCTGTCATTACTACATCGTAGGGCGTGCTAATCGCGAGTGAAAATGTTGGCTGGATTGGCACTACCGTCACCGTGATGGTATTCGACCTCACCGTGGTCTTGCTCTCGGGATCCCGATGCGTCACTTGAATGGAGTACTTCCCAGGCTGGCTGAGATCGTACAGCTTGTTCGCGATGATCGCATCACCAGACGACTCTTCGGGCGGAATGGTGGTGCTAACTACGCTACCCATAAAAAGTGCGTCACGCGCGTCACCAGGCTGAGATGCATTCCCGCTCAGCGATGGAGGCGATTTGTCAGGCGGGGGAACCTTCCCCCTCGCTAAGTAACCGTACCTGGTCAGGGGAGCACGAACTCCTTTGTGGTTCTTGACTTCGATTTCATAAAAATTTTCGCCCAGGACAGAATTCGTCGCTACAGCAATAGACCCGTAAATATCGTGATGGGAGATGTTGGTCATGGTGATCTTTACCATGATCTCCGAACCTGCTTTCACTACATGCTGCGACGTACTAATCGTGAGAGAAAATGCCGGCTTGGCACGATGAGACGAACCGGTTTTCACCACGGATTGTGGCGTGCTGATGCTGATGGAAAACGGAGGTTGAGGTTTTTCAAGAGACGGTCCGCCGATCACGACCTTAATAATGTTCGATTGGACCATGACCTTACTGATGGAGTCCATGCGTGCTACCTGGACGGCGTACTCGCCTGGCTGGCTCATGTCGTAGAGCCTGTTTAAGTGCGTGTTTTCTTGTAAAGATTGCCTGAGGCCCAATATGTTCCGTGTAAAGTTATCGCCTCCGAAAATTACGCTCACGGTACCATCACTCTCCACTTTTGATGGTCCGGGTTCTCTACGCAGCATTCGCAGGTATGGCGTTTCCGGTGGAGTCTGCCCTTTCGCATCACGAACAAGAACGCCAAAGCCACTCGCTGCGTCCCCCCAGGGCACAAATTCGGTGATTTCTCGCTTCGAGATGTTCGTTATGGTTATTTGTACAGGCACATCGTCGCCAGAGGGCACTCCTTTCTCCGGCCCGCTGATACCGAGTGAAACTCCAGGCCTTGCGGGTTGCACCGGCACTGCCTGTGCCCTGGCCTCCATGCACCATGGCGGAAACAAGAGCAGGGCCGATACCGCCAAAAGAACATGTTGTGTGCGCATGCGTCCCCCTGCAATCTAGAACGCAGAAACAGCAGGAATTTGCATGGTCGTTTCCGAGACACGCGGAGCACAGGCGCCCTCGCCGGTGCGGTCATTGTCAGGGGGGATTAAGAGGAGACGGGCTAAGTCCTTTGGAATCGCCGTCATCGGGCGGGAGGGACGGTTCGGGGCTGAATGCTGACTGCTGAGTGCTCAATGCTCATAATGGTTAACATCCCCGGGACAACTTGAGTCTCTACAAGCGTAGGCCCCGGGAACAGATCACACACGGTTAGCGTATTGTTATTTAGCAATAAGTGGGATCCGGAGACGCGTATAGGCGTTCCGGCGCAAACGGGGTCGGGGAGACTGCTTGGAAGACCATCAAACAGGAGCTTTGGTCCGTAAATGCCTGGCTGGCGATGCCGTGGCCTGGGAGGGAATTCTTCGCCTGCATCAACGGCGCATTTACAACCTCTGCTACCGGTTCACCAACTCGCCGGACGACGCCCAGGACCTGACCCAGGACGTGTTTATACGCGTCTATCGCACGCTGGCCAGCTATGACGTGGACAAAGGCGCTTTCACCACCTGGCTCACCACCCTGACTCGCAACCTGCTGGTGGACCACTTCCGCCGCAGCAAGCAGGACCGGGTGACGGACTCGATCGACGGCGGGCTGCGGGAAGACGACGAAGCGCCGTCTTTAAGCGACCGCCTTCCCGACCACGGGCCCTCGCCCGACGACCATTTGGCCAGCCAGGAGACGCAGAAGATTGTTCGTCAGGCGCTGGCTCGGCTTTCTCCCGACCTGCGGGAAGCCGTGATTCTGCGCGATCTTCAGGACATGGATTACCGGGAAATTGCCCTTACTTTGAAGGTGCCCGAAGGTACCGTGAAATCCCGGATTAACCGCGGACGGATGGAACTTGCACGATTACTTTCTCGTAATAAAAGACAGGTAGGCAGCAAATGAATAGCCAAAACTTCAAGGACGATCCTAAAAACGACGCCCAGAACAACGGCGGCCGGAGCGGACTCGAATGCAGTCAGTTCGAGACCCTGCTGGCGGACGCGCTCGACGGTGTCCTTTCCCCTGGAGATCAGGCAGCTTTTGATGCGCACGCGCTGAGCTGCACGCTTTGTGGTCCCATGCTGATGGAGGCCCGCGAAGGCCGCCTGTGGCTGGAGACCCTGGAAGATGTGGAACCGCCGAAGAACCTGATCCACAACATTCTGGCGGCCACCACCATGGCGGAATCCGCGCCCGGGGCTGTACCGGTTGCCAGCCGCACCAAGAAGAGGGGGTTCCGTCCGTTGCTGGCGGGCTTCTTCCGCTCCCGCGTGGCTACGTCTTTCTCGATGGCGTTTTTCTCGCTCAGCCTTACGCTGACCGTGGCCGGCGTGAGAGTTTCTGATCTGGCCAAGGTGGACTGGCATCCCACCGCGCTGGGCAAGTCCATCATGCTGCAGTACACGCACGTGGAATCTGCCGTGGTGAAGTATTACGAGAACATGCGTCTGGTGAATGAAGTTGAGTCGCGGGTGAAGGAGCTGCGCAAAGCCACCGCTACCACGGACGAAGACAACGACAAGAAAGACAAACCCAAAGATAAAGACAAGAAGGGCCCCAATGACACCAGCGGACGCCCGGAACAGCATCCGGATTACAGCATGGAGCGCGAAGACAGCGTGATTGCTCAATCCACCACGAAGCGTGAAGGAGTCCAACTATGAACTGCGCGACGCACACTCAAACGCCGGCAACCGGCTTTTGCCGCACTTGCGGGAAAGCGCTCTGCGATGACTGCAAGCGCGACGTGATGGGGGCCATCTATTGCGAGCCCTGCATCGCCGCCCGCCTGCAAGGCCCGGGACCGGCAGTGGCGCAGCCTGGACGNNGCCTGGACCGACCCACATGCCCAGTCCGGCAGTGGCTGGTGTGCTTGGATTCCTGGTACCCGGAGTGGGCGCCTGGTACAACGGCCAGTTCGCCAAAGGATTCATTCACGTGCTGATTTTTGCCTTGCTGATTGTAGCCACCAACAATCTCCACTGGGCTTTCGCATTCGGAATTGCGGCCTTCCCCTTCTACATGGCTTTTGAAGCGTACTCCACCGCGAATGCCCGGCGGCTTGGGCTGCCTGCGCCTGATCCATTGGGTTTGGATCGTCTGTTTGGCCTGCAGGATTCGCAACCCGCAGCCTCCGGACAAACTGCGACGACGGCGGATGGAACAACACAGCCTTCATCTCCAGCGTCGTCTAACCAGCCGATAGCCGCCTTCGTCTTAATTGGGCTCGGCCTGCTTTTCCTGCTACAGAATCTCGGCCTGTTTCCGCACCTGCACAGGGTCTTCATTCCGCTGGTCTTAATCGGACTGGGTGTTTGGATTGCCTACAAACGCGTCGGGAGAAAGGCGTAAAGGGGGAAGAGTATGTCGCTATATATGAGAAACAAGGCTTGTCCGTGCCCGAGATGTAAAGCCAGGGGTTTATTGGGCGCCGCCGTCCTGATCACGATAGGTGTGCTGTTTTTGCTCGACAACTTGGATGTGGTCAGCTTCCATATGACTGCACCGGTGATCCTGATCGTGATCGGCGTCGTTCTTTATCTCGGACGGACAGCGCCCATCGACGGCCACATTCCACCGTATTACCCGGTTGGTCCAGTTGCGCCTCCCCCGGCGCAGGCTGCTCCGCCGCAACAACATGACTCACAGGTGAACCCATGAGCACTACACCAAATCCCGTTCCCGCTCCTGTTCGTCCTTATCGCCCACGGTCCATTTTTGGCCCGCTGGTGCTGATTTGCATTGGCTTGCTCTTTCTCGCGAAGAACGTAGGCTGGATTTCCAGCCACACGCTCTTCTGGTGGTTCAGCCGCTGGTGGCCCGCGATCCTCATTCTGTGGGGCCTGATCAAAGTGCTTGAGTACGCGATGGCCAGCCGCAAAGGGGAACCTGCTCCCCGAGGCATTGGGGCCGGCGGAGTTGTGTTCCTGATATTTTTCATCCTGTTCGGCTTGAGCGCAACAGGCGCTTCCCACATCAATTGGGACAACCTCAAGAACAGTGGGAATTGGGGTGACGGCGATTGGAATTGGTTCGACAACCATTACGACTTCACGGAGAATTCGTCCCAGCTGATTGCGGACGCCGCCCAGATTAAAGTGCTGTGCGCCTCGGGTGACGTCAATGTGAACCCGAGTCCTGACAACCAGGCGCATATCTATGTCCACAAAAGACTGTCTGGCGATTCGCAGACAGCCGCCAATCATCAGAACGACCTGACGCATCCGAAGTTCGAGCAGCAGGGCAAAGTGTGGGTCATGGACCTGACCGGCGGCAACTTCGAGCATGGACGCTTCAATCTTGACCTGCAACTGCCGCCGAATGCCGCGCTCTCGATTACCACGGGCCGCGGCGATATTACCGTTTCGCAACACGTAGGCGACGTGGACCTGAACACCGACCGAGGCAGCATCAACGCCAAGAGCATAAAAGGCAACGCCATGTTCCGGCTGCACCACGGCGATGTTACCGCCGAGGACATCACCGGAAACGTGCAAATCAACGGCAGCGGCGGCGACACGAACGTCTCAAGCGTGTCCGGCACGCTGACCGTAAACGGCGAGTACCAGGGCGACTCACGCTACTCCCACGTGGGCGGACAAGTGCAATTCAAGTCCAATCGCACGGACTTGCAGTTTGCCAAACTGGATGGCGAATTCAGCATGGACAGCGGCGACCTGCGCGCTGATTCCATCACGGGTCCTTTCCGGCTGGAAACACGGTCCAAGTCGGTTCACCTGGAAAACGTCACCGGCGACATTCACATTGACGACACCAACGCCGGAGTAGAAGTCACGTCCAAACTTCCGCTGGGCAACGTGGACATTTCCAGCGCACGCGGCGGCATCGAAGTTACGATTCCGTCGAGCGCCGGTTTCCAGGTAGACGCGGAAAGCAAGAATGGCGAAATCCTGAGCCCCGACTTCAGCCTGACCATTGACAACAGCCATCGCGATGCGGTCGCTCACGGCACCATCGGCAAAGGCGGTCCCATGGTGCGCTTGCGGTCGGAACGCGGGACGATACAGATCAAGAAGATGAACTAGCCCTTTCTGAAATCCCGAAGCGAAGCGAGAGGTCCCTACGGCCTTAGAGAAGCTTGAATTTGATATGCATCGCCGTAGAGGCCCCTCGCTAGCTCGGGGGTTTCAGGAAGAAGTCTTCAGTCGCTCGTCAATGATCTCCGTGGCCCGCGCCACTACCTGGTCCAGAGACAGATTTGTCGAATCGATCAGGATGGCGTCCGGCGCAGGCACCAGCGGCGAAGTGGCCCGCGTGCGGTCACGCTGATCGCGCTGATGGAGTTCAGCCAGCACAGCCGCTTCCGGCGCTGTTGCTGCGGGGCTTTGCAGAAAACGGCGCGTTCCACGGATTTCCGGCGCAGCGTCAAGAAATATTTTGACTTCGGCGTCAGGAAAAACTTTTGTCCCGATGTCGCGGCCTTCCATCACGATTCCGCCACCTGCGCCGATTTCGCGCTGGCGGTCAACCATCCACTCGCGAACAGCTGGATGCACGGACACTCGGGAAGCTACTTCGGTAACGTCCTGCTGGCGAATGCGCTCGGTCACGTCTGCGCCATCGAGCAGCACGCGATTGCCTTCAGGCTTGGGCAAAAGTTCAATTCCGGATTCGCCAGCGAGCGCACCAAGAGCAGCAGCGTCATCGAGCGAGACGCCGTTTTGCATGGCCTTCAACGCCAGCGCGCGGTACATCGCTCCGGTCTCAATGTTGGTGTAGTTGTATTTGCGAGCAAGCAGCGAAGCCAGCGTGCTTTTGCCGGAACCAGCAGGACCGTCAATGGCAATCACGATTCGCCTGAAAGCAGCAGGCCCAACTTTGACGCTATCCAATATTGCGCCTCCGCAGATCCTTTTCATCGGCAGGAGGCGCCATTTGAATGAGAGTTCGCGTGCCGACCACAATAAAACTCAGTTCGCGCGCTGCCAGTAGCGCATTGATGGCTTCGCGGACCTTGGAGCGTGGAACCAGATGAGAGAAAAACTGTTCCATCTCTTCTTGCGTAACCGCAATCACGCTTTCCAGATATTTGCTCAGCAGTCCGGTGATGGCTTCCGGCGCGGAAATGTTCAAGCCCTCTTTCACCGCTTCGGGCGCCCAGCGGTAGAGCACGTCCCAAAACGCTCCGTCGCTGGCGTTGTGGTCCACGCGCGTGATTTTTAGAACCGACCACAGCTCGCCCAACGCGCGCTCCAGAGCGGCGTCGGTCGGTTCGTGTCCAACCAACTCGCGCAACTGGTGCTTGGTCGCCGGACCATGCTCCTGGATGGCGGTAAACACTTTTCCCGCCAGCAGAGAAACATCTCCTTGCGCTTTGGTCTTGGGCGGAGCTTTCGGATTGCGGTCACTCAGCAGCGCATAGAAATAAGGAAACAGCGGCGCGGAAATAATCAGGTCAGTACCGGCGAAGAGATTGATTTCGTAAGAGCTGCGTTCGCGCAACAGCCGGACCATCAGATCAGTGGCCTCCTGCGCACGGGGATCAGCGTAAGCGTGCTTCAGGTCTGGAAGACCCTCCGTCGAGCCGATATACGCAGCCACAAACGCCGGTACGAGCGCCAGCGTTCGCACCGGATACATCAGGCAGAAGCCGGCCTTCTCCAGAAAGCTGCGAGCGTCTTCGATGGTGCGAGCGGGATTTCCATCCAGCCGCCAAATGTGTGCCCGCTGTTGTTGCAGTTCCTGGTCGGTCATGATCCTCTTTTAGATTCGCTTAAATGCACGTTGAATGTCCTTAACAGAATATCGCAACACGACCGGACGGCCATGCGGACAGCTCATAGGACACTCCGTCTTCGCCAGTTCGCGCAGCAGCCACTCCATCTTGTGCTGCTCGAGTGGCATGTTGATTTTGATGGCTGCGTGGCAGGCGATACTGGCGGCGATCTTGACGCGAATCTTCTCAAGGTTCAGGGCCTGCTCTTCCCTTTGGAATTGGTCGAGCAACTCAAGCAACATTTTGTCCACGTCGGCGGGTTGCACGCCGGCGGGCGCCGTTTTGATGGCGATGGTCCGGCTGCCGAAGAGGTCAACTTCAAAGCCGTTGCGGCGTAGTTCCTCCGATATCTCGGAGAAAACAGCTTGCTGTCCGGGAGTGAGTTCAACGATCATCGGCATCAGCAGCCGCTGGCCTTCTTGTACCGCGCGTACCCGCTCGCGAAGGATTTTCTCAAACAACACGCGTTCGTGGGCGACGTGCTGGTCTATGATCCACAGTCCGTCGGCATTCACGGCAAGAATAAAAGAATCGCGCACTTGACCGACCGGCTTCAAGCTGGCGAGCACGAGTTCGTCCGCCACGGCTTGGTCTTCGTCCGGAAGAACATTTCCGCACACGGATTGGTCTTGTGTTCCCTGCCGTTCCATCGTCGGCAACCCCGCTGGGCCAAAGCCGCTGATGGCTGCGTTGGCTTCCACGGCAATGGGCGCTCCGGCAAATTGCAAACGCTCATTCAACGGCGCTTGCGGATGCGCTTGTAAATTGAATTCTTCCCCTGCTCCCGGCTGCGGGGCTTCGCCGGCGTGGGCCCACGCGCCCGGACTCAGTCCTTGCGCGGCGTTGGGCTGGGCGCTGATCTCGCGCGTGAACTGCGGCACCGGACGCGCCTTCATCAGCGCAGCGCGCACCGAGTCGCGCACAAAATCATGCACCAGCGAATGCTGGCGGAAGCGAACCTCCATCTTGGAGGGATGGACATTCGCATCTACCTCGGCGTTCGGCAGCTCGACAAACAGCAGTACAACGGGATAGACAGTCGGCGGCAGAATATTGCGGTAGCCTTCGGTGAGCGCATGCTGTACGAGCCGGTCGCGTATGAGACGTCCGTTGACAAAAATGAAAATGGAATTGCGATTCAGCTTTTGCACCTCCGGCTTAGACACAAAGCCGTGCAGTCGAATATCGCCGGGAACAGGCGGCGTGTAGTCTTCGCCACGGCGCCACGGCGGTGGCTCGGGAATTCCCACGCGGTCCAGCTTCATCGTGGCCGCCACCGGGACCAACTGGTCCAGAGTTTCGCGACCAAATATCTGGTAAATGCGATCGGAATGAGACGGCACCGGCGCGGCAATCAGCATGGCATTCGTCGCCGAATGCAGCTCGAAATGTTTGTCCGGATGCGCCAAGGCATAGTGCGTGACCAGCGTGGCGATGTGCGAGAGCTCGGTCGACTCCGCTTTCAGAAATTTCTTGCGCGCCGGCGTATTGAAAAACAGATCGCGCACCGCAATCGAGGTTCCGGGCGGCAGGCCGGCTTCTTCCACACGCAGGATTTTTCCTCCCGCAATCTCCATCACGGTGCCGCTGGGCTCGTCCGCGGCGCGGGTTTCAAGCAGCACACGACCCACGGACGCAATAGACGGCAGCGCTTCACCACGAAATCCGAGGGTATGAATGTTCAGCAGGTCTTCCGCATCTTTGATTTTCGAAGTAGCATGCCGCTCAAAAGCCAGCAGAGCGTCGTCACGCACCATGCCGCAGCCGTTGTCAGTGACCTGGACCAGCTTTCGTCCTCCGGCTTCCACTTGCACCTTGATGCGCGTGGCGCCGGCGTCGAGTGCATTCTCCAGAAGTTCCTTGAGCACGGACGCCGGACGTTCCACCACTTCGCCGGCGGCGATNNTTTAACCACAAAGGACACGAAGGCCCACAAAGGTTTCCGGTCTTTCCTCCGGACGGCCTTCGTGTTCCTTCGTTGTCCTTTGTGGTTGCGTTCCTTACTTCCGAGCGGCAGCAAGTGGCGGCGGCGGATAGGAAGGCTGTTTCTCGTGGGTCCGGTTCGCGCGCTGAATTTCCAGATCGTCGAACAGGAGCGACGGCGCCACGATGGAGCTGTCCAGAGGCTCAGTCCGGTTATAGACATACGTATCGTTGCCGGCAGCAATAATGTTGGAGCGCAGGGTGCGGGTATCGAGCTGGTTGAACGTGGCGCCGCGTACCAGTTCCATGTGGCCATCGTTTACATACACGCGCCANNAGCAGCCGCGGAGCCAGACGCACGCCGGTGGTTTCAACGTAGTAACCGTAAGGGCGTCCCTGGTCTTTGCACATCTCGATGAGCTTTTTCTTCAGCTCGTCAAACGGCACGCCGTTGGATGCCTTAAAGATCAAGTTGGAGATTTGCGCTCGCGGCGCACCGGCCAGGGACGCGCGACCGCGGCCGTTGGAGTGGGGAAAATCCCGGATGGGCTCGCGGCTCATCAGGTAGTTGACCAGCACTCCTTTGTCGATCACGGTGACGGGCTGGGCGGGGACGCCTTCGTCATCCACGTCGTAGCTGCCCATGAGCGATAGGCCGTCAACTTTCGCTGCCGCAGGATTGTCCACGACGGTGAAGAAGTCGGGCAACACACGGCCCTTGTAGGACGAAGAGAACTCGCCGCGAGTGCGCGCGGGATTCCCCAGATCGGGACGAAGGCCCAGCACATTGGGGACGATCAGCGCCTCAAAGAGAGAGGTCGCGGCATCGGCGGAAAGCAGCACGGGGCCGTGATAATCGTCTTCGATCACCGGGGCGTTGCGCAGTTGCGCGAACGTTGCCACCAGAGTCCTGGCTTCTTTCTCGATTTCCTCGGGCTTGGGTAGTTCCTCGGAGTTGGCAACGATGTAAGCGTGGCTGCGGTCAATCCGCAAACCGTCCGCCGCCAGACCGGTGCCCGCAAAAGAATAAATGTATTGCGTAACCCCGCTGCGGGTGACCGTGCCCTCCGTATTCACGTAGTAGCGATTGAGAATACGAAACTGCAGGTCAGCTTGAGACGACTGCAACTCCGGGTCGCGCCGGAAGATGTCTGATGTGGCCCGCAGTGTCTGCTTCCAGCGATCCAGATCAAACGTTTTGCGGGCCGGGTCGCGCACAAATTCCGAAGGCTTTTCCTGAGAAAAGTCGGCTATCTGATTTTCGATGACCACGTTTTTCAGCGCAGCCTGCTTCGCTGTAAGCCCGCTAAGTGCGGCCTTGTAAGCCTTGTCCGTGGCCAGCCAGAGCTGGCGGCGCAACGCGAGCTCATTGTTGTCTTGCGGCATCACTTCCAATGCGCCCTGGCCTTCGCCGAAATAGCTGTCCTGTTTGTAGTCACCAATGCGAACGACCACGCGCACCAGGCGGCCTGTGTTGATCTGGTCGCTGGTGATGGCGCCGAGCACAGCGTTGGCCGAGTAATCCTGAAGTTCCGTGACCTGGTAATCGATGTAGTAAGGCCGCTGCAGTTGTTCCAGCTGTAGCTTCTCCTGCGAGCGTCTCAATTCGATCAGCATGGCTTTCAGCACCGGATCGCCGTGATCGTTGGTGGACACCAAATCGGTCTTCGTTGAATCATCGGCCCGCGACCCGGTCGCGAAGGAAATCAGCAGAAGAAAAATGATTGCGGCAAATCGGCGCATTAGTGGGCCTCCGGCTTGAATTCCTGCTGACTTGTAGTTACGGCCCGGTCACTGCCCGGAGGCGGCAGCACCGGTGGACGGCTGTGTCCCTGGTCCACTTTTTGCACTTCGATCTCGGAAAACAACATGGCGGGCGCTGCCGCGGAGACGGCCACCGAACCCGACTCGGCGCCGCATTCGCCGTTGAACACATCCATCGCTTGCCCGGTCAAGACAATCCGGTTCAAAGCGGCCAGCGGTGTGCCAATAATGTTGACACCGCGCACCAATTCATCAGGACGCCCGTCAGGATAAACTTTCCACACCATCAGTGGCATGATCTGAAACGCTTGCGGCATGTTGCGCACCGTCAGAGTGAAGCCACCGGCAATGTCTTCGAAGTAAAGTCCGTAAGGCTTGTTCTGCGCTTTGATTTCGTCAATCAGTTTCTGGCGAAGCTCGGAATCCGGCACAGTCTTGGTCGAGCGCACGATCAGATTGCCCTGACGGCCCACCGGCATCAGCCCTTCTTGCGCGCGGCCGTGGCCGTTGGACTGAAGAAAACCGGTTACCGGCATACGCGACATGAGGAACTGCTTGAGCACACCGTTGGTGATCAATTCCGTGCGCCGGCTCTTCTGCCCTTCTTCGTCATAGTCGTATTTTCCGCTCAGCTCAACGCCGGCCAGTGTGGAGAGCGTGGGATCATCCTCTACGCTCAGGAAAGAAGGCAGTACGGGCTGGTTGATTCTCTTGGTAAACGTTTGGCCTTCGTTCTCGCCACGCTGACGCTGCCCTTCCAGCCTATGTCCCACGACTTCGTGAAAGAAGACCGCAGCCGCGCGGCCGGAAAGCAGCGCCGGTCCGGTAAAGGGTTCCACCGTTGGGGCCTTCCTGAGGTTCTTCAGGTCGTCCGCAATTTTTTCTATCTTGGCGATGATGACTTGCTCCGAGGTCAGCTTGTCAAAGGACGAAGCGTCAAAAGTTTCTGACCGCGCCAACTCCATCCCGTCCGGGGCCAGCGTGCTGCCCAACGCCAGGACCCGGAGCAGAGGCCGGGACGTCACGATGCGTGAGCCTTCGCTGGAAACAAAATATCGCGTTGGGCTTTCCACCACCAGCATGACGGTGGAGCTTGTGATCTCAGGATATTTATTGAAAATCGTCGAGTAGCGCCGCAGACGTTCTTCCCATTCCTGCCGGTCAAACTTGGGCGGCAAAGCGGCCTGACCGGAATAGACTTGCGGCTTCTCCGTGGAAAAATCAGCCGAGGAATCTTCTTCTTCAGCGCGGACCTTGGTGTTGGTCTTGACTTCAATCAGCGTCTGGGAAGCTCTCTTGTACATCTGATCCGTATGAAGCCAAAGCACGCGAGCAATGGCATCCGGCTTGTCTTCCAGCGGGAGCGCGGCCGTCGTCACTGCACTGAAACGTTGTTCGCCGTGCGTGTTGTCCAACTCGCGGCTGCCGACGCGCACAGAAATGTCCGCCGAGCGCTCATGGCGGCCAATATTGGCGACAATGGCTCCGTTGCTGGCCACGATCACCGTTCCGAACTCTTCGGTCGTCGAATAGCTGATGAAGTAAGGCACCGGATCGGCCTTACTCAAAGAAGTCATGGCTCGTTGCAGTTCCTGTTGCATCACCGTGAGCAAAACTGGATCAGGAACTGTGCTGGGGCTGGATTGACCTGACAATCCGGATGTCGCGAAAACAGTCAAGAATAATGTTAGGAAGAAGGACTTTAGGAATGGCATATACGTTGAGTCTACCTGAAAGGTTTAGACACCGTAAACGCTTCTTCCGTAGTCCCGAGCGAACGCGAGGAATCCCTACCCCCCCACCATGCACTGAAGGTAGAGATTCGCCGCAGATCAACGATCGCGGCCTTTGAGATCTTCGTGACTATAGGGATCCCTCTCCCGCTTTGCGGGATCGGGATGTGACAGAGCTACGGCTTCCAGCGCAATACCGGTTTCCTCGCAGCAGCCGTTTCATCCAGCCTCGAGACCCGCGTACTATGCGGCGCAGTCTTGACGAGTTCAGGGTCTTCATTCACTTCGCGCGCAATGGACTGCATGGCGTCAATGAACAAATCGAGTTCGTCCAGGGACTCGCTCTCCGTGGGCTCGATCATCAGCGCACCGTGGACGACCAATGGGAACGACACTGTGTAAGGATGGAACCCGTAATCAATCAGCCTCTTGGCCACATCACCAGTCTTCACGCCTTTTTCCGACTGAAGATGGTCGCTGAACACTACTTCATGCATCGACGCGCTCTTGTAAGGAAGCTCGTATGTGCCATCCAGTTTCTTGCGAATGTAGTTGGCGTTGAGAACAGCGTCTTCCGTGGTTTGGCGCAGGCCATCGGGACCATTCGCCATGATGTATGCCAGTGCGCGCACGTGCATACCGAAGTTGCCAAAGAACATGCGCACGCGCCCGACTGACTGCGGACGGTCGTAATCAAGACCCACTGTGCCGTCGGGCTTGGACATAACAACGGGCTTGGGCAGGAACGGTTCCAGCGCTTTCTTACACGCAACCGGCCCTGAACCAGGACCGCCGCCGCCGTGTGGCGTGGAGAATGTCTTGTGCAGGTTCAAGTGCATAACATCAACGCCGAAATCGCCGGGACGCGTTTTGCCGACGAGCGCGTTCATGTTGGCGCCGTCCATGTAGAGCAGCCCGCCTTTGTCATGAAGGATCGCGGCGATCTTGTGGATCTCCTGCTCGAAAATGCCCAGCGTGTTGGGATTGGTGAGCATGAGTCCGGCAACGTCTTCGTTCATCTGGCTGGCGAGCGCATTGATGTCCACCATACCCTGAGCGTTGGACTTGAGATTCTCAACGGCGTATCCGCAAATGGCAGCCGTGGCTGGATTGGTGCCGTGAGCCGAATCCGGGATCAATATTTTCTTGCGCGGGTTCCCTTTTGATTTCAGCAAGGCATGAATCAGCATGATCCCGGTCATCTCGCCGTGGGCGCCGGCGGCGGGTTGCAGCGTAATCGCGTCCATGCCGGTGATGTCGAGCAGGCAATCCGCCAGAATTTTCATGATCCGTAGCGCGCCTTGAGAAACTTTTTCCGGCTGCCACGGATGCGCTTCCGCAAGGCCTTGCAGACGTGCTACCACTTCATTCACGCGCGCGTTGTATTTCATGGTGCAGGAACCGAGCGGATACATACCCAGATCAATGGCGTAGTTCCACGTAGAGAGCCGTGTGAAGTGGCGGATGATTTCCATCTCGCTGACTTCCGGCATGTTGCCCAGATCAGCGCGCGCGGCCTGGCCGAGCGCCTGTTTGTAATCCACTTCAGGAACGTCGAGCGGCGGTAGCCGGTAGCCTTTTTTACCGGGGGATGAACGCTCGAAAATCAGGTCTTCATTCTGGTTGACGTGACGCGTAGCTTTCTTGATGTACTTATCGCTCATTGGCCCACCGCCTGTACGGCTGTGTCGATTTGTTCTTTGCTGTTGAGTTCGGTGCAACACCACAAGGCGGCATTGCCCAGTTCCGGATAGAACCGCTTCAGCGGATATCCGCCGATCGTTTTCTTTTCCAACAGACGATTGTTGATGTCATGCGGGTCCTGCTTGGTCTGCACCACGAACTCGTTGAAACGCGGGGTGCCCTGGAACAGGATCTTCCCTTTTTTGGCGAATTCATTCGCTGCGTAAGTTGCTTTGGCCAGGTTCTGTTGTGCGAGTTCCTTGATGCCCTCACGTCCGTAGACCGTCATGTAGATGGTGGCCATGGTGGCGATGAGCGCCTGGTTGGTGCAGATGTTCGACGTCGCTTTTTCGCGGCGGATATGCTGCTCGCGTGTGGAAAGAGTAAGCACAAAGCCGCGCTTGCCGTTGCTATCTTTGGTTTCGCCGACGAGGCGTCCCGGCATTTGCCGGACAAACTTTTCTTTCGTAGCCATCACTCCGGCGTAAGGACCACCAAAGCCCAGCGGCACTCCGAAAGATTGCGATTCCATGGAAACGATGTCCGCTTCGGTAGGCGGTTTCACAACGCCCAGTGAGAGCGCCTCAGAAATCGAAACCACCAGCAGGGCGCCTTTACTGTGGGCCAGGTCCGCGACTGCCGCGACGTCTTCAATCGTCCCAAAGAAGTTAGGCGACTGGATCATGACGCACGCGGTGTCCGCAGTGATCTTTTTCTCGAGGTCAGCCATGTCCACGCGACCATTTTCGAGATAGCCGAATTCGGTGATGGGCAGTCCCTGATGCTGGGTGTAAGTGAGCATCACTTCGCGGTATTCCGGATGCACCGTGCGCGCCACCACAGCGCCTTTTCTTCCGGTCACGCGGACGGCCATCATCAAAGCTTCGGCAGAGCCGGTTGAGCCGTCGTACATAGAAGCGTTGGCCACTTCCATGCCCGTGAGTTCGCAGATCATGGTCTGGAATTCAAAGATGGCCTGTAGCGTGCCCTGCGAAATTTCCGGCTGATACGGCGTATACGCAGTCAGAAACTCGCCGCGCGAAATCAGCGAATCAATCACCACCGGACGGTAGTGATGGTACGCTCCGGCGCCGAGAAACACGGCATAGCCCGAGGCGTTGTCCTCCGCGCAGGCACGAAAGAAATCGATGATCTCCGATTCCGCCATCTGGCGCGGGACTTTCAGGTCGCGCGTCAGCCGATACTCGGCGGGGATGGGAGCAAAGAGTTCGTCGATGGATTTATATCCAATTTCGCGCAACATGTGCGCACGATCAGCGGGAGACTTCGGTAAATAGCGCATGGTTTGATTGGCTCTTAAGAATTTTGTAGTTCCAAACTTTGCGGGACAGACCGGAAGGCCGGCCCTCACTGCAGTCGTTCACAAAAACTTCAGTTATTTTTCTTCCGCGATATAGGCTTCATATTGCGCGGCTGTGAGCAGCCCGTTCAATTCCGCGGGGTTGCTCAATTCGATCTTGATCATCCACGCGGCTTGCGCGTCTTTGTTAATGGACTCCGGCGTCTGGTTGAGCGCTTCGTTAATGGCAACCACTTTGCCGGAAGCCGGCGCGTAGAGTTCAGACACGGCTTTCACCGACTCCACGGTGCCAAAGCTCTTGCCGGCCGTCAGGTCTGTCCCGACCGCGGGCAGTTCGACAAAAACAATGTCCCCCAGAGACTCTTGCGCGTGGTCGGTAATGCCCACCGTCCCGCTGTTGCCCTGGACCTGGATCCACTCGTGTTCTTTCGTGTACTTGCAGTCTGTCGGAATTGGCATGGGTTACTTGTCCTTTATACCTGGGGTTGGGCCTTCTTGGGCTTTTTGTAAAACGGAGTGGGAACGACTTTGCATTTCACTTTCTCAGCACGAACTTGCACAAAAACTTCATTGCCGATTTCGGATTCGGCAGGCGGCACGTAAGCAAGCGCAATGCTCGTTTTCAGGAACGGAGCATACGATCCGCTGGTGACGCATCCAATCTCGCTGCCGGCACGGTCGAAAACTTTATAGCCATCGCGAGGGATACCGCGATCCACGGCTTCGAGCCCCACTAGAATTCGCGTGAGACCGTTTGCCTTGGCTTGTTCCAAAGCGGAGCGGCCAATGAAATCGCCTTTTTCCATTTTGCAGTAACGATCGAGCGCGGCTTCCCACACATTGATGGTGTCGGAAATTTCGTGTCCGTAGAGGGCCATCTTGCCTTCGAGGCGCAGAGTGTTGCGCGCGCCCAGGCCGCAGGGTACCACGCCAAACTCTTTGCCCGCTTCGGTAACTTCATTCCACACGCGCTGGCTGGTCGGAACGTCGGACGGAACGTAGATTTCAAAACCATCTTCCGCGGTATAACCGGTGCGGGCAATCATGGTGTTCGGCAGTCCACAAACCGTGCCGTAGCGGAACCAGTAATTCTTGATCTCTGAGAGATTGACGTTAGTCAGTTCCTGCAGCGTGGCTTCAGCCTTAGGCCCCTGGATGGCGATTTGCGTGTAGTAGTCGCCTACATCGTCTGCGTGGCAACGAAATTTGCTGACGTTTTTGCGGACCCAGTTGTAATCTTTTTCGCGCGTGCCGGCGTTGATCACCAGAAGATAATCGTTTTGTCCCATTTTGTGGACAATCACGTCGTCCACGAATGTGCCCTCGGGATACAGCAGCGCCGAATAATGCGCTTGTCCATCTTGAAGTTTGGAAGCGTCGTTCATGCTGATCCACTGAACGGCGTCGAGCGCCCCCGGGCCGCGGATGATGATGTCGCCCATGTGCGAGACATCAAAAATCCCAACGCCGTTGCGCACCGCAAGATTNNTGCATTGAGAGACGTCTTACGAAGCGCCGGAGCGTCCGCCGTGCTGGAAGATGAAGACAAAGCTGTTATTCCTCTCAATCTGAGCCGGCGGGCATATCACGCCGCCGATCATGCGCAAACCTTGTAGATTAACACCCGCATTTTGTAGGGTCAATGAGACGCTGGATCGAAGATGCTGTTGGCCAGCGAGTCGAGCACGCCGGGAAGGTTGGTGTCTTGCGCGAGGAACTGCGCGTCGGTACTGTGACGGACGGCCCGCCTAAATGTTAGAGAGAAGGTCCCTAAATCGTAAACTTAAGTTTGCTCAGAAGGCACTCCCGCATTGCCGGAACAGAGAAATCGCGGTAATCTCCGCTTATGGCCAGAGAGTATTTATGTGTCGTCTGCGAACTGCCGGAATACCGTTGCGCGTGCGATAAATACTGCTGGCTCTGCCAAAGCGAGTACGAAGTCCGCCTGTGCGAAGACGGCCAGTATTACTGCCCACCCTGCCGGGAAGCCTGTGATTTGCAAGCGCAGTTTCTCAAAAAAGACTAGTTCAGATCGGGTGATCGCGCGTGATCGGGTGAGCGGAAAACCTAGGTCTTCTTGGGATTTGGCTTGTTCGCTTCGCCCGACCACAGGGGTTAGTGAAATCATTCGCATGACGCAGATAACCCGATCACCAGATCACCGGATCACCCGATCTCGCAAAGATGTTCTCCACTACTACCGCGCCCTTCTGGCTCGCTGGGGCCCGCAAAACTGGTGGCCTGCGCAATCGCGTTTTGAAGTGATCGTTGGGGCGTATCTCACCCAGAACACCGCCTGGACCAACGTGGAGAAAGCCATCGCGCAATTGCGGCGGGAACACGTGCTCAGCTTAAAAGGAATTCGCGAAATCCCGCTCCGCAAATTGCAGACGCTGGTGCGATCGTCCGGATACTTCCGACAGAAAGCCTGCAACCTGAAGACTTTTATCACGTTTCTGGACACAAAATACGGCGGCTCACTCGACAGAATGTTCGCGCAGCCAACAGAGAAACTCCGCGCTGAACTGCTGGCCCTCAAAGGCGTTGGCCCTGAGACCGCTGATTCCATTCTGCTCTATGCCGGCAATCATCCGGTTTTCGTGGTGGACGCGTACACGCGCAGAATCCTGGAGCGGCACGGACTGATTGGTCCGAAGACAAAATACGAAGAAATACGCTTACGGATCGAACAGGCCATCAGCGGCGCAGAAGCAAGACCATTCCGAATCTTGCAGGCAGGCACAGAGCCAAGACACCCAGTTTCCCGCATGAGCCGCGGAAAGCGTACGGAACGGGCACAGCACTACAACGAGTTTCACTCATTGATCGTTCGCGTTGGGAATCAATACTGCCGCAGCAAGCCGAAGTGTGAGGAGTGTCCGCTACAGAGTTTCTTGCCGAATCCATCTGCTTGAATCTGCGTAAATCAGCGGTTGGAACTTATGCGGGCCAAATTCCCAGGGCCGTCTTGCTCAATATCTGCTCTTTCACCACATCCGAAAGATTGAGCGCGCGGAATTGATCGAGGTTCTGCTGGAGTTCGGGAATGCCGGGGCTGGGCCAGTCAGTGCCGAAAAGCGTTTTGTGGGCAATTTCTTCGAGACGTGGAAAATAATTGAGCAGCAACTTGGGCGGAATCCCACTGATGTCCAGATGGACATTGCGATGGCGGCGCAAAAGGAAAAATGCCGTCTGCATCCAGATGGGCCGGCCACCATGCGCCATGAGGATTTTCAATTTGGGAAAATCCACGGCTACATCGTCAAGATAAATAGGATCGCCGTATTTGTTGCGAGCATTGGGAAAGATCGACGTGCCAGTGTGGACCATCACCGGAGTCCCGCTGGTCTCGGCCGTACGGTAGATGACAGCCAGCTCTTTCACGCCGTTAACATAGTCGTTCGCATACAAAAGCTGATGCGGCGGATGGATCTTGATCATGCGGATGCCCAGGCGCACCAGTTCGTCCATGTCCGCCTGCACGTTCGTTGTGTGCCGCGGATGCACGCTCCCGCACGAAAGCAGCCGTTTGGGATTCTCTTTGCAGTAATCCACGACCCATTGGTTCACTTCGGAAGTAAGCCCCATCACCTCCGGAGCAACGTAATTAATAAGGACGGCGCGCTCCACACCCACCGAGTCCAAATACTTGAGCAGCGCTTTGGGCGATTTGCAGTACTCAATGATGTCTTCAAAACGACCGCGGGCCTTCTTCATGACCTCAATGGGGCCGGCCTTGAACATGTCGTACGGTTGGATGTGGATGTGGCAGTCGGTGATGATCATGTTCTTTTTCTGAAATTCCGATCCCGCAAAGCGGGAGAGGAATCCCTATAGTATCGAAGCACTCTGAGGAGTAGTACAAATTGTCGCCTTGCGGTTGACATAGCTATCTCACATAGCTATCATCAATCACATGAAGGTAAGCGTCGCCAACGCGAAAAACAAGCTCCCTGAATTGATTAACGCAGTTGAGGACGGAGAGGCAATAACCATCTGCCGCCGCGGGGTGCCGGTAGTGGACCTCGTACGCACCAAGGCAAGTACAGGAGAAAAACCGAAATTCGGAACGCTCAAAGGCCGGGTCGTTGTTCATGATCCTGAGTGGTGGAAGCCCATGACCGAAGAAGAAGTTGAGGCATTCCTGGACGGGCGCGGCTGAGTGCGTCTTCTGCTCGATACCGTTACTTTCATTTGGGCCGTGAGCTCGCCCGAACGCATCTCCAAGAAAGCCATGCGTTCGCTGCAACACAGCGAGGCACGGCTCGAAATGAGCTCCATTTCACTCTCAGAGATTGCCATCAAGCAGGCGCTGGGCAAACTGAATTTCAGTCCGGAAGACGCCAGGATTGGCATCGCAGACCTTACGTTGCGCGTGCTTCCCTACACTGCTGATCACGCCTTCCATCTTTTCGGCCTGCCTCATCACCATGGTGACCCGTTCGATCGTCAAATCATTGCCCAGGCGCTTGCCGAGGACATCCCGGTTGTCACATCGGATAAAAAGTTTAAGCTCTATAAGGGGTTCGAAGTCATATGGTAGTTAGAATCCAGTCATTGCGAATCTGCGACAAAATGGGGGAAACCGAAAAAACGCTGCTGGAGATTATGGGCTCCTTTGAACAAGAATTCCCCGCATGAACATTTTCGACCATTCTCGCAGGAAAGGCGGGTTGGGCTTCTTTGCGCACGGTCACGTTTCTCCGAAGCGGGCAAAAGCAAACATCATTCGTACCCTGAGAAAATACTTCGACGATGCCTCCGCTCTAGAGAAATGGGCGGTGGATCTTGCCCACGAGGCGGTCAACCTCCAAGCCGTCAGGCGGAAGCAGTGGTCCAAGGGAATTTTCAACACAACCCTTCTGTACTATCAGCGCGCGGCGCAAAAGAATTCACCGTTGTGCTTCGACGCGTGTCGCTTTTGGGAGGACAAAATCGAGAATGGCCTAACGGTGAGCTGCTATTAACCGCAACTGCCAAAGGAGTCGACTGCGAGGCTGTCGTTGACGGGGGCGCGCCGATCGAATCATTGGCGAAAAAGGTGAAATTTGTGCTTACAGACGCAGGAAGAGCTACTATGGCAAACGACAAGAAACAATGCTAGGCAGTGCATAGAGATGGTCTATGCCTTTGCCGCTGCCAGCACTGCGCGCTTCGCAAATACCCGCACAATCTCTCTCCGATATTCCGGCGTAAGCGCGGAAGTCGTAAGCGGCTTAGCCATTTTCGCGGCAAGTTCGCCGACGACGGTGGCCACATGCTCGTCCACATGTTTGCCCATGAGCGCATGTTCCGCGCCTGGAACCAGCAGCGGCGCAGGATTCACCGCTGTGATCGCAACGCGGGCTTGTTCCACAGGTCCGCCGTTCTTCTTCAGCGCCACGGCCACTCCAGCCAGAGGATAGTCAATCGACCCGCGGACACGCAGCTTCATGTAGCTGCCTTTCCATCCGGAAGACGCTTCCGGCAGCAAAACGCGCGTGAGCATTTCATTAGGTTCGAGCTTCATGCGAGCATCACCGACGTTGGTGTAGAAGTCGCTCAACGCAACGCGGCGGAAACCCGATGGGCCAACAATCTCTAACTCAGCGGCCACGCAGAGCAGTGCCGGCGCGGTGTCGCCGGAGAAAGCGGCCCAGCAGAATTTCCCTCCCGGCGCCACGTGGCAAAGGTCGCCGTCTTTCTTAATGCAAAAGCCGCAGGAGCGCCGCCACTGGAGCGACTGGTTGTACCAGACGCAGCGCGTGTCCAGGCAAATGTTCCCGCCAATCGTGCCCATGTTGCGCAGAATCGGAGAAGCCACGGTCGCAGCCGCTTCATGCAGCACGCGATAATTGCGGCGAAAAAACTCTGAGTCCTCAATGGCGGAAAGCGGCGTGAGCGCGCCAATTTCCACTCCCGCGCCCGGTAACACGCGAACACCATGGAGTTCATGAACGCCGCGTATGTCCATCAGATACGGTGGAGCGAACAATCTCTGCTTCATCGAAGGCAGCAGGTCCGTGCCGCCGGCGAGGACCTGCAACTCACTGCCATGCTTGGTCAGATAGTTGACCGCCTCGACGATATTGCGCGGCCGCAGAAGTTTGAATGCAGGTAGGCTCATTGGGTAGCTGCGACTTTCAAGTCCTGGCGTTGGAACAGTGAATCAGACATGGCCACTTTCACAAATGAACTCGACAGCGTCAGGTTGTGATGGGTAACGATCTGAGTGGCCTTGAGCACATCAGTGTCCCAGGTGCTGTGCCCATCTTTGACCAGAATTACTTCATATCCAAGACTGAATGCCCTGCGGCATGCTGTATCAACACAAAACTCACTTTGAATTCCCGCAACAACGAGTTTCGTAATCGATTTCGACTGCAGCAATTCGTGCAAGTCGGTCTGGTGGAATGAATCGCAAAAGCGTTTTCGCACAATCGTGTCTTGCTTTTGCGGGCCAATCTTCGGGTGCAGGGCCCACGGCCGAGTTCCTTCTTCCAGCGGATGGCCTTTCGCCCCGCAGTGCTGTACGTAGATGACGGGCACGCCTGCTTCGCGCGCGCGAATGATTAACCCGGAAATTGTAGCCAGCAATTCATCTCCGCGATTCATGGGAGGAATGAGCGGGCTCTCAAACATTCCAAGTTGCACGTCAACAATCAGGAGGGCTGTAGGGGACGGGATCAATCGTCACCTGCCGCCGGTTCAGTCTGGTGTGCACGTCGCGATGGATCATCCGCGTGCCGCTGCGGTCCTTTGCCTTTGAACCATAGTGAGCCGCCATGCTCGCGTAAAGTCCGCGGAACCCCAGCGCCAGATGATTTGGGCGCTGCTTTCTTGGCCTGTAACGCAGCCAGCACGCGTTCGGGAGTAAACGGGGCTTCGAAAAGACGCACGCCAACGGCGTCATAAATTGCGTTAGCGATTGCTGGGATGGTTGCTGCCAGCGAACCCTCGCTGGCCTCTTTCGCGCCGAATGGACCTTCGGGGTCAATGCTCTCGACGATGATCGCCTCCACTTCCGGCGACTCAGTGGACGAAGGCGAGCGATACTCGAGCAATCCGGGATTCATCAGCAGGCCGTCTTTCCAGATCATTTCTTCCTGCAGTGCCTGGCCCATCCCCATCCAGACGGAGCCGATGACCTGGCCTTCCACCGACACGGGATTCAGCGCTCGCCCGCAATCATGTGCAGCCCAGACTTTGTGGACGGTGACCATACCGGTGTCTTCGTCCACGCTGACTTCGGCGACCTGCGCGGAATACGAATACGCCGGAGACGGCCCGACGCCTGCACCTTTAAACGCGCCGCCACGAGCATCTTTGGGCGGAGCGTATGACCCGGTACCGGTGAGAGCGCCGCTGAAATCAATGGCCGAGACGACTGCTTCTTCAAAACTCATCCGGTCTCTGGGACCTTCTTCTTTTCGTTTCTGCTGCAATGATCCACGCAGGGTCTGGCCTACGACCCGGCCGCTCACTTCCTGGACGTTGGCCTTGTCTTGTGTCCGCTCGGCGGATTCATCCGGTACGAGCACGGCTTCATCGGCAGCGTTGGTGACGAACTCAGATGCGCCACGCTTCCAAGCATGGTCATCGCGCAACACGACATCTTCCGGAATGCAAATCATTTTGCGCGCGGCAGCGGCAACAATTTTTTTCTTCACGTCTTCCGCGGCACGCAACGACGCGTTACCGTTCATAAAAGTAACGCGGCTGGAGTAAGACCCAATGTCAATCGGCGTGAGATCAGTATCGGCGGCCACGATTTTCACACGCCGCAGGCCAATGCCCAGGACTTCCGCCACGATCTGCGCGACCATGGTGTCCGAGCCCTGACCAATGTCGGAAGCGCCGGTGTACACCACCACACCGCCGTCGCGGTCAATCTTGATGTTCACCGTGGAATGCGGCATGTCCGAGCGAATAATGCTGTTGGCCGCACCGCTCACATAATGACTGCATGCCACGCCCAGGCCGCGTCCGCGCGGAAGCTTGCCTTTGCGCGCGTTCCATTTGGAGCGCGTGATGACCTGGTCAATGCACTCCGGCAGACCATAGCTCTGCACGCGCAGATTGTTCACAGTCACGCACGGCGGCTTCAGCAGATTGCGACGGCGAATGGCCGCGGAATCGATTCCAAGCTTGCGCGCAATTTCATCGAGCTGCGACTCAAAAGCGAAGCGGACATTGACCGTGCCGTGTCCGCGCATGGCTCCGCACGCCGGCTTGTTGGTCAGCACACGATATCCGTCATACCGGATGTTGGGAATGTCATACAGCGCGCCGAGCAGCGCTCCGGAATAAAGAATGGTCACCACACCGTAGGAGCAATACGCGCCGCCATCTTGCACCACGCGCGC
>PLJN01000012.1 GCA_003140235.1 Acidobacteriaceae bacterium
AACTGCAGTGGATGTGAAAGTCGCCGGCTGTGCCGTGCGCACAAGTTCAAATTTCGTTGACCGTTCTTCCTGGAGGAAATCTCGATGGCAACCGTAACACTGAAGGGTAATCCGGTAACTGTGGCAGGCGCCCTGCCCAAAAAGGGCGAGNNAGCCTAGATACGCCCACTTGCCAGCAATCAACACGGGTTTTCAACCAAAAGGCCTCCAGCGCGAATAATTCAGTTGTGCTGGTAATCTCCGCCGATTTGCCGTTCGCCATGTCGCGCTTTTGCAGCGCGGAAGGCCTGAACAATGTGGTGACGCTGTCCACTTTCCGTGGCAAGGATTTTCACGGCAAGTACGGCGTGGATATTGCGGATGGCCCGCTCAAGGGACTGACTGCCCGTGCAGTCGTCGTGCTGGACGAAAACAACAAGGTTTTGCACTCGGAGCTGGTTCCGGAGATCGCAAACGAGCCAAACTACGAAGCGGCACTGACGGCATTGAAGTGAAGCCGTTGCGGAAAAAGCCGAATCGAAGCGGCCGCACCGCTCCGTGGTGAACCTTCTGGCCAGTAGCCGGAGTGAAGAGCAAGCCTGCGCGCCGTTATTGCGCCTCGATGACTTGAAAGGAAACGAACCTTGGACGTTGAATGGATTCCGGCGAGTTAGAAAGCCCGCATAAGGGCAAGACCGGGCTGCGGCGGGTATGGAATGCGATGTTCTATATCTNNGTTCTATTCCATCGAAGGGCTGAAAGCGGCCTACCGGCACGAAGACGCGTTCCGCCAGGAAGTTCTTCTGGCTGTATTGCTGATCCCGCTGGCGCTGTTTCTGCCGGCGTCTGGTTTGGGCAAGGCGATGATGATCGCGTCGGTGCTGTTGGTGCTGATAGTCGAGTTGCTGAATTCAGCCGTGGAGGCGACTGTCGATCGTGTGTCGCTCGAGCATCACCGGCTTCNNGGATATTGGCAGTGCGGCAGTAATGATGTCGTTGGGGAACGTCGTCGCGGTCTGGCTGCTGGTGCTGTTCGGTTGAGCGTCGGGCCTCCTAACCAAAGCGTCATTGGTATGTCAGCGTAGTTTCTCTCGGCAAAGTCAGACTTGTCGTGATTGACCGCCAATGCTTTTGTTTTGCGGCAATTGCCTCGCCTGCGGGACGCGGTGGTCACCGAAACCAATCCGCCCAAAGCGAACGGCGTTGCCATGATTTTGGGGCGCCTTGTCGGGGCTCTCCTGCGTGGAGGTCATTTTGTGCAGCTGATTCGCCCTCGACAGGCCACTTCGCACAGGGACACGCAAGGCGAGCAATTCCGGGAGGTGCTCAAAAGCCGGGTATCCCGATCCCGCGTTACGATGGCCTGAAAAATCGGTCTTCCTGCCAGGCAGGGACTCCATCCGATTATGAACGCTGAAACGTCCTGACATCGTGCACATTGCCACGGAAGGCCCGCTTGGCTGGTCGGCACTCATGGCGGCAGCCAATTTGAATCTCCCGGTTTCCACGGGGTTCCGTACCAACTTCCACAGCTACAGCAAGCACTACGGAACTGGATTTCTCAAAAATCCGATCGCCGCTTACTTGCGCAACTTCCACAACCTGGCCCTCGCAACACTGGTTCCCACCGAAAGTCTTCGTCACGAACTGGAATGCCAGGGATTCCGCAACCTGCATGTCGTTTCAAGGGGCGTGGATACCGGCCTGTTNNGCGCGTGGGCGAGAGCGGACTGGTCGCCATGTATGTCGGCAGGATGGCGCCGGAAAAAAACCTGCCGCTCGCCATCAGGGCGTTTGGCGCAATGCACGAGCGAAGCCCACAAGCGCAACTCGTCATGATCGGCTATGGGCCAGCTCGCGCATCGCTGGCCAGCCGCCATCCAAAAATCATCTTCGCCGGAACGCGTTCCGGAGAGGACCTGGCGACCAATTATGCATCCGCCGACGTATTCNNGGAAACGGCACGCGTTTAAGGTGTTTGCGGGTCGGCGGGCGCCGGAACTCGCGTGAGCGCCTCAACGCTGGCGAAGTTGTACCACCATCATCGCTTCGGACTGTTTGCGCAACAGTCATGCTTGCGGATTTCCCTTACGGACCGGATGCCGCGAGGCAACCTGCTGCGGGGTTGAACGATTCGCGCAACGCGCTCGCAGGAATCGCTATCTTGATATCCCGTAGCCGGGTTTCCCCCGTTTAAATTCTGCCTCATCATCACTTCTGACGTACTGACTTCGAATTCGAATTGAGCTTGGGGGTTGCTCGCCGCGTTGGGAAACGTTACCAATGCATGGCAACTTTGGTCATCCGATACCTTGTGGCAATGGCGAGTACATCTTCGAGATTGCACCACCGAATTTAGTCCCCGGCTGAGCTGCCAGTTTCGCAAAAAATCATATACTTTTGGCCGGAATATCGTAGAATCTCTAGCTCAAACGCCTTAATTAGCTAGAAATCAAAGGCTTCAGGCATCCAATCAGGGGTGGGTGGCATGAAGAAAACGGCTTTTTGGAAAGCCGATTGGTTCCTTGGACTGATCGTAGCGCTGGTGTTGTTTTTCGCATCCGGGAGCGATCTGGTCCAAAGTCTCGAGCGCCTGGCTTATGACTGGGGCGTTCGGGCATCCAGTCACGCCCCGTCGCCGCGGGTGGCGGTCATCGCCATTGACGATCAGAGCATAGCCAACATG
>PLJN01000131.1 GCA_003140235.1 Acidobacteriaceae bacterium
AACACTCAAACCAAGGAGTTCTCGCTCCGAGATCCGGACGGATATTACGTTACGATCAGTGCGCTCTCTGCGGCCTGACAAGGCGCTGCAGCTGCCGAGCGCTGGCCGGGGCTTCAGAACAAAAAGAGGAAGGGCAGGCCACCCGCCACCCACGATGTCGTGAGGCTTCGAAAAATCAAATGCAAGATGCAGAACCAAAACTAAAAAACCTGGGGCACCCGGCAGAGTCGCCTTCAGACGAGCGGAGCGTTACAATGATGCCGTCTTCGAGTTCAAAAGGAGAATCCTGGCATGTTCAAGATTCGAGCGGTCCTGTTTCTTTTGGTCATAGTCTGCGGAGAAGCGTGGGCACTGAATCTGAACGAAGACGAATTCGCAGGGCTCAAATGCGGGGCCGATATCCCCAAGTCTCTGCTTGGAAAACACGACTCCGACGAACGAGTGGTGGTGCTCGAACAACGGCACAAAGATCTGGGTCTTAAGAATCTGGGTGGAACAGAGATTTCTGATCACCTCTTCCTGGCTTCCTGGCAGATTTGTGGAAGCGAGTACGAGCTGCTCGTGAATAGGAAAATCGACCGGATTAGTGACGTGCTTCCATTCCCCCGTCATTC
The DNA here is from genome assembly GCA_003140235.1 of Acidobacteriaceae bacterium. Taxonomy (GTDB): domain Bacteria; phylum Acidobacteriota; class Terriglobia; order Terriglobales; family Acidobacteriaceae; genus Angelobacter. Next base: position 615 of record PLJN01000131.1, read on the forward strand.
AGCGAACTCGCCCATGTTCATTGGCGCATGTAAAGCGGATGGAAAAGAGATCCCCGGGACCGTTGTGGCCGTTCTGAATAACGGCGCAGGATACAACGCAAGAGATGGAAAAGTGGCCAACACGATGCTCCAAGCCACTGTCGCATGGAAGATAGACGAGGCCCAAAAAAAGTTCGCCAAACAATCCACGGAAAACCTCAAATGCCCATTGAGCGGAATCGTTACGCAGGATGGTGGCTCTTAGTCCAAGGAAAGGCGTGAATTTGATAAGCGCGTGGATGGTCGCGAATCAAAGTCCGACGTGGCTGCACGTCGTCGCTGCAATCCCTGCCGCCGTAATGTTATGGATGTTGCTGGCGTGGAACCCAAAAGGCCGGCGGCAATGGTTTCTCGCCGCAGCAATGATGGTCTATATTGCCGGCTACTACTGGGTGTTTGTTCGGGGCCGCTAATGCCAAGTGGGACGGGCACGGTAGCCTGCCAAGCTTCCGATGTCACCGAGAGAGCTTCAGGCTGTGCCCTTTCTCCAAGACGTGTCACTTTGAGCAAGCGCGAGGGAGCCCGCGAAGCGGGAGACTGAAGAGCGCGTCGAAAGGTCCCGAGGATGCGTACACTACCATGCTGATACGAGGTGTTTCTACGAAAACGGTTGTGCTACGCTCCCAGCCATTTGCTAATTGCCAACGGCTAATTGCTGTTTTCGATCCATGTGCGGAGTGTTCTGGTATTTCCAACGATTACGAGCGGGTGAACATCACCAGGTACGGCAATACGAATCAATACAGCTCTGTGTGGATTACTTTTCACCGGCCTGAGTGCAAAGCGTTGGACCAGGCGCATCATTAACGGCCCATCGCGATGGGACATTCTGTCTCCGACAGGCTCTCGGGTTGTCCGCTTTCCCCTTGACACTTACCTATCGTGGATGTCCCCGGTTGATTCTCAACGTTTGCTGAAGGGCGGCGGCGGCGAAGATGATCGTAAAAATCCCAGGGACCTCTTCAGCTCTTCCATGACTCAGTAGACAATAGGACAAGTAAATGTCCGCTCGATCATGGCCATGGTGCGAAAGACGAATTCCGGCTCGTAGAGATATGGATATCCGCTGCAATCGTTGGGACGATCCTCGTAGACGCTGCAAAGGTTGTCCTTCAGAAAAGGGCAGGGAGTGGAACGCGTTTGCCAGGGGTTGTCGGTGTGGGCTTCCGTGGGTTCCAGATAGGTCTCAATCAATTGCGCACGCGCCATTCCGACACGGAGCGCCACCCGGTCAACTTCTCCTTCGCTGAATGTGGGGCGAACTTCCCGGCAGCAGTTGGCGCATGTAGTGCAGTCGATTCCCGCCCACACGCGCCGGGCCGTCTCAAAGACTTGGTTGTCGATCTCGTCTGGCTCCAGCTTGCATCGGGTCTTCAGGAAGTGGCGAAACCTGAGGTTTTCATCCTGTTTTTCCCCGGCCAGCGTCCGTATTTGTACAAGATCAACGGCCATTCCCGTTTTCCAAAATTCCAGATCCGCTTCGTGCACCTTCACCGGCAAATCATTGTAAATCCAGGAAGGTGTGGGATAGTCCATGGCAATCCCACCCTTTCGCAAAAAACCAGAGGCGCGAAAGAGTGGGCGTCCGCTTCGAAACATCAAAAGCACAGTTTCAAAATCGAGGGCCGGGGCACCCGGCACACTCTTTGGTGATACGCTGACAGTGTTACCGGGTGCACGAAAGGGCATCGTGGCAGTCGATCCAGAAAAACTACTTTGACGACATATGAAGCGCATCGTCTTTTACGCTTGGCAGTCTGATCTCCCTAACCGTACCAACCGCGGATTCATTCAGGACGCGCTTGAGGGCGCGGCAAGAGCGATTAAGTCGGACGATACTGTGGATATAGAGCCTGTAATTGATCGCGACACTCAAGGGGTTGCGGGTTCGCCGGACATCGCAAAGACAATATTTGAAAAGATCGTCTCGGCGGATGTTGTGGTCGCAGATGTTTCTATCATCAGCAGGCAGCAGGAGGGGCGACCGACACCGAACCCAAACGTGCTTATCGAACTCGGCTACGCGTTTCACGCGCTAGGTCACGAGCGGGTCATCTTGGTTTTCAACGATGCATATGGACGTGTTGAAGAGTTGCCTTTTGACCTCAGGATGCGCCGAGCCACGACATACAACATGGCTGCGGAGTCCACGGAGCGGAGTACTGAGAGAAAGCTGTTGCGGGCAAAGTTAGAGGAAGCCCTGAGAGCAGCTCTGGCAGGTTTCGGAATCAAACCGAAAGATGAGTTGCCGGCGCAGCGCCCCAAAATACGCGCACTAAGCTACGGCTTAATCCCGGCCAAAGGTTTTCATGGGCTGGTCATTTGCAACGATGGAGAACCTGCATACGATGTCTCTATTCCACAGATACAGGTTGGCACCGCTATGTTGAATATCGACTGTGATGTTCCGCGATTGGCGCACAACACTGGCGATGTCCCATGTCAGGCATGGATTGAGGAATCATCCAACAATTTCGTCGCCGGAAATAGCCTTTTTGAAGCGATGCGCAAGCAAGACATTGCTGAAATCGAGGTGCCAATCCACTACAGGGATGAAGGCAACCGCTGGTATAGGACGCTTTCCAAGTTGGAACGAACTGTGAAGACGAGGGGCGGTTTGTTCGTCAGATACGTCGACCAGACGTTAATTGACAGTTCATCCTTGCCGCCCATCGCTCACAGTGAATCCCTGCCGCTTCTGGAAACGGCGAAACCGAACATCATGATGATCGCCCATCAGTATCTTTGGCTGAAAACTGATGAGAATCATATTTGGCGTGAGACGTGGCGCGACAGCGGAGAAGGGCAGAAGGCGCTGTTGTTTACGTTCTTGAACAATCCTGACTCAAACGGCAAGGGTCTCGATGCATTTTCCGTGAGAGCGCAGGTGACATTTGAGTGGGACACCGAATTGCCAGGGCCGAATTTTTCTCCTGTTCCGTGGCTCGGCGAAGAGCTTTCTTTTGTTGACATACCGCTTGGAGTGGAGAAGAAGCTCGTAATTGGCACAGGTGCAGGGCCTCAGCAGGGCTGGTTCGGATACAAAAGCAATAGGATTAATACAGGATGGGCGAAACCAGCGAACCCGCTCGAAAGCAATCTAATTCCAGATCGCGGCAAGATGAGAGTGCGCATTATCGCCTCAATAGACGGAAAGAGCGAAGTTATTTGGATGGCATGTTTTTCCTGGAAGATCGACTTCAACCCAAATCATCCGCGGTTCCACCAAATTGATTGCAAAGACCTAAAGGCTGTTTAGGTGAGGGCCCGGGGTGCCTCGGCGTTTGCGCTCTTGAATGTCTCGGTTTGATTTCTCGAAGTTTCACGACACGGAGGGTGCCCCTCGTCATCGTGGTGCGCAAAGAGGAACGGAGAAATAGAAGAGGAAGGGCAGGCCACCCGCCAGGAAAACAACTTTCCGCAAATGCGGCTGAAAGCAGGTTTCACTGATTCCTGCTTTCGTCCGGCTGGGCGGGTGCTCCATAGGAATACTGCCGGTTTAGGCAAAGGCCGCGAGCAGATCTATGATAACCACGGTCATCATGATAATCCACACACGACGGTGGAGCTTACTGATGTCGATGTAGCGGTGGTTCATGGCCTCCTCCTTCTTAGACTGCTCAGAACTTTCTTGCCCCTCGATCTTTGTTTCGGCATCCACTTGACGAGAAGCTGCTGTGGTTCCCACGGGTAGTGGCGAAGCCACCTTGCGCTTCTGGCCGCCTCCGCAGAGGGCACAGCCACTAGTGGTAGTCTGGCGCCACAGGGCATCGATGGCCAGGAACAACACGTCTTGACGGGAGTGCAGGCCATGAAGCCCGCATGTGCTCGCCAGGATTTCGTCTATCCTGCCTAACATGCGTTGCTGGCGGTTGTCGTCGAGGTTGAAAGCTGATTCACACATCTCTAAATCCTTTTCCTGGAAACTCCCTCTTGGTGTCTAGTTAGACGGCAACAGGCGAACAAATTCGGGCAGCGCAGAATGCAATTTTCTCAGCCGGTGAGGTGCGGGTTGCTTCTGGTAGTAAGCCGGCTGTTGCTGTCTCGCCTTGATGGGGGACTCGGTAAGCCGCATTGGAAGCGGCACCTTATTATTACGAGAATTTGGCCAAGAAAGAAATTTTCTGCCCAACCCGTGAAATTTTCGAAGTTGCGCCGTCATATGTAGTGGAACCAGTTGAGAGTGTTCACAACCCGCTAGAAGTGGACAGACATCAACTAGGCGCTCGGCACCAAGTGAAACCAGCCGGGCTCCCGCGGGCCTCATCGAGCGGCACCCCGAAGGCCAGTGACGCCGTCCCCACAAGGAACGGCCCACCTTCGAGACGCGCCGTCAACAGCGTGCCCCGCCCTTCGGGGCGCCGCCGGTGAGATCCAAGAGAGAGGGCAGAATGCATTTCGAATCAGAGTTCGTAAGACCAGATGGTAGCCCTGACATGGCTCGATATGAATGGTGGTACACAATGGTCCAGCCGAAAATGGCATTGTTTGCCGATGAGACAAGATGGGCCTCAGTCCCCCAGGCTTCGGGTAGCGAACACGACGCACAAGATGTCGAATGGCGGAAAACCCAGCATTTTCCAGTCCATCCTCTTGTCTGCCGTCAGGAAGCTGACTCACTACTTAGTGATTCTCCGCTCACCGAGGTGAGGTCCCCAGGTGTAGATCGACATCTTCAACGATCTCCCGGGGCAAGCACCCGAAGCCTGGACCAGCCGGAGCGCTACCGGCTGGCGATCCTACCGACAATATTTTCTGCAGACAAAGGAGTAGAGCTTGCTTAGCGAAATTACTACACCCATGCGTTCCGGCAATTTAGGAGAGTCCAACCTGGAGAAAACAGAAAAATGTGGAATCCGACGCGGAAGCTAAGGCATCAAACCGACATGACCCGAGACGCGGAATCCGCGCTCGTTGAGAAAGCCCGCTTGGGCGATCGAGAGGCTTTTGGGGCGCTTTGGGAAGCATCTCTCGGAACAGTAACAGGATTCCTGTCTAAACAACTTGAGCGTCGGCCGGAGGATGTCGAAGACATCGTCAGCAAATGCGCCATAAAGGCCCTAGCGAAAATAGCAGATTTCAAGGGAACCTGCAGTTTCAGTACGTGGCTCTGTACGGTTGCGATGCGCGTCCTGGCTGACTTTTTTCGAGAAACCAACGGACGCAGCAAGAAGACCGGTGGCCGGATCAGCGTGAACATGGAGACGGCTGAGATCGCTGTCAATGAACATTCGCGAGAGGTCAGCTTCGAAGAAGGCAGTGGCTGGCGCATTTTTCTTGAAAAAGTTGACAAAACGCTGACACCACGCGAAGCCAAGGTAAAGGAGCTGCTCATGCTGGGCCACACGCCTGACGAAATTGCAGCACAGATCGGAACTAGCGTGTCTAAAGTTTATTACGCTCTAACTCGAATTAAAGAAAAGGCAAGACAGGTGATTACAAACAAGAAATCACAGCAACCCGGCAGTTCACGCGGGAATTTGCCCCGGTCTAGATCCAATTCAGCCGGGCCATAGGTGTATTCCCGTTCGTCACTTGTGACGAGCAAACCGGCCAATATACAAAAGGACGAGACTTCAATGAGGAGCACATTTCCTTTGGGGTCCCTATGTTTTTTTTTTCAACTGACTGACTAGCGGAGGACAGCAGTGAGAAAGAACCTTGGGATGAAGAAGATGCATTGCAAAAAGAATGATCTGCGCGATCATATCCCCTTCTACCTGTATGAGAGTGTGACAGAAGAAGAGGCGGAAGAGATCGAAAGGCATGTGGTCGAGTGCGAGGAATGCCAAGAAGATATGGCACTTTGGCTCACCTTGCTGGAGCAGAAGCAAACCGCACGACCGTAGATTCAGAAAGAGACGTCCAATGGTTGGAGACCTTACTGAAAGCTATGACGTGTCTCTTGCTGACCAACCTCCCTTACAAATTTCCCATAACAGATTCCATCTACGTGACCGTTACCGCGCCGCCGCGTGCCCCGGCCTTCGATTTTGAAAATTTGTTTTTGATTCTTCGCGGTCTCTGGACAATCGAGGGCGGCCCATCCCTTCGACTATGCTCAGGGCAGGTCTTCGCGGTTTTGGTTTTTGCGAAGGGTGGGATTCGAGGATGCAGGCGCCATATCTCCCACGAACAACGTGTCGCGCCTACTCACCCCAGCACGCGCAAAATCGGCGCGCGCCGGGGACCCCGAACGGCGCTCGGAATTCCGGGGCGAACGTTTCCTATGGTTACGTCGCTCCGCGACTCCACCATAGGCTAACCTGTTGCCGTGCCTCTGGCACTTCGTTCAGTGGCAAACGTTCAGTTGCAAACCTGGGCGATCGGGGACAGTCCGCAGAATTTTCCCAGGCTTCAGTTGGGCTTTCGGCCAGTGGGCGGACCTCGAATCTGCGGTAGAATTGCCAGCTTGGCCGCTGAGATGCTAGGCGCCATTTCTACAATGGCGCAAGCCGGAATCCAGCAAGCAAGAGCAAGGAAAAGACAATGACAAAGCAATGGACCGGAAACGTGCGCCGGACCATCAGCGCAATTCTGCTCGTCTGCGCCATACTTGCAGCGCCCGGGACGGTATGGGCCCAGACGCAAACATGGCAGTTGCCGCAACCAACCCTGTTCCCTTCATGGGACAAAAAACTGGCCTATTTCGGGCCGCAAACTGCGCCGGTGGGAACGCGGTATCAGGACAGCCAGGCCGGCAACAACTGCGCGAAGAAAGTGCAGGAGTTCACGGTGCCGGCGGGGGTCAAGTTCATCAACATCATCGCGGTCGGAGGCAATGGCGGATGGCCGGACTACAAGACCGAAAAATTTCCGGTTCCCAAAATCGGCGGTTTGTTCGGATCGAACGGCAGCGGGGATGGTGGTCGCGGGGCGCTGGTGGAAGGAGTATTCCCTGTCACGCCGGGGCAGAAACTGTATATCGTGGTCGGGGAGAATGGCGATGAGCTCGCCGGCGGTTTTCCGGGAGGTGGATACGGTTTTGCCGGAGGCGGCGGCACCTCGATTGTGACCACGGCGAAGCCGGTTACGAAGGAAAACCCGGAGACAACACTCTCCGATGAGAAAACCACCTGGGTACGCTGGTGCGAGGT
>PLJN01000142.1 GCA_003140235.1 Acidobacteriaceae bacterium
GCAACGTTGCCGCCGTCTTCCACAACATGGCCCAGGGCTTCCAAACGCGCTTCCAACCCGGCCACTCGGACGGCGGAAGGCCCCATGTCCACACCGCGGCGTGATTGTCCAAGATCGAGAGGCACGCCGAGGATCCGGATTTTCTTGGACACAATGTTGTCTGCCACCGGCTTGCTGGCGGGGGATGTCGTCGTTTCGGGAGTCATATTCTTGTCTCTTGTGCCGTTATGGGTAAATGCGGGTCAGCGTGCGCGCAAATGGAATGGTTTCACGCACATGTTCCAGGCCGCAAATCCACGCTACTGCGCGCTCAATGCCCATGCCAAAGCCGCTGTGAGGGACGCCGCCGTATTTTCGCAGGTCCAGGTACCACTTGAACGCCGCCTCGGGCAACGCGTGTTCGCGAATGCGTTGTACCAGCTGATTGTAGTCGCCGATGCGCTGCGAGCCGCCGATGATCTCGCCGTATCCTTCGGGCGCGAGCACGTCCACGCACAGCGCCAGGTCAGGACGCTGCGGGTCGGGCTCCATGTAAAAGGCCTTAACCTTCGCCGGATAACGGTGAACCATCACCGGCTTGTCGAATTGCGACGAGATGTAGGTTTCGTCCGGCGAACCAAAATCTCCGCAGTATTCGAATTTGGCTTCGACCAAGCCCTTGGCGTGTCCGTCATGCAAGATCTCCACCGCCTGGTCATACGTGATGCGAGGAAATGGCGGCTTGATGTGTTCGAGCTTCGTAACATCGCGTCCAATGGTCTCGAGATCAGTGCGCCGGTTGGCCATCGCGCTCTGTACTGCGTGGCTGATCATGTTCTCCGCCAGTTCCATAATGTCGTCGAGGCGCGCATATGCGACCTCGGGCTCGACCATCCAGAACTCGGTCAGATGGCGGCGGGTTTTGGACTTTTCCGCGCGGAACGTTGGTCCAAAGGAATAAACCTTGCCCAGCGCCATGGCCGTGGCTTCGATATAGAGCTGGCCCGACTGCGTGAGGAAAGCTTCGTCATCAAAGTAGTCGACGGAGAACAGCGTGCTCGTGCCCTCGCATGCCGCAGGCGTCAGAATCGGCGGATCGGTCAGAGTGAAGCCGCGCTCGTCAAAAAAATTACGGATGGAGCGGATGATCTCCGCCCGCACACGCATGATCGCGCACTGGCGCGGGCTGCGCACCCATAGGTGCCGGTTCTCCATCAGGAAATCAATGCCGTGTTCTTTGCCGGAGATGGGATACGGATCGTCTTCCGGCACGCGCTGGACCACCGTCACGTTGATGACGTCCAGTTCATAGCCACCGGGCGCACGTTTGTCCGAGCGGACTTTACCGGTGACGATCACGCTCGATTCGTCAGTAAGGTTCTTGAGCGTTTCAAAAGTCTCAGGTGAAACCTGGTTCTTGGGCGCAACACCCTGGACCACGCCGGTGCCGTCGCGGAAAATTGGGAAGATCAACTTGCCGCTCTCGCGCTTGTTGTAGAGCCAGCCTTGAATGGTGACAATTTCGCCATCATGCCGGCCGATCTGAGTGATCGAGGTAACTGGTGGTGGGATGTTGCTTTCGGTTTCCATAAACTCATTTCGTCGCGCGTTTTCTATTCTGTGGCTGTTCCCGCGGTTTCTAACTTCTTGAACGCTTCGGCCATTTTGCTGACGGGCTCCACGCCTTCCGCGCCTTCAATTTCCATCAGCAGCGCCGGCGCCTGCGGAGCACTTCGCAGCGACTTCATGGTCTGGTCCCAGTCAATGTTTCCACCGCCGGGCCACAGATGCGAGTCGCGGTCGTTGCTGTTGTCATGCACGTGTGTGGAGCGTATGCGGTCGGCCAGCGTTTCATAAGCCTGCGAGACGCCACCCATCAGGTGCGCATGTCCGGTATCAAAGCAAATGCCCAGGTCGGGATAGCGCAGCGCTCTCAGTAATTCCTTGAGCTTCTCCGGTGTAGCGAGTTCGTTGGGGGTGTTCTCCAGCAGAAGTGTTACTCCTAGTGGCCGCGCAAATGCGCGCAGATGCTCGATGGAACTCAGCGCGTAATCGAATTTACGCGAGTCGTCGGCTTCATCGCTCTGGCCGATGTGTTGTACCAAAAAACGGAACGGAGCAATCTCCGCGACTTCCAGGGCGCGCTTGATCTCGTCCATGGCTTCAATGCGGTTGCGCTTTTCCATGTCAACAAGATTGAGCGCCTGCGACCCAGAGCGAAAATCGTTGCTCATATAAATGGGCGAGTGGAGAGAATGAAGCTCCACACCCTCTGACTTGAACCAGCCGGTCAGTTCGCGCACGTGTTCCTTCTCGTGGTAGTTGAAGTGGCCGCGCGCCGCAAAAATTTCCACGGCTTGGGCGCCGCCGCGCTTCAACGTTTCAAGCAGCGCCGGACCGAGGCGTTGGCCGATATACACGTAACTGGACATGGCGCGCAGCATCAGTAGCCCGCCGCCTTGCCGCCGCCGCGTCCGTCGGGTGCGCCCAGGCGTTCGCCGGTTTTTGGATCAATGGCGATGCATTCTCCATCGCTCCAGTAACCCTCCGCTTTCAGTTTGTGGCCCTTGGCTTCGAGCAGTTTGATGGTGTCGGGCGACAGGCCCGTGCGTTCGATATAAATCTGGTCGGGCTCCCACTGGTGATGGAAGCGCGGTGCGTTCACCGCTTGCTGAATGTCGAGCCCGTAATCCACCACGCCCATCAGAACGTTGGCCACTGTGCTGATAATGCGCGGCCCACCGGGAGAGCCCAGCAGCAGAAACAATTTGCCGTCTTTCAGCACGATTGTGGGCGCCATGGCGCTCAGCGGGCGCTTCCCCGGAGCTATAGCGTTGGCTTCGCTCTGAATCAGTCCGTAGCCGTTGGGCACGCCGGGCTTGGAGGTGAAGTCGTCCATCTCGTTGTTGAGCAGNNGTCACGGCCACGGCGTTGCCGTCGGCGTCCACCACGGAATAATGAGTTGTGTTTTCCAATTCACGCCCGGTGTATGGACTGTGCAAAGCAGCCTGGCGGTCCAGCTCGCCAAATCCTGCAGGACGCCGCAGTTCTTTGCTGTTGCTGGCGTGCGCCGGATCGAGTAAAGTGCGCCATGCGGCGGCATATCTTTTGTCGATCAATTGTGCGATCGGAAGCTGAGCAAAATCAGGGTCACCCAGAAACTCGGCGCGGTCGTAGAACGCACGCCGAAAGGCTTCGGCGGTGAGATGAATGGAATCCGCTGAGCGGCTACCCAGGCTCGCGAGATCGTAGCCTTCAAGAATGTTCAGTGTCTCAAGCAGCGTGACGCCGCCGGAGCTGGGCGGAGGCGCGCTGATGATTTCGTATCCGCGATAGGTGCCGCGTATCGCGGGGCGCTCTTTAACTTCATACTCCGCGAGGTCTTGAGCAGTGATCAGTCCGCCGCCGCTCTTCATTGCGGCGGCGATTTCGCTGGCGAGAGCGCCTTTGTAGAAATCAGATGGATTGGCGGCAATCCGCTCAAGGGTCCGCGCCAGTTCGGGCTGACGGAAGATCTCTCCCGCCTCGTACAAGTGGCCGTCACGCTGGAAAATGCGTCTGGATTCCGAAAATTCCGCCAGTTCCTTGTTGTGCAGGGTCTGCGCTTCTTCGTAGGTAAGTGTCACGCCATCGCGCGCCAGCCGGATGGCCGGCTCCATCACGGTCTTCAGCGGCAATTTCCCCCAATGCTCCTGCGCGTATACCAATCCGGCCACCGATCCCGGCACACCGGCAGCTTTGTAGCCAACCAGGCTGGCGTTGGGAATCATGTTGCCCTGGGCATCGAGATACATGTCGCGGCTGGCGGCTTTCGGGGCCTTTTCCCGATAGTCGAGAAAATGTGTTTTGCCGTTCGCGAAACGCACCAGCATGAAACCGCCACCGCCGATGTTTCCCGCCGCGGGATGGACCACGGCCAGAGCAAAGCCCGTGGCCACAGCCGCGTCCACCGCATTGCCGCCCTTTTGCAGAATCCCGGCGCCCACTTTGGACGCTTCCTCATGGATGCTCGTAACGATGGCATGTTTGGCGTGCGTGGGCCGCAGGCCAGCCGCCCAGACCGGCGACGCCGTGCTCGGGGCCGTAATGGCGAGAACCAGAGCAACGAGCTGTGAAATCAATATCTTGCGCAGGAGTTTCATGTGATTGTTCACGACCTTGCTGGGCATGCGAGGCAGGCCAAAGGATGAGGCTAGCCCAGGGCGCGAGGGCGCGTCAAATTCCCCTGCCCGTAAAAACGCCGGCTCATTTGAGGAGGTGCGAGAGAAAGGTACGCCGAGCGCCAAGCCAACAGGCTTGGCGCTCAAGGCGCGATTGCGGAGTCCGTTCCGGTTTCTAGTTGCCTGCTTGCTTGGCAGCCAGGTTGCCGATGACGGGGAGCTTCCACTCCTGATTGTTGTAGGCCTTGAAGATCAGGATGATCCAGACAATGAAGAGACCAAGTCCGAGAATCAACCACATGGGGATCGTGATGCAGGCCGCGAGTCCATGGGAAATAAAGCCCAGGACCACCGACAGAATGATGAACGCGATCCACAACACAACCCAGCCCACCGCGAAGAAAATTGACTGAAAGGCGTGAAAGCGGACGAACCGGTTGCTCTTGTAAGGCTCGATGAACAGAAAGATGAGCCCGACAATCGTGATGTAACTGAGCGCACCGGCCATGTTGTTTTGCATTCCTGAACTGGGCGGCGTAGGCGTAGAAGCCATTTGTTGTCTCCTTCCTCGAAATTGTTCCCGAGGAGTTATTTTGCTTGCGCTACAGCTTAGCCCGAGTTGGCCGAAAAGGGAAGCAACTTTTATTTCTTAATTCGCAGAGGGGTCAGACCTGTATGGGGCGGCTACGTTGGGTTCTTCGCCTCGCCCAGGACCACCTTGATCTCCAGGCGCTTCTTTCCCCGGTAGACGGCCACCGTGATGGTGTCTCCCGCGTGGTGGTTCTGCATGACGTGTGCCAGGTCCTGCTCGTCCTGGACTGCCTGGCCGTCCACGGAGACGATCAGGTCGCCACCCAGCAGGATGGGCATATTGCCGAGATAGGCGCGCTCCGTGCCGGCGTGCAGTCCTGCCTTGTCGGCAGCGCTCCCCGGCGCCACCTGGATGATCAACAATCCCGAGTCGGCCGCCAGTCCCATTTGGCTCGCTAATTCCGGGCCAATCGGCAGCGGCACAATGCCGAGCGTGGGACGGCGTACACGGCCCTGTGTGACCAGATCGTTAAGCACGGCCTTGGCGGTATTGATCGGTATGGCAAAACCGATGCCGGCGCTTTGCTCGGCGCCGCCGGTGAAGATGAGAGAATTAATGCCGATGACTTCTCCGCGTGAATTCAGCAGCGGCCCGCCCGAGTTGCCGGGATTGATGGCCGCGTCCGTCTGAATGGCTTCGTCAATGTAGCCGCCTTCTCCTTTTACCGAGCGGATGGAACTGATAATGCCCCGGGTCATGGTCCCGCTCAGGCCAAACGGATTGCCGATGGCAAAAACTTTTTGTCCCACAACCAGACCCTTCGAGTCACCGAGGGTGGCCGGCGTGACTGTGCCCCCGGTGACCTGGATCACCGCCAGGTCATTTTGCGGATCTGCGCCCACAACTCTTGCGCTGTATTTCTTTTTGTCGCTGGTAGTGACTTCAAGCTGCCGCGCCCCGGCGACCACGTGATAGTTGGTCAGGATGCGGCCTTCTTTATCCAGCACAAAGCCCGACCCCTGGCCTTTTTGCGGCACCTGGCCGTAGAAGAAATCAAAGGCCACCGCGGTGGAAGTAATGTTCACCACCGAGGGCAGCGCCTTTTTGTAGACGGCGATGTTTTCCAGTTCTTCGGCGTCAAACGATTGCGGTCCCGCAGCCTGGGTCACTTCGAGTTGCGGCGCCTCGATCTGAGACCGCAACGATCCAGAGGCGGGTGTGCCGTGAAAGTGCGTGGTGAAATAATAAAACGCCGCAACCAGAACCACGGCGAGCAGAATGGGGCGCAATGCTCTCATTGCCTTCTAACCTCTTAGGATGCGCCCGCCTGGGCAAGCGCTTTGAGTTCCTTGAAAATCTTTTCCACTTGCCGGCTGGTCATTTCCGGCGGACCGGAATTGTCGATCACATAGTCGGCGCGCCTGACCTTCTCTTCATCGGAAAGCTGGGCCCGGGTCCGGCGTTCCACGTCCGCACGCGCCGCAGCCTCGTTAATGCTTAGGCGCTGGGCCAGACGCGCAATTTTCTGCTCGGGACGGCAACTTACCACAATGATCTTGTCGAACCGTGCTGCGGCGCCAGCTTCGAAAATCAGCGCCGCTTCCACCAGCGCAACCGCGTGTGGGTCCGCTTCGGAGATCTCTGCCATCCATTGCTCCTGCCGCTGGAAGACCGCCGGGTGCACGATGCGGTTCAGCTCCTCCACCCGGCCGCCATCGAACGCCAGCGCGGCCAGCCGCCGCCGGTCGATGGCCCCATCAGCTTCATCTGGTTGGACGATCTCCGGGCCAAAACGCTTCACCAGTTCCAGATATACCGGCCCACCCGGACGATACAGTTCGTGGGCCAGCGCGTCTGCCTGGAGCACATACGCGCCGAGGGAGGAAAATATTTTGGCCACTGTGGATTTCCCACAGGCCATGCCCCCGGTGAGTCCGGCGCGCAACATGATGTTTACCTCAACCCGCGTCGCATTTTGAATGCTTTGAGAGTGTTGGACATAAGCATGGCAATGGTCAGCGGGCCCACTCCGCCCGGCACCGGAGTAATGGCGCCAGCCACGTCCGCCACGTGCGGATCTACGTCACCGACCAAGGTTGAGCCTTTCTCAGCGAAAGACTTTTCGCGGGCCGCGTCACCGGCAAAGAATTTGTTGAATTCTTCACGCTCCGTGATGNNCGGTTGATGCCCACGTCAATCACCGCGGCGCCAGGCTTGATGAAACCCCTGGTCACGAAACCGGCTTTGCCGATCGCCGCTACCAGAATGTCTCCCTGACGGCAGACCTCAGGCAAATTGCGAGTTTTGGAATGGCAGATGGTCACCGTAGCGTTATTGTTGAGCAGCAGCATGGCGACGGGCTTGCCGACAATGTCACTGCGTCCGACCACCACGGCGTTTCGCCCTTCAATGGGAATGCTGCTGCGGCGCAGCACCTCAATCACTCCGCTGGGCGTACACGGTACCAGCCCCGGCCGTTGCGTGGAGAGATTGCCAACATTCACGGGGTGAAACCCGTCCACATCTTTTTCCGGCGCCACCGCCAGCAGGATTTTCTTGGAGTCCACCTGCGCCGGCAGCGGGAGTTGTACCAAAATGCCGTCAATGTCGTCCCGCGCGTTCAGCTGCTGGACCATGGCCAGCAGTTCGTCGGTAGTCACGGAGTCGGGAGGCGTTAACTGCTCACTGTGAATGCCGAGCTGCTCGCAAGCCTTGACCTTATTGCGAACGTAAATTTCAGACGCCGGATTGTGGCCGGCAAGAATCACCGCCAGCCCGGGACGCGTCCCGGCGGCAATGAGGGACTGTATTTCTGCTGCAACTTCAGACCGGATTTGCGCGGCAACCTTGTTGCCATCGAGGATGGTGGCGGACATGGCCTTATCTTAAACGAGACGATGATTTTCGACAGTACCGGACGACCCTGACCGTTTATAGTTTCACAATGAAAGTTGCCGTCGTTGCTATCCAGGGCGAACGCGGGGCGTTCAGCCATCAGGCAGCGCTGCTGCTTATGCCGCACGCTGAGGTGCTGGCTTGCCAGACTTCGGCCGACGTCTTTGACGCCATTGATTCAGCGCGCGCCGGCTGTGCCGTCATCCCGGTGGAGAACACGCTGGCTGGCCCGGTAGGCGAGCATCTTGATCTGCTGCTGGAACGGGACGTATTTATCCAGCGCGAGCTGCGGCTGCGGATTGAACACAACTTAATCGCCGCGCCCGGCGTCAGGCCCAGGGACATTCGCGTGGTGCTCTCGCACCCGGTGGCCCTGGACCAGTGCCGCAACTTCTTTCGCCGGCGGCGGTCCATCAAGCCAATGGCGTTCTATGACACCGCAGGCAGCGTAAAGCACGTTGTCGCCAACCGGCTGCGCGATACGGCGGCGATTGCAAGCCGCCAGGCAGCGGAGGAGTACGGCGGCAAAATCCTCCAGCGCGGCCTCGAAGATACGAAGCAGAATTTCACCCGCTTTTTTTTGGTCGGGAAAAAGAAAGTCGCCGCCAACGCCGATAAGACCTCGCTGGTCTTTTCCCTGAAGAGTACCTCCGGGGCGTTATTCAAGGCGTTGAGCGTGTTTGCCCTGCGCGATCTCGATCTCTCAAAGATTGAGTCGCGACCGGTGCGCGGTAAGCCCTGGGAGTACATGTTTTATGTTGACGTGCTGAGCGGCGATGACCAGCCCATGCGCGAAGCTTTGCATCATTTGCAGAAGGTCGCCGGGTTGGTCAAGGTGTTGGGTATCTATCCGCGGGCCAGTTGATGAATGGACATTCCAGCGGCGCTTCTCCGGCGGGCACTGTAAAATGACTGTCATGATGCTCAAACAGTTGCTGGATATCATCGTCTGTCCCGTTGCCGCGTGCCGTAAACCCTTGACCCTGGCCGCCGATGAAGGTTCGTTGCAGTGCACGGGCTGCAGGCGCATCTATCCTGTGCAGGACGGAATCCCGGTTCTTCTGGAAGATAAAGCAACAATGCCGCAGGCGTGATGATCTGAAGCACGTCGATCGTTGCAGCATCCTTCAGGCCATAGGGATCCCTCTCCCGCTTTGCGGGATCGGGATTTTTAGAGCTAAAGCTTCAGTCCCCGCAGATATTCGGCAAATTGCTTGCCCATGCCTTCGCGCTTCAGCGCAAACTCTACTGTGGCTTTCAGAAAGCCGAGCTTGTCGCCGGCGTCGTGCCGCTTGCCTTCAAAAGTGTAGCCGTAAATCTTTTCGCCTGCCTGGAGCAGTCCGCGCAGGCCGTCGGTGAGCTGCAGCTCGCCTCCGGCGCCCGGCTTTGTGTTCTGCAGGGTCTCAAAGATTTTCGGCGTGAGAATATATCTGCCGATGATGGCCTGATTGGACGGCGCGTCTTCCAGTTTAGGTTTTTCTACCAGGTTCTTTACGTCATGCACGCGCCCGTTGAACTTGCCTTCGATCTTTGTGGCGTCGAGCACGCCGTACGCGGAAATGGCCGGACCGTTGACCTCCTGCGTGGCAATCACCGAGCACTGCGCTTCTTCAAACACGTCCATCATCTGGCGCAGGCAGGGCCGCTCGGCGTCAATCACGTCGTCCGCGAGTAGCACGGCAAAAGGTTCGTCGCCCACAAGTTCCCGCGCCATCAGTACGGCATGGCCCAGGCCCAGGGCCTGCTTCTGCCGGACGTAGGCAATGTGCATCATGTCGGAAATATGGCGGACAATCTCCAGCAACTCGGTCTTACCGCGCTCTTCGAGGAGATGTTCCAGTTCGTAGCTGACGTCGAAATGGTCTTCAATCGCGTTCTTGCCGCGGCCGGTGATGATGATGATTTGGTCGCAGCCCGCAGCCTGCGCTTCTTCCACGCCATACTGAATAATGGGTTTGTCTACCAGCGGCAGCATTTCTTTGGGTTGGGCCTTGGTGGCGGGAAGAAAACGCGTACCCAATCCTGCGGCGGGAAAAACGGCTTTACGGACTTTCATTTTCATCGGAGAATCCTGGTTCTAGTCCTGTTGTTTGAGATATGGTACGTCCACTTCGGCGTAGGTTCCTGGCTGGGCTGCATTCACTGCGGCCACTACATGGCCTAGCCGCGGTTTGATGAGCCGCCAGCGGGCCCTGCCCAATACTACGATGGCAATTTTGCGGTGTTGCAGATTCTGCTGATAGCGGATGTTTTTGTCCGTCGTAAGCAGGAGGTCAAACCCAGCGTCCTCCGCAGCCTTTAGCAGTTCACCGTTCGTTAGCTGATCCCAGCCCTGTGACCGAGCCTCTTTCACCGTGTGCCCGGTCAGGTAGCGTGCAATGCCTCTGGGCGTACCTTGGTCAAAAAACAATCAACATTTAGCGCCGTACAGGAGCGTCGAGGCTACGAGCCGTAAACTCCAAAACCGCGTTGATTTGTTCGCGCGTGACGTCGAATTGTTCCATCAGTTCCTCGACGGTCATTCCGTCCTCGAGGTTTTCAAAAATGGTGGCTACCGGCAGACGCGTACCGCGAAAAACCCATGCACCGCTTACTTTGCCGGGAATGCTTTCCACGTCAGGGCACTGAGACCAATCGAGGGCCATAACTAATCCTCCTCAAGGATATGGTAGCCGTCTTTCCAAGGGGGTTCAACGCTGCGGCATTTTCAAGATGTTCTACTGCTTCGGTTCCGCTTTCGGGCCATTCAGCTCAGGAGCGCTCATCACCGGTTTGCGGGGCGATCCAATGGATATTTCCATCGGTGTATTTTTTGCGAACACCACATCATGGCCCTTGGAAATGAAATTGGAATAGACGGAACGGGCCGAGCCATAGGCANNGTGGCGGCATCGTCGGCGTCGGTGTGGTGCTGCGTTGAGGCGAAGGCGAGGGCGATGGTGAGTCCCGTAGAGAGATAGCGCGTCTTGGGTGAAGTCGCTTCGGCTCCGCCTTCGGAGTCGAGCGTTACGTGCTCGCTTTTGCCGGACTGGACGCTCTCCAGGTTCGACACGATTCTTTGTTGAATCCCATCCGGAGGAACGAGCTCGCGGAAGATGATTCGGAGCTGGCCGTTGTGGTGGAACCGGCTCGCCGGCCGCACCTGTACTACCAGGCCCTTGAGCCGGCTGCCTTCGGGCAGGATCAGCCGGTCCCCGTCAAACAATGGCTGTGACAGGACAGCTTCCACTTCCGCGCCCTTGAGCGTAGTTGCTGAATTGAGCGGCGTGACCAGCAGAGCATGCACCAGGCTGCCGGCGGGTGGAGGCGTGCCGACCGAGGCCATCATTTGCGGAGTAAGCGGTTCACTGCCAAAGTTGAGCGGCTGCTCGAGCGCGGCGAAATAGATGGTGCCGGAATGAATGTACTGCGGACGCACGGGAAGCTGCGCCACAGCATATTGCTGCAGGCGATGAAGCTTACCCGGCTCTTTCACCTGCTTCATGGCGTCGTTCCACTTTTGTCTTGCTTCCTGTTTTGCCTCGTCGATTTTCTTTGCGGCGGCGTCCTGGAGACCTTTCTTTTTGGAGTCGTCCTTGGCGCTGACCAGCTGAATCGACTGGCCGGAACCGGGCGTGATCGTGGCCTGAAATGGAATTTGCGTCCCGTCCTTTAACCGCAACTCGGTAAATTCGACTTGAACGTTGTGCGGCGGAGTAAAGTCTCCATTCAGGATTCCGAAAAAGCGCCTCTTGCCGGAGATGGGGTCGATCTTTGCGATGCGGCCTTTCACGTCAGTGCCCACCGGCGCAACCAGGCGATCGAACGCATAGACTGGCTGCACCAGACGCCCATGGATCTCCTGGCCAACTTCTTTGACGTGCACGTCTTTGTCCAGGGCGATTTCAAGAGGTGTGTCCTTGGGCACGGTCAATGCAATGGTCCGCTCCAGAGAGGAGAGCGGAGCAGGAGTACTCTGGACAGCTTCTTGCGTTGATCCAACACTGACGAGCGCTACGGTTAGAAGACCGGCACGAATAAAACGGTATGAATGCATCTTACCTCCTTGATCAACGACGGGGCGGGAACGCGCGGAACGGCGCATCGGCACTACGATTATACAATCCTCTGTTAACTGACTTGATAATATCTTTAAGCGATCTCTGCGGAGTCCTTTGAACCGGGCCCAGACGCTGTTACGGACTGGGCCAAACACTACTCGCCTTGCGGATGCGGAGCGGGTTCCAGCACCATGGGCGGAGTTTTACGCGGCTCGGTTTTGATCTCGACTTTGGGTTCCACGCGATCACTAGGGCGCGTGCGTTCGTCGAATTTGCCGAAGATCATTTTGCCGNNACCATGGTGCCGTCGTCCAGATAAGCCACGCCCTGGTTGAATTCCTTGCCTTCTTTCAGGATAAACACGCGCATGGTCTCGCCCGGCAGCACGATGGGCTTGAGAGCATTGGCCAGTTCGTTGATGTTCAGGACTTGCACGCCCTGGAGCTGCGCCACTTTGTTGAGGTTGAAATCGTTAGTGATGATTTTGCCCTCGTAGACCTTGGCGAGTTCAATCAGTTTCAAATCAACTTCGCGGACGGCGGGAAAATCATCTTCCACAATCTGCACGTTCACGTTGGTAATTTTCTGGACACGTTGCAGCACATCGAGTCCGCGGCGTCCGCGGTTGCGTTTGAGGGAGTCCGAGGAATCGGCCACCAGTTGCAATTCGCGAAGGACGAATTGCGGAATCACCAGAATGCCGTCCAGGAAACCGGTGTCCGCAATGTCGGCAATGCGGCCATCGATGATAACGCTGGTGTCCAGGATTTTGAAGCTCTTGCGGCCCTGTTTTTCCGCGCCAAAAATCCCGCCGAGTGCTGCCAGATTCAACAGGTCGCCTTTGGTAGCGCCCAGGACCAGCCCGATGTATGACATCAGAAGCATGACCATCAGCTGCAGGAAGTGCTGCGAGCTCTCATGCGGAACGCTGCTTTTGATGACCAGGCTGAAAGGATAGGCGCCCAGGATGCCGAGAATGCTGCCGATGACCGCGCCAATCAGCCGCTTCAGGCTGATGTTGCGGACGAGTCGCATCTCAAACGCGACGATAGCCGCGCCGATCAGGACCCCCGCCACAGCGGCTGGGACCTGCTGTAAGCCGAACGGCTTCAGCAAGTAGCAGGTAAGAGTGACGACACCAATAAAAACAATGCGAATAATCCAAAGGTCCATAAGGACCCTCCCCACCGGGGCTGCTGCAAGTCAAAATAAAATATTACTTCCGCTATCAGCGTGCAGTACCCCAAGTACGTTGCTGCCCCACGCAGCGATATTGCGGGGCTGATGAATCAATAAAAAGGCCCCGCCCCTCTCCAAGTAGCGGTCAGTATACAACACCGGAGGCCTGTCGCTGCCCCTAGTTAGTTACCAACCAGTTAAATACCGTCCATGGTTTTGTTGTTGACTTAGTTAACAGGTGGCTGCATCTTGGCTGTGAGAGAAATCGCGCGCGACCCGGAGTTCGCGCGAAAAGTTTGGCCGAAAGTAGTTAGAGATGAGCGGCCTGGTCCTTCTGCTTTTGGGGAGGACATATAAGACCGGCGTCAAAAAATCTCGGGGGAGAAACTAGACGCCGGTTTTATTTTTTGTTTTAGTGGTTCTCGATGTTGCCCAGCACATCGTCGTAGTAGGCAATCAGGGCGCGCCGGGGCTTTTCTTTCATGCCTTTCAATGGGACGTCCTGCTCCAGCGAGCGTACCCCCACCAGCTGGATTCCTCCCAGGCGGATCACTCTGCCGTCATTCATTTCGACATAGAGGGGGACTACCATACGGAATTTCTCACTCACGCCGGCTTGCGACAGCTTGAAATGCAGCACCATGTCTCCATCGGCGCCTGCGGCAAATGAGTGCTCGAATTTGTATTTGGGGAATTCAGTTCCGTAAACATATTCATCGAAAAACCAGTCCATCTTGTGATTGCCGGCAAGGTCCATTTCCTGAGTCATGTGTTTTTCCAGCATCGCCTTGAAATCTTCCGTGGTCGCCGGACGGTTGGCATAGGTCGCGGTGAAATCGTGCATCATCGCCTTGAACCTCGCGTCAACGTCTTTGGAGCCTCCACCCTGGAGCATGAAACGGACCATCTGCAGGATGTAAGCGCCTTTGGGATAAATGAGGTTGCGAGGAATGTTGAAGCCGGTTTTGGCGGTGGCCAGACGGTAACCCAGAGTCAGCGGACCAACGTCAATGGCCCGTTTGCCTTGAGCATTGGTGTCCGTGAGCAACTTTCGTTGAAAGGCCCAAAACTCGTGGTAGTCGTCGAGACCGTGTTCGGTATAGACCGCCTGCAGAAATATGGACGCCGACATTTCGGCGAAGCCCTCGCTCATCCATTGATCGCGATATGAATTCCAGCCGACCATGTGGCCCCACCATTGATGGGCGATCTCATGGGGCCCCACCACTTTAAAGAAGCCGTGGTCGTTCCCGCCTCTCGTGGCGAAGTGCAGGGCCGTGGAATCCAGAAAATAACTCAGGGGCAAAAACACCAGCCCGGGCCAGGACTGGCCATAACCCATGGCTGTCTGCTGGGTCATGGCAAGTTTTTTGTAAGGCTCGTTACCGTAATAATTGCTGTATAAATCAAGCGCAACCTGGGCTTCAGCGACGGCTTTTTTCATCATGGGTACGGTGCTCAGGGTGCCCGTGGCATTTCCAACGCCTAGTGGGCTTCCAGAAGCGACGTCGTTCTTGAAAGATTCCACCATGCCCGGAGAACCCGCATTGACGTCTGCCTCAATATCGTAGTGGTGGCTGAGGTCTTGCGCCTCCTGGCGTTTGAAATCGCCAAAGTTGAAGCCGGCCACAGCCTGGGGCGCATCCGAGGTCCACTCGGTAACGGTTTCTTTTCCTTCGTCAACGGAGCGCGTCAGTTTGCCGGTGGCTGCGATCTTCAATCCCTTGGGAATGTGCAGTCTCATGTCGTACGTCGCGTAATTCCCAGACTCCTGACTTGGGTACCAATTGCTGCGGGCGATGGGATAGTAGTTTCCATTGCTTTCGTCGGTGACCGCATCTTTGCCGTCGTACTTGGTGCTGATGGTATAGGTGTCGTCCTTTTTGAGTTCTCGCGGAAGCACCACGGCGAAATCACTGTCCTCATCCGCGTCTTCCTGGATAAAAGAGACTGGCTGGCCATCTTCGCCGGCCACCCACTGCACGCGGAGCGTGGGAAACAGGTCGAGGGGAAGCACACGCACTCCGTTGCGCAGGGCGGTCACCGTGGTCTGGGCCAGTCCATCCATCCGGGCGTTCTTGACGATCGCGACATCCAGGTCCTGGTGGTCAATGGTAAAAGTGCTGTTCTTTTCGTTACTGTTGGCCGTGCCGGCTGCGTACTCTTTGGAAAAGTGGAACGCAGTCCAGATTCCGTAGTGATCGTAGTCCCAGGCGATCAGCGCAACTTCTTCCGGCGCCAGAGTGAGGAATTCGTGGATGCGCGGCCCGGCTCTGAATATCGGCGGCGGATCGGGCACATAGGAAACGACGCCCTGCGGGTCGATATCAAAGATGAGTTTTCCGCCGTACTTCTTGCCTTTGACGAAGGCAATGAACTTGCCGCCTTTTTGAGAACTCAGCACGTCCTCAAGCAGCCGGACATCGAGGTTTTGCTTCAACCTTTTCTTGAGATCGTGCTGCACTTCCTTGAACACGGCGGCCGGATCACCGGCAGCAGCTGGTGCGTCCTTGACCGCGGCTTTTCGCAGCTCTTCTTCGGTGCCGTCGGTGAAGCGGAAAACGGCCTCGCTGAACTGGTCGACGAATTCGTCTTTGGCCAGGATTTTGAGATAACGGCGTTCGATTTCCGTAGGCGGCGTAAGACCGAATGCCGCATCGCCAATGAAGACCGCTCCCGTGACTTTTCCATTCACCGGTTCGAGGAGATAAAAAGCGCCGCTGCGAAACGTAAATATGCCGGCATCTCGATTCAGGCGGAAGCCACTCACCGGAATGACTTCCTGGCTGAGTTTGATGTTTCTCAACGCCACATAAGCGGGATCGTTGTTGGCCAGTGCGCGAGCCGTCTGGGGAACGGGCTTTACGGGCGTGGGACGGGTCTTGAGAACTTGCGCCTCGGTCGCTCCAAAAACGCAGAATAGAAGAAAGCCCGCTATCAGTGTTCGCATAAAATCCTTCCGCAGCCTAAGTGCGGCCTATTATGCGCGGAACGCTCTGCATTCACAACTTGGGCCGGCGGGAGTTAAAGATCGGGTGATCCGGTGATTCTGGTGATCGGTTGCTCTGAAAACGAATGCCCAATCGCGATCGCAGCGCCACCACCGATCACCAGAACACCCGATCACGGCGATCACCCGATCTCCTCAGAGGGTATCTCTTTATTCAACAGCTAATCTTGGGTAACCTTGCCCTCGGGATAGATTTGTGCGAGAGTAGCGGTCTACCTCAAGAATGAATAGATAACCAATTGAGGGTGCGGGGAGTCCAATAACCCTGCAAGGATAAAAAATGGCAGCAGCGCAACCACGAACGTACGAAGAAGCCGTCGATTGGCTTCGCCAGCACGGCTTTGATGTCCTGGAGGCCCCCGGCACGAAGAACCGCGTGTTCGTGAAGAAGTTCGGCTGCTCGGCTGCGATCGAGAAAGCTGACGATGAAACGACACGGGTTTTTGCCAAACCGGGTTTTCTGATCGGCGGCGAGATTTCCCGATTGATCGACAAGGGCTACCAGAAATTTCTTAAGACCAGTAAAGCCGAGATTCCCGCTACCGCTGATCACTTGAAGGCCTTGCATCAGTTCTCCGAGGAATTGCGTGAAGCCACGGGCGCAGTCAGTCTCTACAACGAATCTTTGGGCACCGTGAGCGACCGTTACATGTACGACCGGGTCGAAAACCGGGACTTGCCGGAATCGCAACGTCCCCAGCGCGCTTGGGAAGCGGACAAAGATTCAGAACGCAAAAAGCCCGCGTAAAACTCACAAAATCAGTCCACGCTGTTTCTGCAAATTCCTACCCAAAACAACTTTCGCTTTTATGGAGAAGTCTCGCCGTCGCGGCTGAGGCGTTTTTCTTGTGCGCCGACTGCCCAGTCCACGCTGAACACGGACACGGGCCCTGTGCGGCCTTTCAGTTGAAGCGGAGGCAGAGAGACCAGTTCAAAACCCAGGCCGAGGTCTACGGCAGTGGATTCGGAGATCAGGATTTGTCCACCCGCCGCGTTCGACATCAAGCGCGACGCCGTGTTGACGGTGTCTCCGATCACGGTGTAATCAATGCGCCGCGGCGAGCCGATGTTGCCAGCGGTCACAATGCCGGTATTGATGCCGATGCCGACCCGCAGTTCCGGCCATTGACGTGCTGCGGCGTCGCGGTTCATCTCGATGAGCAGCCGTTGTATCTGCACAGCCGACTCCACGCAATTGGCAGCGTCATCGCCCTTGGAAATGGGAGCGCCGTAGACGGCCATCACGGCGTCGCCAATGTACTTGTCCAGCATTCCGCCGTGATCGAAGATCACGTCGGTGACGCGAGTGAAGTATTCGTTCAGTATTTCGACCACGCGTTCCGGGCTCATGTTTTCGCTCATCGGAGTAAAGCCGCGGATGTCGGCAAACATCACGGTTACTTTTTGGTTAACGCCGCCCAGACGAATGTCCGGGTTGGCAACCACCATTTCCACCACGTCCGGAGAAAGGAAGCGCTCCAGCGCCGAACGCTGCAACACCTGCTGCGCGATTTTCTGGTGGGCCATGGCGTTGTCAATGGCCGCGCCGGTTTGCGCGGCGACCAGGGCAAACACGTTGAGCTCTTCCTGAGTAAACGCGGAAGCTTTTTCGAGGTTGTCGACGTAAACAATTCCGAACACCTTGCCCGTGCCCAGCAACGGCGCGCACATGGCGGAGCGCAGCCCGGAGATGCGTATGCTCTCACTGCTGCGGAAGCGCTCGTCCGCGCTCACGTCGTGGATCAGAATGGGCTGCTGCTCCTTGCGGATCAGGTCCAGCACGCTTTTGCTCAGAATAATTTCCGGCTGGGCGCCGGTGTGTTCGGGATTGCGATACCGGACTTCGCTCTGCCGCATCACTTCTCCCGACTCGCTGAACAGCATGATGAAGCCGCGTTCGACTCCCTCAATGCGGAAGGCCAGCGACATTACTTGGGCGCTGATGTCGTCAATCGAAAGCTTTGTATTCAGCGCCTTGCCCGCGTCATAGAGCACGGTCAGCAGATAGTTCTCGTGCTCGAGTTTTTTGACGCGTCCGGCCAACTCGGTCAGCGAACTGGTGGAAATATCGGCGGCCGGCGGCGCCACCACTGCGGCTTCTCCGCGGCCGTGCATGATCTGGTTCAGCGTGCTCGGCCACTCGGCGCGGCGCACTTGGATGGCGTTTTCGTCGATGGCCTCAAGACGCAGTTCATAGCGGCCGATCACGGCGCTGTCGCCGCTCTTGATTTCCGTCTCGCGATGAATTTTTACGCCATTGATGACTACGCCGTTGGTGCTGCCACGGTCGGCAATGAGCACGCCGCGGTCCTGTATTTTCACCACGGCATGAAAGCGGCTGACGCTGGAATCATTCAGTACCAGGTCGTTGGCATTCCCGCGCCCAATCGTGGTGATGAGTTTGTTGAGCTCGAGAATCCCTTTTTTGCCGTCAGGTGAAGAGATGATGAGGCGGGCCATAAATTACTGTTTGTCCAGAACTTCGTCGACGCTCGCGACTTTGCCCAGTTCCACGACTACCGTGCGATGGACGGGCTTGTATCCGTCTTTCTGCAGCAGGACGTCATACGTGCCAGGGTCCAGTATCCAGTGCACTTCAGTCTTCTTGGGGGCCACCGCGCCATTCACCGTCATGGTGGCGCCATCCGGTCTGGTCTGGACGTGCAAGACCCCTTTGCCCTGGGGAACGGATTCGCCGCCCGACAGACGTCTCCAGAAACTTTGCTGGAAGGTCAGGTTCGGTGTGAAAACGTAAACATCACCTTCCGCCAGAGCGGCAGAAGTGGCTGTTGCTTCCTTATAGCCTGGCTTGCGCACGAGTACTTTGTGCACACCTTTTTCCACGCTGATGTCCGCCGGAGTGGTCTTGCCGGTGTCTCTGCCATCCACCCAGATCGCGGCGTTTTGCGGGGTGCTGTTGACGCGAAGGGTTGGGGGCACCACGGCGCCGAGTTTCACCGAGAGCGAGTCGCTCTTTCCCGCTGCGACTTCCACGGCGCGAATTTCCGGGGAATATCCGGACTTGGAGAAAACCACTGTGTGCGGGCCCGGCGCAAGGTTGGACGCTGTGAAAGGCGTTACCCACTTGGGCTCACTCCAGCCGTCCACGGCCACTTTGGCCCCGTCCGGCTGCGACACGAATTTCAACTCGCCCTGATGAGCGGCAACAACTTCCTTGGTGCTCTTGGCCTTGGTCTTGACCGGGTCGGATTTTACGATAGGACTGACAGCGGCTTTTTGTACCGTGATCGGGTCAGGCGATTTGGTCTGAGTGCCGACGACAGTGGTTTTTTTAGTTGCCTTTTTCTGCGCGTCCTGCTGGGCTTGCAGCTCGCGCGCCTGCTGTCCGCGGTAGTACCCGTACGCGGCCATGGCCACGCCCAGAACAAGCGCTATGGCGATGCCGGCGATGATGAGAGTTGTCTTTTTTGCGGTGGGCTTTGTTGCACCGGTCGAGGCAGCGGGCTGCCGCATTGGAACCGGGGCCTTCACCGGAACTGGTGTCGGGTCAGGATCGGGCACGGCGACCGGCGCCGGTACACGCACGGTGCTGCTTCCACCGACAATTTTCAGCGGTAACACGGTGGTCTTGTCGCCCTGAGCCGTGGCGGCGGACGATATCGGCGTGGTTGTGCCCAGCTTGGACCCGTATGATTTGTAGCTTTCAAGATCGCGTACCAACTCCGCGCCGGTTTGATAGCGGTCATCCGGAGACTTGGCCAGGGCCTTGGTGACAATAGCGCTCAGGCCGGGATGGATGGTCACATCCAGGTCGCGTGGCGGCGTCGGCAGCTCGTTGACGATCTTATAAATGATGGTCGTAACGTTCTGGCCCACAAACGGCTTTTCACCGGTGAGCATTTCGTACAGGACAACACCCAGGCTGAACAGATCGGACCGGCCGTCGAGGGTCTTGCCCTTCACCTGCTCCGGGGACATATAATTCGGCGTTCCCAGCACCTGACCGGTGCTGGTGACGCTGCCGCCCGTCTTGGCGATACCGAAATCCATGATCTTTACGGTCCCGGCAGTCGTGATCATGATGTTCGCCGGCTTCACATCGCGGTGGACGATTCCGTTGGAATGGGCATAATCCAGCCCGGCACAGATCTGGCGGGCGAACCGGATAATCTCTTCGGTCGAAAGTACGCGTTTCTGCGCGAGCAGCTGATGGAGTGTGGTGCCCTCGATATACTCCATGGCGATGTAGAAAATTTTGTCCTGCTCGGCCGCGTCGTAGATGGTGACGATATTCAGGTGGTTCAGCACGCCGACCGCTTGCGCCTCATTCCGAAAACGCCGCAGCATGTCCTCGGCCTCCAGACCGTGGACATCAAGCCGCATGGTCTTAAGCGCCACGATCCGGCCGATGGTCGGGTCCTTGGCCTTGTAGACCAGGCCCATGGCGCCGCGTCCAAGCTCGCTGAGAATCTCGTATCGGCCAATGTTCTGTAGAGACATGAGGGCCCTGCTCTTGGCAACTCTTTACGGCGCGCCCGGTTTAGCCTGGGGGATTCTTGCACAGCTTTCCCAGGGCACGCTCGAAGACAACAACTTTGAGTTAATCGAAAAATACAGCATTCTGCGACGCAGGTCAATGTGGGTCCTTACCGGCGCCTGTTACCAATGGTATCTCGGAAAGCCATGAAAATGCAGACCAAAACCGGCTTGTGCAGCTTACAATGCGCGTATGAACCGCTACTGGATGGCCCTCCTGCTTGTTCCCTTGCTGTTTGCCGCCCCTCGCCAACTCTTGCAGCCGTCGTCGTCCACGCCCCAGCCGCCAGCCAAGGCCAGCGGGCAAGAGCGGACCCACGCGCAGGCGGAAGCCGAAGCAGACATCAAACACCTGCTGACCGCGCAAGTTGACGCCTGGAACCGCGGAGACCTGGAAGGCTTCATGAACGGATACTGGCAGTCTCCTGACCTGATTTTCTTTTCCGGTGGCACCACAACCCAGGGATGGGAGCCCACGTTAGCGCGCTACCAGCAACGCTACAAAGGCCAGGGCAAAGAAATGGGCAAACTCGATTTCCAGGACCTGAAAATCGACGTGCTCGGTCCCAAGGCAGCCGTGGTCACAGGCAAATGGGAACTGGTAATGTCGGACGGCAAGAAACCTGGCGGGCTGTTCACCCTGATTCTAAAGAAACTGCCGGCGGGCTGGCACATCGTGCACGACCACACATCGGGCGGATAGGTTCTGTGCGTCGCAGGCCCATGCCCGTGTGGCACCGGCGCCCTCGCCGGTGTCTCCCGAAGCCAAAGTCAAAACGAAGACACAGCCGAGGGCGGCTGTGCCACACGGTTCTACTTGCTTGATTCCCTCATTGAGATACGCATGTCGCCGGACCCTAATCGGTTTTCTTGATTAGCTGCTTTCCTTTGCCACCAGTTTCTGTTTGGTAGTGCCCGGCTGCATACTCCAATGCGGATTGCATGCCGACGTCTTTGCGGTCGCACCAATGGGCCAGGTCCGCCAGCAAGTCGGCCACAATGAGGAAGGCATCCTCATCAGCGCCTAACTTTTCCCTCACCATCCCCATTCGCTGACCAAAAGCCAGCAACGCCACTTCCGCCCAAGCCGCTCGTTCGTCATTGCTTGGGCCTTCGCCGGCCGTGGCGTCGCTAAGAGTTGGGTCTGTCATGGTGCTGTCCACTGCGATGCGCAATCGTGATGTCCAACTCCCGGAAGAAAGTAGACGACGAGTACCCTCATCCCATGCTAGCGCTCACACAAGTTGGTGAACAGTGAGCTAAACTACGTGCTGTCCGAACGGAAGCGGCTCCACGGCATTGAAAGGTAGGCCATTCCTCATTGCCACAGGTCTGGCGAGGTTTTCTGAACCCAAGTTACTACTGGGGGTTGGGGACGGGATCAACTCTTTCCAAAAGGGACTTGATCTCCATTTCAGCAAAGGTCTGACAATCGGAGTAGAGTTTCCTCAATAACGCTGGGTGCGTCTCCATGAGGGAAGGGATAACCTGCTCAAATTCTGGGAATGCACTGCGAAACGAACGAATTCTCTGCAAATTCTCGCTCAGTCGCAGTCTTCGTTCGGTTCCATCGTTCCAGATACTCTCCCAATACCGACAGGTGCGGCAGGGCGTAGCGCAACGGGTACCGTCGTGAGACAAGAACGATTCCCAGCCGGACCGTGCAAGCGAAAGAACTCTCAATGAGTCGTCCCGGCGCTTCTCGCTGTTACATCTTCTGCACGCTACCAAAACATTACCTGGTACATGGAGGCCTGCGCGATAACGATTCATGCCGTCGAGATGTTCAATTACGGATTCGGTATTCGTCAGATCGCAAGAGCAATATGGGCATTGGGTATTGAACCGTTCACGGACAAGCTTTTCATATTCTTCCCCGTCAACTTTAACTGGCCAGTTTTGGCTGATCTTGCGACTCAACTCGTGAAGAAACATGCTGATCAGCTTGTTCGCCACGTCCGACTTGGCCCGCCGCGTAGCAGAGCGTAGTTTGAGAATTGGATCTTTCAACCTTTTTTGTCCCCAAGAAGCCAATTAACATCCACGCCCAATACGTTCGCGAGGGCCTTAAGTTCGTAGTCGAGGACATGGCGGTGACCGTTTTCGATTTTGGCAATTGCGGCTCGGTCGAGCTGAATCCCAAGTTGGGCGAGCCTCCCCGAAAGGGCGTCTTGCGTCAGGGCTGGCTCAGAATCATGACGCGACTCAGCGACCCGCCTACCGACAATGTTTTTCCGCGCAGCCTTCCTGATCACACCTAGAGAATATCGTCGGTGCAAATCGAAAATGTTCTAAACTAGAACATAAGCCCGAGAGGTATTGGCCCGAGCCTCTTTTCTGTGAAGGAGGGGCAATGGCGAATCAACTCACAACCCACGACATTGCAGAACGGATACGCAGCGTAAATCGTCGACTAAAACGAGACCCACCCGGTCATCCAACAATACGTGCAGAGATTTGCTCAATGCTCACGGAGCCTGCGCTATGTGCGGCAGAACGATAGGGATGTTTTTGGCACAAATGCCCTTATTGCTATGACGGCCATATTCCAAAGCAAAACAAGAAATATTGGATCGCCAAATTAAAAGGCAACCTCAAGAGGGATCGCAGGATCAACGGAGCGTTAAGGCAGCTTGGGTGGCGGGTATTCAGAATCAGGGAATGCAGCCTTTCCAAACGTAAGCCCGCACTCCTCGCTTGCCTTACGGTTCTGTCGAGGCCCTGTTGATTTTGAGTTCCGCGCAATAGACGCCGGGCGGCCCTCAATTCAATCAAGACCTCCGCCGAGGGCGGCTGTGCTCTATGAATCATTCAACCCATCGTTCCAGCCGGACCATCAAGTGAAAAAGTTGACACTTTTTGTCCATTGACTTTTTTCAGATTCGCGATACCATCCGCGGCGAATCCAAAAACCAGAAAGCCGGCCCGCCTAAGCGGATCGCGGGGAGAACTTTGGAAATTAGCAGACAGCAGTTAGCACTCAGCATTTCGGGCTGACCGGCACCTGTTTTGTTCCCTGCTCCTTTCCTGTTGTTCCTTCCCTGCTACGAAGTGGCCCCGTCCAAAAGGAGAAAGTCGTAAATGCCCATGGAATCGAAGTTTTGAATGCCTGGCGGGACCAAAGCACTGATATTTCCCCTGTATTTTTCCCTGTTAACGGGAATTCAGAGTAGACGAACCAGGTGGGTTGAGCAGAATCAAGGTGATCGCCGGGATCGTAAGACCGGGACAGATTTACCAAAGAGGACATAGAGGAGCACAGAGGTGAAGCAGGCAGCACGGAGAATCGTCGTTATCGGGCAAGTTCTTGTGGCGATTTTGGCCAATTGCCAATTGCTAACCTGTCCCGGCGTGCCGTGGATGGCTAAGTGCTTCTTGCTCCCGATCACGGCGATGACGGCCTCACGCGCGATCACGACGATTCCGACGGATTGCCTTTCAACTCCTGTGCCGTCTATAAATTGACCGGTATCACTAATCGTTTATGAGGTTTCACATGCGTCTTATCAAACTAGCGTTCATCGTCATTCTGGCGGCGTGTTCTGCCGTTGTGTTTGGCCAGACTTTCGCGCAGCACGGCATTCAACCCGGCGACCTTGATCGTACCGCCGATCCTTGCACCGATTTTTTCCAGTACGCCAATGGCACGTGGCGGGCCCAGAATCCGATTCCTGCATCCATGTCGCGCTGGAGCCGCCGGTGGCAGGCGGGTGAATTGTCAAAAGACCAGCTCAAGGACATTCTGGAAGACGTCTCGAAACGCCACGATTGGCCGGCCGGAAGTGTGGAGCAGGAGATTGGTGACTTTTATGGCGCCTGCAAGGATGAAGCGCGGGCCAACAAGCTGGGCATGACGCCGATTCAGCCGCTGCTGGCGGACATTGACAAGATGAAGAACACTGCCGACGTGCAACGCATGGTGCGTCGCCTGCATGAGCTGGCCATCTTTGTGCCCTTCGCGCTCACTTCCGCCTCGGACAACCATCATCCCGGCCAGGTCATTGCGGACATTAGCGCCAATGGGCTCGGGCTTCCCGACCGCGATTACTACTTCAAGACCGAGCCGCGCTTTGTGGAGACGCGGGAGAAATATCACGCGTATGTGACGAACATTTTCAAGCTTGCCGGATATAACGAATTCGCCGCCAAAGCCGCCGCGGAGACTGTGTTTCAAATGGAGTCCAAGCTGGCCGGGGCGTCGCTCGATAACGTCAGCCTGCGCGATCCGAACGCCAGCGATCATCCGACCAGCTTCAGCGATTTGCGGAAACTCACACCGGCGATTGACTGGAATACTTATTTTCAAGACGCCAAACTGCCGCAAAGCAATCTCAACGTCCAGGAGCCGAAGTTTTTGCAGGAAATTGACCGGCAACTGCGGGAAACATCTCTGGTCGATTGGAAGACGTATCTGAAATGGCAGGTGTTGGATTCCGCGGCGCCGTCTTTGTCGGCTGCTTTTGTCGAGGAGTCTTTCAACTTTCACAACCGCTACCTCAATGGCGCCAAGGAAATGAAACCGCGCTGGAAGATTTGCGTGGAAGCCACCGACGGACTGCTCGGCGAAGCGCTGGGGCAGAAATATGTGCAGAAATATTTTCCGCCCGAAGCCAAGGCCCGCGCGCAGGACATGGTCAAGAACATTCTGGCCGCCATGCGCGACACGATTGAAGGCCTGGAATGGATGAGTCCGGACACCAGGAAGAAAGCGCTCGAAAAACTTTCCACGTTCAATCCCAAGATTGGCTACCCGGATAAATGGATGGACTACAGCAGCGTGAAGATTCGTCCCGACGGCTATTGGGGCAACATAGTTGTCCTGCGGGAATTTGCCATTCGCGACGACCGCAATCGTGTCGGCAAACCCGTGGATCGCGGACGCTGGGGCATGACGCCACCGACTTCCAACGCTTATTACAATCCGCTGTTGAATGAAATTGTTTTTCCCGCGGGAATTCTCCAGCCGCCGGCCTTCAGCATGGACGCTACCGACGCCGTGAACTACGGCTCCATCGGCGTGGTCATTGGACACGAAATCAGCCACGGCTTTGACGATCAGGGCGCGCAGTACGATTCCCTTGGCGCGCTCAACAACTGGTGGACCGCCGACGACCTGAAGAATTTTCAGGCCCGCACCGCTTGCGTGGTGAGACAGTTTGATGGCTACTTCATCGAACCGAACATTCATCACAACGGCAAACTGGTGACCGGAGAAAGCATTGGCGATCTGGCCGGGGCCAAGATCGCGTATCTGGCGTTCAAGAAATCACAACAAGGGAAACCGCCGGCCGCCACGCTCGACGGCTTCACGCCTGATCAGCAATTTTTTATCGCCTGGGGACAGTGGCGCGGTGATGAGATCCGTCCTGAAGCGCAGCGTACGATGATTCAGGGCGATCCGCACCCGGTTGCGAAGTTTCGCGTGATCGGTCCGCTCTCGAACCTGAAAGAATTTCAACAGGCATTTAGCTGCAAGGCTGATTCGGCGATGGTCCGCCCACCCGCTGACCGATGCGAGGTTTGGTAACCGAATATGAAAATGCAATTGCAATCATTCTGGCAGGACCTTCGTTTTGCCGCGCGCATGCTAGTCAAGAATCCCGGCTTCAGTCTGGCGGCCATCCTCACGCTGGCGCTGGGGATTGGCGGCAACACTGCGATCTTTACCATCACCAGCGCGGTGCTGCTGCGGTCGTTGCCCTATGAAGCTCCGCAGCAACTGGTGGTCCTGGACGCCCAGCAGAAAGACCAGCAGAGCCGCTGCTGCACTCTGGGATGGACTGATCTCGTGCGCGGGAACAATAAGTCGTTTTCTTCCGTTGCGGTCGCGGCGACAGACACTTTTAACCTGACCGGCCGGGGCGAACCGCAGCAAATTGTCGCGGGCCGCGTGTCGCCGGAGTTTTTTGGAATGCTGGGCGTGAAGCCACAGCTTGGCCAGTTCTTCGTGCCCGAAGACGGCCAGGCTGGAGGCCGGTACGTGATCGTGATCAGTGACTCGCTCTGGCATACCCGCTTTGGCGGTGACCGGAACGTAGTTGGGCAGAGCCTTACGCTGGATTCCACGACTTACAGCGTTATCGGCGTGCTGCCGGCGGAAGCGCAGTTTCCTTTTCTTCCTCTAGCGGACGTTTGGACGCCGCGGTATTTCGAACATTCCCTGTTCACAACGCAACGTCTGCGGTCCGGCGTAGGTTATCTGACGGCCATTGCGCGCTTGCGTCCGGGAGTTACCCGGGAGACAGCGCTCGCGGAATTGCAGGTGCTGCATCAGCAATACCGCAAGGAAAATCCCGCGGCGCCGGACGCTGATCCGGGCGTCTCGGCTGCTGTAACGCCTCTGCAGGATTCAATCGTGGCCAACATCCGCACCGGATTGCTGGTACTTTCCATTGCGGTGGCCATGGTGCTGCTGATCGCGTGCGCCAACGTGGCCAGCCTGCTGCTTTCTCGTGCGCTGGCCCGCAGAAAAGAAATCGCCATACGCGCGGCCCTGGGCGCCAAGCGTAGCGCGGTCATCCGTCAGTTGCTCACGGAGAGCATATTGGTGGCGGTGATTGCCGGCGCGCTCGGCCTGGGACTGAGTTTTGCCGCAACAAGACTTCTTGCCAATCTGGGAACGGCCAATCTCCCATCCGGCATTTCCATCACCATGGACGCTCGTGTACTTCTGTTCACGCTGGGTGTTTCCGTGCTGACCGGAATCATCTTTGGGATTTTTCCCGCATTGCAACTCGCGCGTACTGACATGAACTCCACGCTGCGCGATGAAGGCCGCAGTTCCACCGGAAGCCACAGCCGCGTACAGATCAAGGGCCTGCTGGTGGTAGGACAAGTCGCTCTTTCT
Source organism: Acidobacteriaceae bacterium (assembly GCA_003140235.1). Lineage (GTDB taxonomy): Bacteria > Acidobacteriota > Terriglobia > Terriglobales > Acidobacteriaceae > Angelobacter. The sequence goes on from PLJN01000142.1 coordinate 27,140, forward strand.
CTTCTTCTGCTGATCGGCGCTGGACTGCTGGTGCGCAGCTTCGCGAAACTGCTGGGCACAGATCCCGGCTTTGATCCGCGCAACGTGCTCACCATGAACGTGTCGCTGCCGTCAGTGAAGTACGCTGACGCGCCAAAGCAGATTGCGTTCTTCGACGACCTGTTGCGCCGCGTCTCCGCGCTGCCGGGCGTCCAGAAGGCGGCGATTTCGGCCGCGCTGCCGCTGGTCCCCAAACGCATCACGCCAGTGTTGCCGGAAGGCCAGGCGGTGGTTCCACTGGCCGAGCGTCCGTTCATGATTATTGAAGCCATCAGTCCGCAGTGGTTCCAGACCATGCGCGTACCGATTCGCTCCGGCCGCGAATTCACCAAAGCCGACAATGCTCAGGCACCCAAGGTGATCATCGTGAATGAAGCGCTGGCGCGGCGCTACTGGCCGGGCCAGAACGCCGTAGGCAAACACATCCTGATCGGGCGGCAACCCGCAGCCGCGGAAATTGTAGGCGTGGCGGCCAATGTGAAGAACAAAGGCCTGGCGCTGGACCCGCAAGTGCAAATCTATTTTCCATTCCCGCAGATACCCTGGGGAAATATGAACCTGCTGGTGCGCACAGCCACCGACCCGCACAGCATGGTGTCCGCGGTGCGCGCGCAAATCGCCGCCGCCGATCCGGACCAGCCGGTCACCAACATCCAGACCGTGGACGAAATCATGGACGGATCACGCGTCCAGCCACGCTTCACCATGCTTCTGCTGGGAATTTTCTCAGTGACGGCACTCGTGCTGGCCGTGGTGGGGATTTATAGCGTGCAGGCTTATTCGGTCGCGCAGCGCCGGCAGGAACTCGGCATTCGCATGGCGCTGGGCGCAGAGAAGTCGGATATCCTGCGCCTGGTCGTCGGCCAGGGAGTGACTCTGACGCTGGCCGGAGTTGTGATTGGCCTGGTGCTGGCGTTTGTCCTCACGACGTTTTTAGGCAGCGTGGTTTCGGGACTGCTCTACAAAGTCGGGATCCGCGATTGGACCACGTTTGTGCTGGCGCCCTTGACGTTTATGGCCATTGCGCTGGTCGCTAGTTATTTACCCGCACGACGCGCAACACGCGTTGATCCAACGGAGGCCCTGCGCTATGAGTGAAGGGAGCAATTAGCAAATAGCAATTGGCCAATAGCCAAAGCAGCCAACAGCTTTTCGTGATTTACTCGTATCTCAACACAACCATGGGATCTACGGCGGTAGCGCGGCGCAACGGCACCAGGCAGGCCAGCAGAATCACGCCACACAGAACAGACACAGCGACGAGATACGTACTGGGATCATTGGCGCTTACGCCGAACAAGACTTTGGTCAGGAAGCGCGCCAGTATCCATGAAGCCAGAAGACCTATCGTCACACCGGCCAGCACGAGTTTCATTGCGCCGGCAAGGACCAGTCTGAGTATGCTGCTTCGTTTTGCACCAAGCGCCATGCGGACGCCGATTTCGCGTGTACGACTTTCCACCAGGTAAGCCATCACGCCATAAATTCCAATGGCGGCAAGAAAGAGCGCCAGCATTCCAAACGAGGTTGCGAATTGCGAGAAAATGCGTTCCGGCGATTCCTGCTCCATGACTCTCTGCTCCAGCGGTTGCACTCCGGAAAGCGGCAGGTCGTGGTCCAAGGACCACACGGCGTTGCGTACGGAGGAAGCAAGCGAGAGCGGATCGGCAGTCGTATGCAGGGCGATTGCCGTGGAGTTGCTTGGCGCCTGGGCAAACGGCAGATAAATCTGGTTCTGGGGCTTGTCACTCAGAGCTCCCAGCTTTACGTTTTTCACGACTCCAACAATCGTGTACCAGGTATCGCTGTCTTTTTTGAAACGGATTTTATGGCCCAGTGGATCGTCCTTCTGGAAGAAACGGCGCACCAGCGTGTCATTGATAACGATTGCGGGCGTGGCGTTAGCACCGTCCTGGTCGGTGATAAAGCGGCCACGCACCAAATGTAGACCCAGCGCGCTGATATAGCTGGGAGTTACGGAGTTGATCACGGTGCCGGGAACTTCATCCGGCGCAGGCGCAGGACGGCCGTCGATAAAAAAAGTGGAGGTGGAGTAGGAATGTCCAAACGGAATGAAGCGGCTGATCGACACCGATTCCACCTGCGGCATTCCGCGAAGCCGCAGCAACAGCTCGTTGTAAAAATTTGCCACCTGGTTATTGTCTTTGTATCTGGCAGATGGCAGGTCCATCTGCGCGGTCAGCACGTGGTCGGAGCGGAATCCTGGATCTTCTTTGAAGCGGTTGGCCAGCGACTTGGACACCAGGCTGGCCGGGACCAGTACAAGGAGGGCAAGAACAACTTCGCCGACGACCAATGCCATTCTCATGCGTCCGCTGGACGCGCTTGTGGTGCCGCCGGCTTCTTTGAGCACGCCGGTCAAACTCAGCTTGCGGCTTTCGAGCATGGGCGCGAGAGAAAACAACAACATACTGAAGATGGAGACACCGACAGCGTACACAATGGTGGTCCAATCCATCACGATGTGCGCATCGTTGGGCAGGAATCCGCGGCTTTCAAAAGGGATCGACGACGTCACCCAGCGGCCGCCCAGCCAGGCAAACACCAAGGCAATGCCCACGGAGACCGGCAACAGCACCGCGTTTTCCGCCAGCAACTGCCGCGCGAGGCGGCCTCTCCTGGCGCCCAGCGCGAGCCGCATGGTCATTTCTTTGCGGCGCGCCATGGTGCGCGCCAGATACATGCCGGCAATGTTGGAGCAGGCAATCAGCAGAATGCAAAAGCCCACCACAAATCCGGTGGCCACCTGCAAAGTTCCGGTATGTGTGCCGTATTCATGCGCCAGGGAATTGACCGTCACACCGGAATTTTTGTTCGTGTCGGGATGCTCTTTTTCGATTGCGCTGGCCGTATTGTTCATGGCCTGCTGCGCGGCAGGGACGGCGATGCCGGGTTTGAGCCGGCCGATGGTGTTGAGCCAGCCGATGCCGCGGTCGGCACGTTGTTTGTCGGTAAAGACCAGCGGCACCAGAATATTCGCGCGGCCCATCAGGATGAAATGAAAATCCTCAGGCATAACGCCAACGATGGTGTAAGGCTCGCCATCAATCTTGATCGCGGTGTTGAGCGCCTTCGGGTCGGCGTTGTAACGCTCGTGCCAAAATCCGTAGCTGATGATGGCCACGTGGGCCGCGCCGGGTTTTTCTTCCTCGGGCAGGAAGTCGCGCCCCATGGCCGGTGTAACTTTCAGTGCGCTCAGAAAGTTGGCGCTGACACTCGAGCCCGCGATCCGTTCCGGAGTGTCACCGCTGGTGATGTTGAACCGGTCGAACGTCCACGCCGACAGATTTTCAAACACCGGGCTCTGTTCCCGCCAGTCGAGAAAATCAGGAGCCGATGCACGGGACGTGAATCCCTTCCTGGTGTCCACTTCTTCGAGCACGACGATCTGGCTGGGTTGCGGAAAATCCACAACGTCGAAGACCCACTGCCGCATCATGTTGAAGAGCCAGCTGCTGGCGCCGATGCCCAGCGACAAAGTGAGAATCGCCACTACCGCGAACCCCGGGCTCTTGCGCAGCGACCTCAAGCCATAACGAACGTCCTGCCAGAAATCTCCAAGTGCCATAAGGGTTTCCTCGCTTCTCTATTCTGTGTCCGGGCTGCCTGCCGCGAAAGCAGGCGGACTGCGGACCTGAATAATGACAAAGTTAGGTACGCCCGACGCGTGGCCGTAGTTCCCTCTATTTTTAGGGTTTTAGAGTGGGTTTTATTACTTACGCTCTTTTGGTCCGCGCGTCTGGACGCGCTGAAGTTCGCGATAGAGCTCGCTCTTCGAGCGGCCCTGTTCTTTGGCCAGAAGCTTCAACGCCGCTTTTTCATCGATCTGCTGCTGCGCCATGATTTCTTTCAGCCTGGCGGCAACATTTCCCGTCAGATGACCCTGCGGCGCATCGTTCTTTCCTTTTCCGATAAGCAGCGTAATCTCGCCTTTCAGTTCACGCTCTTGCAGGATCCCCAACACCTGGTCTGCACGGCCGCGAATGAACTCTTCGTGGATCTTGGTCAGCTCGCGCGCAATCACCACCGGAGTTTGCGGACCCAGGATCTCCACAATGTCCTCCAGAGTCTCCCGGATTCGGTGCGGCGCTTCGTAAACCACAATGGTATGAGCATGTCCTTGCAGGGACTCAAGCATCGTCCGGCGCTGGCCGGACTTGGCGGGAAGAAATCCCCGAAACTCGAAAGCATCAGTCGGCAAGCCGCTCGCGGCCAGCGCTGCCGTCAACGAGGAAGCTCCGGGAATCGGCACAACCGTAAACCCGCGCTCAAGGGCCAGTGTGACCACGCGATATCCCGGATCAGAAATTCCCGGCATGCCGGCATCGGATACTTGGGCGATGGTGAGTCCTTCCTCTAGTTTCGCAAGCAATTCCTGGGCCCGCTCGACTTCATTGTGGTCGTGATAGCTGACGGTTGGCTTTTTGATGCCGTAATGGTCCAGAAGTTTCTGCGTCTGGCGAGTGTCCTCGCAGGCGATCAGATCGGCTTCGCGCAAGATGCGTACGGCGCGATGCGTCATGTCTTCCAGGTTGCCAATCGGAGTGGCAACCACGTAGAGCACGCCTTGTTGTTTTGGTCCAGCCATGTATGAATTGTCAGCATAGCATCAGGACCGGAGTAAAAGGTCTTAACATGCTCTACAATCGAAACACACATTTTCCTGGAGAAGGCTGACTGTGCCTCTGTTCGAATATCAATGTAAGAAGTGCAAACACCGCTTCGAAAAAATCCAGAAATTTTCCGATGCGAAGCGGAGAAAGTGCCCGGAATGCGGCGGCCCCGCGGACCGCATGCTCTCCGCCCCGGCCGTGCAGTTCAAAGGAACCGGGTTCTACGTGACCGATTACGCGCGCAAGGGAGAGGCCGGCGACCGGGAAAGCAAGCCGGCAGACGAAAGCAGCGCGTCCAAGGCTGTTGAGAAGACGGAAACCAAGAAGACGGAGTCGTCGGGCGAGGCAAAGTCCGAGACAAAGACCGAGACAAAGCCGGAACCTAAGACGAAGACTGAATCCAAGTCCAAAAAAGAGAAATGAACCGTTTTTCGGTTCTTCGGCTCCGCTTCGGCTACTTCTTCTTTGCTACGACCTTGGGTTGCGGGGTGTCTTTCGAAACCCGGGCGCTTACAGTAAAAGTCATTTGCCGCTTGGGGACGTCAGCGTCAATCACCACGTGGTCGCCGTGCAGGATTTCGCCTTCCAGGATTTTGAGCGCCAACGGGTCCTGAATCTGCCGCTGAATCGCCCTTTTCAGCGGACGCGCTCCGTAAGCCCGGTCGTAGCCTTCCAGGAACAACAGCTCCTTGGCCGGCGCGGTCAGCTCGATGGTGATCTTGCGATCAGCCAGCAGCTTGCGCAGATCGTCGAGCTGCAACTCGATGATGCGCGTGAGCTGGTCTTCTCCCAGCGGACCGAACACGATGATGTCATCCACGCGGTTGAGGAACTCCGGACGGAAATGCTGACGCAGCGCTTCCATCACGTGCTCGGTGGCCTCGGCGAACGCCTCCGGTGAACTCACGCCTTCGGCCTGCAGGTAGCTGGCGCCGATATTGGACGTCATGATGATGACCGCGTTCTTAAAGTCCACGGTACGGCCCTTAGAGTCGGTGAGCCGGCCGTCGTCGAGAATTTGTAGCAGAATGTTGAAGACGTCCGGATGCGCTTTTTCGATTTCGTCGAAAAGAATTACGCAGTAGGGCCGGCGGCGCACGGCTTCCGTGAGCTGGCCGCCTTCGTCATAGCCAACATATCCCGGAGGCGCACCGATCAGCCTCGCCACGGCATGCTTCTCCATGTACTCGGACATGTCAATCCGCACCATGGAGTGTTCATCGTCAAACAGAAACTCAGCCAGCGCGCGCGCCAGTTCGGTTTTGCCGACACCGGTTGGTCCAAGAAAAATGAACGAGCCAATCGGCTTGCGTGGATCGCTCAACCCGGCGCGCGAACGCCGGATCGCATTCGCGACCCGAGACAACGGCACATCCTGGCCGACCACGCGTTGACGCAAGCGGTCTTCCATGGTGACCAGCTTCTTGACTTCGCCTTCGAGCATTTTGGAAACAGGAACACCGGTCCATTTGGAAACAATTGCGGCCACGTCTTCTTCGTCCACTTCTTCTTTCAACATGCGTGACTTCTTGGCGTCGCCGTCCGCGGCGGCGCTCAATCGGGCCAGTTCGGTTTCCGCCTGGCGCAGCTCGCCATAGCGGATCGCCGCCACGCGTTCCAGATTGCCGTTGCGTTCGGCCTGCTGCTCTTCAATCTTCAACTGCTCAATGCGTTCTTTCAGCTGACGGATATAGGTGATGGCTGCTTTTTCTTCTTTCCAGCGGGCCTTCAGCGCGTTGGATTTTTCGCGCAGTCCCGCCAGTTCGCGTTCGACCACGGCCAGCCGCTCGCGTGAATTTGCGTCGTCTTCTTTCTTGAGCGCCTGCTTTTCGATTTCGAGCTGCGTTGCCCGGCGTTCCAGCTGGTCAATCTCCGTGGGCATGGAATCAATCTGTATGCGGAGCGAGGCCGCCGCTTCGTCAATCAAGTCAATGGCTTTGTCGGGAAGAAAACGGTCGGCGATGTAGCGATGCGAAAGAGTCGCCGCAGCCACAATGGCCGAGTCTTTAATCCGCACACCGTGGTGCACTTCGTAGCGCTCTTTCAGGCCGCGCAGAATGGAGATGGTGTCCTCGACATTCGGCTCGCCGACAAACACAATCTGGAAGCGCCGTTCCAGCGCCGCATCTTTTTCGATGTACTTGCGATATTCATTCAGGGTGGTCGCGCCAATCGCGCGTAGTTCGCCACGGGCCAGCGCTGGCTTGAGCATATTGCTGGCATCAATCGCGCCTTCGGCCGCGCCGGTGCCGACGAGCGTGTGCAACTCGTCAATGAAAAGAATGATCTGGCCGTTGGAGTCTTCAATTTCCTTCAACACGGCCTTGAGCCGGTCTTCGAATTCGCCGCGATACTTGGCCCCGGCCAGCATGGAGCCCAGATCCAATGACACCACGCGCTTGTTCTTCAGGATCTCCGGAACGTCGCCGGAAATAATGCGCTGGGCCAGACCTTCGACAATGGCCGTTTTGCCCACGCCCGACTCGCCGATCAGCACGGGATTATTTTTTGTTCTGCGGGAAAGCACCTGCACCACGCGTCGAATTTCTTCGTCGCGGCCAATCACCGGATCGAGTTTGCCGCGACGCGCCAGCTCGTTCAGGTCTTTGGCGTAACGCTCCAGGGCCTGAAACTTACCTTCTGGATTCTGGTCGGTGACGCGCTGCGAACCGCGAACGGCGGTGAGCGCTTTCAGAATTGCGTCGTACTCCACGCCTGTTTCGGCCAGCACCTGGCGGACTTCGTTGTTCTTGTCTTTGTTCTGCGCCATCGCGAGCAGCAAGTGCTCGGTGGAAACATATTCGTCCTTGAACTTGGCAGCTTCTTTGAAGGCCTGGTCCAGCACCTTCGTCATGGAGGCGGAAAGCTGCGGCTGGGCGGACTCGCCGGAGACCTTGGGTAAGCGCTGAATGCGCTCCAGGGCGGCGGCTTCCACATTCGCGGGATTCGCGCCGAGTTTGGTCAGGACGGGCACAATAATCCCTTCGTGGTCTTGCAGCAGCGCCACCAGCAAATGGACGGGCAGCATCTCCGGGTTGCCATGCTGCGAAGCAACGTCGTTCGCCTGCTGGATCGCTTCTTGCGATTTAATTGTGAATTTGTCCCAACGGATCGCCATGTGTTCTCCTCAACAGTAGTTCTGGCCCGGGATCAAACATTAGATGCGCGGCCTTTGCTGGCGGTGCATCCATTATCCCCGCTGGCGATCCTGAAAGCCCAAAGAGGCTGAAGCAGGCAGCGCATCATCGTACCGAGCAAATGACGCACTTGAGATACCAGGTTTCAGGAACGCCCAGAAGGATTGGATGGTCCCTGGCCTGTGTCCGCTTTTCCATGACGCGGACGGAACGGTGCGCGTCTTGCGCGGCGGACGCCAGCACTTCCAGAAAAGCCGCTTCATCCACATGAAACGAGCAGGAGCAGGTGACCAGCGTGCCTCCGGGCCGCAGCATTTTTAGCGCTCGCAGATTTAGCTCCTTGTAACCACGCAGGGCGTCAGGCAGGTTACGTTTGCTCCGCGCGAAGGCCGGCGGATCGAGGACGATCATGTCATACAGGCGTCCGGCGAACGCGTAGTCCTTGAGCAGATCAAAAGCGTTGGCTTCGATCCACTCGATCTCGCTCTTGTTCGCCGCGGCATTGAGCTTTTCATTTTGTTCGGCGACTTCCAGGGCTTCGCGCGAGACATCAAGCGCCGTCACGTGCTCACACACACGGGCCAGATGCAGAGCAAATCCGCCGTGGTAAGTGCAGACATCGAGCGCGGTTCCATGACCATAGGCCGCTGCGGCGGCGTAGTTTTCCCGTTGATCGAGAAACCCGCCGGTTTTTTGACCGGCCAAGGCGTCGTAGTGTGAGCTCACGCCGTTCATCGAAAAAACAGTCGCGCTTTTGCTGCCGTGCACAATTCCGGACGCCAGCGGCGGAAGCTGCTCCAGTTCGCGTATACGTTCGTCCGACCGCTCGACAATATGTTCGGCCTGGGTCAGCTCGCGAATCGCGCTGATGATCGCCTGTTTGCGTTCTGCTTTGTCCCAGGCCTGGGTGAGCACTTGAAGGGTGTAGACATCGTTGTATCGGTCGAGGACCAGCCCGGGCAAAAGGTCGGCTTCGCTGAACACCAGGCGGCAGGCGTTGGAGTCCTTCACTATGGTTTCCCGGTAGGCAATGGCCGCGGCCAGACGTTCGTGCACCAGTTTCAATAGTTCTGGTTCCGAAGCGAACCGCTCACGAGTGAGCAACCGCAGTTTGATTTGCGAACTGCTGCTGTAGACGGCGGAGCCGATGACCTGCTGGCGAGCGTCAAGAACGTGGACGAGCGAGCCTGCCGTAGCGCCGCCATCATTGGTTACGTCCGATGCGTAAACCCAGACATGGCCGCCGCGCAGACGTGTTGCGGCGCGGGCGCTAATGCTGACTTGCGGAAGGCTTGGAGCATTCATTGGAAAAAATAGAGTAAAACGCTAAGGCGCGGGAGCGGCTTCGGTTGGAACTTCGTCTTCCGCCTCGGCTTCAGCCGGCTGGTTTTTGGCTTTCTTTTTTGGGGACTCAGGCGGAGCGGGCGGCTCACTAGCCGGATCGTAGAAAAGCATGCGTCCGCAAGAGCTGCAGGTAACGATCTGCTCGTTGGTGCGGATCTCCTGCCAGGTCTGAGGACGAATCAGCACAAAACAGGCCATGCATTTCTGCCCACGCGCTTCCACCACCACCGACTTGCGCGCCCGCAGAACGCGGTCATAGTGGGCCAGCGGGCTGTCGGTCACTCCTGTTCGCAACTCGCTGCGCTTGGCGGCCAATTCAGCGAGCAGCTTTTCGTCTTCCGCGGTGCGTGTGCGGGCTTCGGCTTTTTCTTTTTCGACTTCAACAGCCTCCACCTTTAACTGGGCTTCAGCCGCTTTCAGAGCTTTTTCTTCGGATTCCAGCAACACCATCAGTTCCAGGATCTTGTCCTCACTGTCGCGGATTTCCTTTTCGGCAAACTCAACTTCGTGCATCAAGGCGCGATACTCGTCATTGGTCTTGACGCTGGAAGACTGTCCGCGATACTTGACGATCTTCTGCTGGCCGGCCTGGATGTCGGCCTCATACTTGCGCCGGTTGGCTTCATTCGTCTTGATGGCGGTCTTGGCTTTTTCGATCTCGTCTTTATGCTCGGCGAGGCGGGTTTCGATCAACGCCACACGTCCGGGTAGTGCGGCTACTTCTTCACTCAGGCGGGCCATCTCATGGTCTACCTTTTCGAGTTCGATCAGCTTTGCCAGATCAGCATTCATAGGAGGGACTTGATTAATGGTAACACGCGGGAAAGGCCTAATCGGGGCAGCATCCACGGGATTCTTCAGGCCCCCTGGAACGGGGGCCTTTCAGAATGACAAATACTGGCAGCTCTTCTGAGCGCTGGTTACTTGTGATAATTCGGGAATGCAGGCTGCTTCGCCGCCGGCAGGGGAGTCTTCTTGAGTTCCTCCAACACCAGCGCAACGCCTTTTTCCAACTGCGGATCGTGGCCGGACGCCCAGTCTTTCGGAGTGATGTCCACGTCGTAATCCGGTGCTACGCCATGGTTCTCCACGTCCCATTCGCCATTGCGGTTGAAGAAAGCGACGCGCGGCGAGGTGACTGAGCCGCCGTCCATCAGATTTGGATAGTCGTAAATACCCACAAGTCCGCCCCATGTGCGGGTGCCGACCAGCGGTCCGAGCTTGGCATCGCGGAAGTACCAGGGCAGGGCGTCGCCGCCGGAACCGGCATACATGTTGATGAGCATGGCCTTGGGACCGAAGATCGCTCCCACGGGCGTGGTAAAGTCCTGGCCTTCGCGCGTTTTCCAATAATTCTGCAGAGGACGCCGCAGATAATCGATGACGTAGTCTGCCGCCGAGCCGCCGCCGTTGTAGCGCTCGTCAATGACGGCGCCTTCGCGTCCGACTTGGGCAAAGAAGTAGCGGTTGAATGATGTGTAGCCGCCGAAACCGGTGTCCGGCAGATAGACGTAGGCCACGCGGCCGCCGCTGAGCTCGTGCGTTTTGCGGAGATTGCCCTCAATCCACGCACGATTGCGCAAGCCGGCTTCGGTCGGAATCGGCACAACCGTGACATTGCGCGAGCCTTTGCCATCCGCTGTAGGGCCGACTTTGAGCACGGTTGCCTTGTCCGCAGTTCCTTCGAACAGCTCAAAGATTTCGTCGTTGCCGTGCAACTCGCGGCCGTTGACCGCCAGCAGATAGTCGCCTTCATGCACGTTCACGCCCGGCTGAGTCAGCGGCGCGCGCAGTTGCGGGTTCCAGTTTTCGCCCTGGTAGATGCGGCTGAAACGATAACGGCCGTTCTCCAGACTGTACTCAGCGCCCAGGAGCCCAACCCTGCCGGCGTCGGAAGGCGGATCAGCGGGCGTACGGATGTACATGTGGCCCACGGTGATTTCGCCGAGCATCTCCGCCAGCAGATAACTGAAATCCAGGCGGCTGCCCACGTTTTCCAGATAGGGACGATAGTGTTTCTCAGCGGCGTCCAGGTTCAGGCCATGGAGTTTGGGATCGTAGAAAAAGTCGCGTTCGATCCGCCAGACTTCGTCATATTCCTGCTTCCACTCGGCACGCGGATCGATGAGGACTTCCATGCGCGCGAGGTTAAGTGGCGTATCCGGCTTGGCAGCTGCACCAGCCGGCGCAGCGGCGGACCCGATATACCACCTCTGGGCGGGGCCACGACCTTTGCTGTAGAGCGTTTTCTTGCCGTCAAAAGAGACGGAGAAGTTGGCTGCGCCCTCCATCAGTTTTTCCGTTTTGCGCGTAGTCAGATCGAACCGCCACAATGAACTCTGCGCGTCCGGTCCGCCGCCGCGCTGCGGTTCTTCCATCAGGAAAATCGTCCCGGCCTTTCCGGCAACAAGCTGGCCGTAATTGCGCGGAGGGATGGGCAATGCCAGTATCCGCTGGCTGATGTTTTCCGGATCAATCCTCACGACGACGCCTTCAGCTTTTGCGGCCCGTGCCGGTTTGGCGTCTTGCGCTTTGGCTTTATCGTCGGGACTGGCTGGTTCCTGTTCTTTGTCATCAGGCTTGGCCGCCGGTTTGTCAGCGTCGGGCTTGGCTTCGTCCGCGAATTTTTCTTCGTCACTCTCGGGCGCCAGAGGTGAAGGCTGGTCTTTGCGCAGGACAATCAAATATGCGCTGCGGCTTACCGGCCGGTTCGTGCTCGAAAGATCGAGCCATCCCGTGGTCGGTCCCACATCGGTGCTGGCCGTGAAATAAAGATACTGGCCTTTTTGATCGAAGGCCGCATAGCGAGCGTCGCTCAGGCCATCGGTTAGTTGCAGGCTCTTGCCCTGTTCCAGCGAATAGGCAAACGCGGCGTGCATGTGGCTGGGAAGTTCCTTGGTGTAAGCGATCCAGCGGCTGTCCGGCGACCACGATGGATCGAGCGCGCGCAACGGCGTGTCGTAAGAGGTGGTGTCCACTTTGACCGGCGTTCCTTTGGCCAGGTCCACATACCAAACGTTCAAACGCTTGTCGGTGTAGGCGATCTTCTTGCTGTCCGGCGACCAGGTCGGGCCGTAGTAGAAAGATGCCGGAGTGCCCAGCGAAATCTTTCGCGGCTCACTCATGCCATCCGGACTCTTGAGGTAGAGCTGGTACTCTCCCGATTCATCAGAGAAATACGCCACCCATTTGCCATCGGGCGACCACGCTGGATCACGCTCCATCACGCCCGGCGTATTGGTGAGGTTGCGGACATCGCCTTTTTCTCCTGGAGCCGTCAGGATGTCTCCATGGGCTTCGAATACCGCGCGCGCACCGCTGGGAGAAAGACTGGCAGCGGCAATCTCGCTCTCAACTTTCTTGTAGTGCGGGCGAATGTTCGGAAGATCAGCCGGAACGGTCACGGAAACCTGTTTCGATTTTCCCGTAGCCAGATCAAACAGATGCAGCGAGCCAAACTGTTCGTAGACAATCGCACTGGGACCCGCCGACGCGGACTTGATGTCGGCGCCGTTGCCGGGCAGTGCTACATCGACTTTCTTTGACGTCAAATCGTAAGCGTAAAGACTGAACGGCCCATTGCGGTCAGAGAGGAAATAAACCTTGTTACCGGCCCACATGGGATTGCCGTCATTTGATGTGTCGCGCGGCACGCGGTCGAGGCTGAGATCAGAGAGATTCACGATCCATACACGCGATGCCTTGCCGCCGCGATAGCGCTTCCAGCCGATGGCCGAACGTCGCCGGTTGTTGTCGACAGGAACATAAGCAATGGACTTGCCGTCCGGTGAGAGCGCGCCAAACTCGGCGCTGGGCAAAGGCAGTTCATGCGGCAGTCCGCCATCGAGCGACACGGTAAACAAGCGGTTGAAACCGGCGAAGCTGTTTCGCGTGGAACGGAACAGCACCGACTTGCCATCGGGTGACCAGCCAACGACTTCGTCCACCGCAGGATGATGCGTAAGCCGCCGCGCCACTCCGCCGCCCGCCGACATAACGTAGACATCCACATTACCGTCATATTCGCCGGTAAAAGCGATCAAGCTGCCGTCGGGGGAAAAGACGGGACCGTCTTTGAGTCCGCCGCCGCTGGTGAGCAGACGGGCTTCACCGCCTTCGCGCGGCACGGACCAAAGATCGCCCGCATAAGCAAAGACGATATGGGTCTTCGAGAGCGATGGTTTTTGCAGTAAGAGCGGGCCAGTTGCGTACGCACCCACCGTGCACAGCACAATTGCGAAGATCAGGAAGAGAGCGGAGAAAAGCTTTTTCATAAGCACCACCAGAGGTGAAATCGCGTTCAGCAGGACGCCAAGATTAGCAGCAAACCGGGGCCAAGAACAAGGCGGGCTTTCGTGGCTTATTTCTTTTTGCGGGGCTTCTTGATCGGCGGTTTGCGGCTCTTCTTCTCTTTCTCCGTCACCACAAGCAATACCGCCACATGGGCGATGGCCGCATTGTCCAGATTCAGGCCTTCAGGCGTTTTGGCTTTAATGCCCACTTGACCGGGCGTGATCCCCAACAGCTCGGCAACCCGTTCTTGGATATTGCTGCTATGAGGACCAATCTTGGGCTCTGCCAGAATCAACGTTGAATCGACATTGGCGACAATGTATCCCGCGCGGCGAACTTGTTTGAGCGCTTCTTTCACAAAAATGACAGAATCTGCGCCCTTCCACTTAGGGTCAGAGGGTGGGAAGTAACCGCCGATATCGCCCGCGGCCACGGCACCCAGGAGCGCGTCGGTCAACGCATGGAGCAGCACATCGCCGTCGGAGTGACCGGAGAGGCCCTTATCGTGTGGAAGGCTGACCCCGCCGATTCTCAGAGGAACGCCTGCTTTAAATTCGTGGGAATCCCAACCAAAGCCAATTCTCATCGAAAAAAACCTCACCGCTGATGACGCTGATAACGCTGATTTCTAAAAGCTTAACTTGAGCCGTCGAGCCGATCAGATTTGATCTGCTTGCGAGCAGTATCAAAAACTAAACGCCGTACTTGAGGCCTTGGGCCAAAATTCAACAGAAGGCCGACCTCGAGAGTTGTTGCCTTGAGGTAGTTTAAGAGTTGAGCTTCATGTACGATCGCAATGCCTTCGGCTGTTTTTAGCTCGAGAAGAACACAGCCGTTCACGACCAGGTCGGCACGAAAATCGCCGACGTTCTTGCCACGAAAAAACACAGCAACAGGCACTTCGGCCTGTACAGTAAGTCCTTTGCTCTGCAATGCCATTTGCAATGCTCGGCGATAAACCGATTCGAGAAAACCAAAGCCAAGCTCATTGTAAACGCCGTAGAAGATCCCGATGATCAATTCGGTCAGCTCGGAATGTTTATAGTTAGAGTCAACAGCCATATTGAATCAGCCTTTAGCCCGCTTTAAATCAGCGTTATCAGCGGTAAGGTTTTCGGTTTTCATCCCGCCAGGTTCGTATCCCGACCGCGGCCCAGCAGAAACTCTGCGAGTTCCAAATCCGCTGGGGTGGTGATCTTGACGTTTCTTGCCGAACCCATGACCACCCATACGCTTTCTCCCAATCGCTCAACCAAAGACGCTTCATCCGTGCCGGTGAAGCCGTCTGCTGTAGCGCTGTCGAAGGCTCGTTTGATCAGGGCGTAGCGGAAGCCTTGCGGGGTCTGCGCTTGCACCACGCGCTCACGCGGGATCGTGGAGGTGATAATCGCGCCTTCGGCGGCGCGGTCGACTTGCTTGATGGTATCCGAGGCGGGCAGGCCGGCGATGGCGGCGCCGTGTTTTTCCACTTCTCGCACCACGTTGGCGATGATTTCGTCGTCCACGAAGGGACGTACGGCGTCATGGACCAGCACAATGTCGTCCGGCGCGGCTTTCAGGCTGGCTAACGCATTTGCCACCGACTCCTGGCGGTGTTCTCCGCCTTCCACGAGTTCTACCTTCGCAGACAGTTTTTCTTTTTCCAGTTGCTGGCGGAAGCGTTCGATTTCGTTCTTACGGAGCGCGACCACGATCTGGCTGACCTGTGGGTTGCGGTCGAAGACCCGCAACGTATGAATAATGATCGGCGTGCCGTTGATCTCGAAGAACTGCTTGGAAGGCACACCTTTCTTGCCGACCGGGGCCATGCGGGTCCCGAGTCCGGCCGCAGGTATGACTGCAATTACTTTCATAAGGGGTAGAAAGTATAGCAACTCGGCCGGACCGGCGCGTTTTTGGTGTCTAAAGCAGTAGTATTGAATGGTGATTGAAAAGGTCCACAGATACATTGCTTCGCAGCGGTTGCTCCACCCTGGAGACCGCGTGGCCATTGCTGTCTCCGGCGGCGCCGACTCGGTTGCCCTGCTGCGGGCGTTACTGGAGTTGCGGAACGAACTGGGTGTCGTGCTTTCTATCGCGCATTTCAATCATAGGATTCGCGGGGCAGAAGCTGATACGGATGAGCAATTTACCAAAGACCTGGCGGAACAGTTTGGACTGGAGTTCCATTCAGGTTCGGCCGATGTGCCCCAGTATGCGCAGGAGCACAAACTCAGCCTGGAAACAGCCGCGCGAGATTTGCGGTACGAATGGTTTGTCAGTCTCGTTCAACAGGGCAAAGTAGTGAAGATTGCTACTGCCCACAATCTGGACGACCAGGCCGAAACTGTCCTGATGCGGGTTGTGCGCGGCGCGGGTACGCGAGGACTCGCCGGCATTGCTCCTTCACAGCAGGAAAAATGCCTGATTCGTCCGCTGTTGTCTGTGACTCGCAAGGAGATTGAAAGCTATCTTGCCGACCTTCATCAGAGCTGGCGAGAAGACTCCAGCAACCGCGATCTGGCGCATGCCCGAAACCGCATTCGGCATGAACTGTTGCCACTGTTGGAGCGGAATTACAACCCCAACATCCGGCAGACGCTG
Source organism: Acidobacteriaceae bacterium (assembly GCA_003140235.1). Lineage (GTDB taxonomy): Bacteria > Acidobacteriota > Terriglobia > Terriglobales > Acidobacteriaceae > Angelobacter. Next base: position 43,170 of record PLJN01000142.1, read on the forward strand.
GCAGATGTAGCGGAAGTAGCTCGCGCTGAGGAAGATTACTGGAACATGGAAGTGAAAGCCTTATTTTCGTGCCTGGTGCGTGAAGGCCAGCCGAGCCGCAGTGGACGCAGCAACCAGACTGCCTCTCCAGTGCTGGCGGTAGATGTTGCAGCACTGCAAACCCTCCCACTGGCGGCACGGCGACGGTTACTGCGTGCCATGGGCGAATGGTTTGGCGCCGCGTTTGAGTTTCAGCATTTGCATCAGCTTTTGACGCTCAGCAACTCGAAAGTAATCAGAGCTAGCGTAGAATTGCCCTGTGATCTGATCGCTTCCAGGTCTCTTCGCGAACTGCGTTTCAGCCGAGAGCATGCTGCTATCCCCTCAGCTTACTCGTATTTGTTACGAGTTCCGGGCGAAGTGCAAGTGCTCGAGCTAGGTACGTTGGTGAAGGCACAAGTGGTGCGTCCGGAGAGTGAGCGTTCGGGATATAATCCTGCACTATTGCTGGATCGCACGCGGCTGGCGCCGGAACTCACGGTCAGAAACTGGCGCGCCGGTGATAAATTTTTCCCAGCGCACACCAAATCCCCCAAGAAGGTGAAAGAGCTGTTGCAAACAAGCCGTTTGGGCCGGGAGATTTCCGCCGCCGAGCGAACTTCGTGGCCGGTGGTGGAGAGTGCGGGAGAAATTGTCTGGATGCGTGGCTTTCCGGCCCCTGCGGGCTTTGTTATCACGGAAGGCCAGGCGGTCTTGATCGAAGAAATTAACCTCAATTCAGGGATGGAATAAGTGGCCAGCCAGAGCTTAACGCAACAATATCCGCAAGTCATTTTGTCAACCGAACAGATCCGCAAGCGCGTCGAAGAGATGGGCAAGCAGATCACGAAAGACTTCCAGGGCAAGACCGCCTACGTTGTCTGCGTGCTGGAGAACGGCTTTATTTTTGTGGCCGACCTGCTACGCGAATTGGACGTTCCGGTGATCTGCCAGTTCGTGAAGCCCTGGTCCACCGAGGCCAGCGCGCATACCACGGAGATCTTTTACAGCCCCGAAGTTGCGGTGCAAGGAGCCAACGTTCTTCTGGTGGAAGCGCTGGTGGAATCGGGTGTGACCACCGAATTTCTCATGCGCAACTTGATGGGACGCGGCGCCAGCAGCGTAAAGCTGGCGACGCTTCTGGACAAGCAGTCGGCGCGCCGTGTTCCCTTGCAGCCGGATTATTACGGATTTCTCCTGAATGAGAGTTTCGTCGTGGGCTATGGCCTGGGCGGCTCCCACCTGGGCCGCAACCTGCCCTATATTGCGGTGGCCAAGGAAGAATCCACGGGTGTGCGGGATTTTGGTACCCGGCCGACCCCGCGAAACGCCAATGAGGTATAGAATTTCAAAAGGACAAGGTTCTTAGATCGAGACAGGGCTTTTTGCCATCTAATCGCTGTTGGAAGCAAAATTCCGCTCGGCTACGATATTTTCCGTACTTTTTTTGCGTCCATGAGTCTTAACTAGATACCATAGAGACTCAGTGTTTCCGTTTTGCAGGTTGGGGGACAGAGGGGCTAGGAGTTTTTGTGAATTCGACATTTAAGACCGTGATTCTGTGGGTTGTGCTTCTGGTGGTGGGTGTGGTCCTGTGGCAGGTGATCACCCGCAATGCCGGCGGCGCTACCGACAAGGAAATCACCTACACGCAGTTCATGCAGTATCTGGCCACTGGGGACGTTAACAAGGTGACCATCGCCGGTAATCAGGCCCATGGGGAACTGAAGAGCGCAAAAGGCCTGTTCCATCTGGATGTTCCGGCCAACAACCCTGAACTGTTCAAAGCACTCGAGCAAAGCAAGGTCGATTGGTCCTACAAAGACAGCCAGGGCGGCGGCTGGTTGATGCTGCTGTTCCAGTTTTCGCCTGTGCTCCTCGTCGGCGTGCTGTTCTTCATCATGATTCGCCAGATGCAGACCGGCGGCAACAAAGCGTTGAGCTTCGGCAAGAGCCGCGCGCGTCTTCTCTCCATGCAGCAGAAAAAGATCACGTTCAAAGACGTGGCCGGCGTGGATGAAGCCAAAGAAGAGCTGCGCGAGATCATCGAATTCCTGCGCGAGGCACAAAAGTTCCAAAAGCTCGGCGGACGCATTCCCAAAGGCGTGTTGCTGGTAGGACATCCGGGAACGGGCAAAACGTTGCTGGCCCGCGCCGTTGCTGGTGAAGCCAATGTGCCTTTCTTCAGTATCTCCGGTTCGGACTTTGTAGAGATGTTCGTCGGCGTGGGCGCCAGCCGCGTCCGCGACCTGTTCGAGCAGGGCAAGAAGAATGCTCCGTGCATTATCTTCATCGACGAAATTGACGCCGTAGGCCGCCATCGCGGCGCTGGACTCGGCGGCGGACACGATGAACGCGAGCAGACCCTCAACCAGTTACTGGTCGAGATGGACGGATTTGAATCGAACGAAGGCGTCATCCTGATTGCCGCTACCAACCGCCCCGATGTGCTGGACCCGGCGTTGCTGCGTCCTGGCCGTTTTGACCGGCGCGTGGTGGTGCCTCTACCGGATGTTCGCGGTCGTGAAGAAATTCTTCGCGTGCATACGCGCAAGATCCCGTTGGGCGATGATGTTGATCTTTCCATCCTCGCCCGGGGTTCACCGGGGTTCTCCGGCGCTGAGATTTCCAACATGGTCAATGAAGCGGCGTTGAATGCTGCCCGCTACAACCGCAAAGCCGTGCTGCAGTACGACTTTGAATTGGCCAAAGACAAAGTCATGATGGGCGCGGAGCGCAAGAGTCTGCTGCTGACCGAAGAAGAAAAGAAGGTCACGGCCTATCACGAAGCCGGCCACGCTTTGGTGGCGGCGCTCATGCCGCATTCCGACCCGTTGCACAAGGTCACCATCATTCCCCGCGGCATGGCCCTGGGCGTGACCATGCAGCTTCCGGAAACCGACCGCCACAACTACACGCGTGAGTACCTGTGCACGCGGCTCGCAGTGGCCATGGGCGGGCGCATCGCCGAGGAGATTTTCCTGAACCAGATGTCCACCGGCGCCGGCAGTGACATTGAAACCGCCACCGAAACCGCGCGCAAGATGGTTTGCGAGTGGGGCATGAGCAGCCTGGGTCCGCTGACCTTCGGCAAGAAAGAAGAGCAGATCTTCCTGGGACGCGAACTTTCGCAGCACCGCGACTTCAGCGAAGAAACCGCCAAGGAGATCGACTCCGAAGTGCGCCGTCTGGTCAACACGGCCTACGAGAGCGCCAAAACGATCATCGAAAGCAATCGTGAAACGCTGATCCGCATTGCTCTAGCCCTGCTGGAGCGTGAAGTGCTGGATGCCACCGAACTCAAACTGATCATGGACGACAAACCGCTGCCGGCACGTGTGATTCCGCACAAAGACGAAACCGTGCAGCAGGTACTCAAGCCCGAACCAGGGCGGACACCCGGAATTCTTCCGGGCAAGCCCTCACCGGCGTAAAACGATTAGAGTTTTGAGATTCAGGGCAGCTTCGGCTGCCCTGATTTTTTGCGAGGCCGCAAGAAGATTTGCCGCAGATTTACGCAGATGAACGCGGATAAAAAATTCAACGTAGAGACGCGGTATGCCGCGTCTGACTCGTGGCCTTATCGGAATGTTCTAACCGACGAGAATCAGCGGCTTGGTCTGCGGTAGTACTTCGCCAATCCGCGCTGCCGGAACGCCTGCCGCTTGCAGTGAACCGAGCAGTCGTTCCGAATCTTCGGCAGCCACTGAGAGCAGCAATCCGCCAGCGGTTTGCGGATCGAACAGCACAGTCCTGACTTCTTCCGGAACTGCGCCTTCATAGCCCACACGACACTCGGCAAATTCGCGGTTAGCGTTGAGTCCGCCGGGGACGCATCCGGCTAGGACACACTCCAAAGCGCCTTCGAGCAGCGGAACATTCGCGGAATGGATCCTGATGCTCACGCCGCTGCCCAGCGCCATTTCGCGCACATGACCGATCAGGCCAAAGCCGGTAATGTCGGTAGCGGAGTGGATGCGAAAATCCGGCGCCGCATCCATTGCGTTGGCGTTGAGTGTGGTCATGGCTTTGGTTGCCGCATCAATCCACGATTGCTTGGCTTCGCCGCGCTTGATGGCGGTTGAGATCACGCCGGTCCCCACCGCCTTGGTCAAAATCAGAACATCGCCAACGCGGGCGCCAGAGTTGGTGAGCACCTTATCTGGATGAACGGTCCCGGTAACCGCGTAGCCAAACTTGATTTCCGGATCACGGACGCTGTGCCCGCCTACGATGGTGCATTTGGCTTCCATCATTTTGGAGAGACCCCCGGCCAGAATCTGCTCCAGAATTTCGATGTCGCCTTTTTCCGGAAAGCACACCATGGCCAGCGCGCTCAGCGGACGTCCGCCCATGGCGTAAACATCGCTGAGCGAATTCGTGGCCGCGATCTGGCCGAAAGTGTAGGGGTCGTCCACTACGGGCGTGAAAAAGTCGACAGTCTGCACCAGCGCCAGGTCGGCTGAAATTTTGTACACTCCGGCGTCGTCGGCTTTGTCAAAGCCAACCAGCACGTTCGGATCATGTTGCCGGGCTAATTTCCCAAGCACCGAGTCCAGCACCGCCGGACTGAGCTTGCTCGCTCAACCCGCCGCTTTTACATGCTCCGTCAGCCGGTATTTCTTGCTTTCTGTCATGATGGTCATTCTACTAGCCTTCCTCTGAAGTCCCGAAGCGAAAGGAAGGATCGCCATTACCCACGAAAAACATTTGGCCGCGAATTCACGCGAATGAACACGAATCCGATCTTTCGCATTGATTCACGTCTATTCGCGAAAATTCGCGGCTCAAAATGCCTTGGGCTTTTTTGATCCGCGTTTATCCGAGTGAATCTGCGGTAAGCAACCTGCGCAGACTACTGCCCGGCAATAGTCATGCCGTCAATACGCAAGGTGGGACACGCGGTTGAGCCCCGGAACTCGAGGTCGTTGCCAATTTCGGAAATGTTGTTCAGCATGTCTTTGAAGTTCCCGGCTACGGTGATCTCTTCGACCGGATAAGTGAATTCGCCGTTTTCAATCCACATACCGCCGGCGCCGCGGGAGAAATCGCCGGTCACCAGGTTCACGCCAAAGCCGAGGAAGTCCGTGATGTAGAGCCCTTGTTTGACGTCCTTGATGATCTGCTGCGGCGTCCGCGTGCCGGGTTGCAAGAAGAAATTTCCTGAGCTGATGCCGGGATTTCCTGTCAGGCCGCGAGCGGCGTTGCCGGTGGTTTTGAGGCCCAGTTTGCGCGCGGTATATGTGTTCAGCAGGTACGACTTGAGGACACCATTCTCAATCACCACGGTACGCCGGCTGGGAATGCCTTCGCCGTCAAAAGGCGAAGTGCCGAAGCCGCCGGGCATGGTGCCGTCGTCCACCATGGTCACGTTAGCGCCGGCGATCTGTTCGCCGAGCTTGCCGGCGAGGAAAGACGAATGGCGATAAATGGAATCGCCGTTGACTGCATCGGCGATGTTGTCGAGAATCGTGCGCGCGACCATCGGGTCGAGCACTACGGGAACGCGGGTCGAAGCGATCTTGCGCGCGCCCAGCCGTTGCAGAGTACGCCGCGCAGCTTCTTTGCCGACGGCTTCCGGCGTATCGAGTTTGGCCAGAGTATGCGCGCTGGAAAACCAGTAGTCGCGCTGCATGGCGCCGTGTTCGTCCTGGATGATGGGAGCGGTGGAAATGGAACAATAGGAACCCTGGTAGTCGCCGACAAAGCCCAGAGAATTCGCCAGTATCTTGCGGCCCGTAGCCGCGTCAAACGATCCACCATCGGAATTCTTGAAACGCGGATCGGCGTCCAGGGCCGCTCGCTCCGTCCGCCGCGCGTATTCGATGCGCTCNNGCGCAGGGATCTTCTGAAGTGATTGCGGCCAGTTTCACCGCGCCGCTGACCAGGCGCTCGATGCCGTCTTCTGTAAAGTCGCTGGAGTACGTGCTGGCGGCCCGCTTGCCCAGAAACACCCGTAGCCCAAGCGCGCGCGATCCGGATTCCTTGAGCGTCTCAACCTGGCCCAGGCGGACGAGCGTGGAGAACTCAGTTCCTTCGCGAACAATAGCTTCAGCGGCCGTGGCGCCGGCCTTCATGGCGCGCGAGACAACGCTGGTGGCGATTTCGCGAAGATCGGTTTCAATCGCGGTGAGAGTTTCGGTGGGCATCAGATAATTATCTCGCTGTCCCGCCGACGGTCATGCTGTCGAGTTTGAGCGTGGGAATGCCAACGCCTACCGGGACCGACTGGCCGTCTTTGCCGCAGGTNNCAGGTGCCGACGCCTTCGTCGAGTTGCAGATCGTTGCCGACCATGGAGACTTTCGTCAGCGCGTCCGGGCCGTTCCCGATCAGTGAGACGTTCTTCAGTGGCGCGGTCACCTGTCCGTTTTCAATCAGATAAGCCTCGGACGCGGAAAAAACAAACTTGCCGTTCGTGATGTCCACTTGTCCGCCGCCAAAGTTCACCGCGTACACGCCGCGCTTGACCGAACGAAGAATGTCTTCCGGAGAATCCGTCCCGGCCAGCATGTATGTGTTGGTCATGCGCGGCATGGGAATATGTTCGTAACTTTCGCGTCGGCCGTTGCCAGTGTCCGGCATGCCCATCAATTTGGACGAGAGCTTGTCGCTCAGATAGCCCTTCAAGATTCCTTTTTCGATGAGCACGGTGTTCTGCGTGGGCGACCCTTCGTCGTCCACATTGATGGAGCCGCGGCGCGAGGGCAGTGTGCCGTTGTCGACGACCGTGCACTTCTCGGAAGCAACGCGTTTACCGATCAGGCCGGAGAAAGCTGACGTTCCTTTGCGGTTGAAGTCGGCTTCCAGGCCGTGGCCGATGGCTTCATGTAGCAGAATTCCCGGCCAGCCCGGACCAAGCACAACTTCCATTTCTCCTGCGGGAGCCTCGCGAGCATCAAGCTGAATAATGGCCTGGCGGGCGGACTCTTTTGCAAAGTGCTCTGGAGTTTTTTCGTTCAAAAAATACTCCATGCCAACGCGTCCACCGCCGCCGGCGCTGCCGCGGGCCGAGTTGTCGCCGGCTTTGGCAATGCAATAGACGTTGAACCGTGCCATCGGCTGTACGTCGGTGGCAAACGTGCCGTCCGATCCGACCACAAGAATCTGACGAAGCTCGTCGGCATAGCTGCCGCGTACCTGCACGATTCGCGGATCATAGGCGCGCGCCGCTTTGTCTGCCCGCATGACCAGGTCAAGCTTGGCCAGAACGTCGGCGTCCACGGATGGCGTGGACGCCTGGTAAAGCTGATGTGCTCGGTTTTCTTTGAAGCCTTGCACCAGTTGTGTCGCGGGTCCTTTGGCAATCAGCGCCGCAGTGCGCGCAGCCCGCAGAATTTTGTCTGGAGAAAGATCGTCGGTGTAGGCATAGCCGGTGCGCTCGCCGGAGAGGACACGCACGCCGCATCCCGCCGAAATTCCCTGCGAGGCGGACTTCACGATCGATTCATCCACGCTGATGGAAGTTGACGTCAGATACTCGTAATAAAGGTCAGCGTAGTCGCCGCCGGCGGAAAGCGCTTCTCCCAAATACCGTTCAAGATCGGTGGGAGTAATGCCAAACTTCTGGAAGAACAGGTTCTGAGTGTTTGTCATGTCTGTTGATTGGATGCGCCTGGGCACGGAAAGGCGCGAAGTTCATTGCTATTGTGGCACTGATGGGCTTGGAGCGGCAAATGTCGGTGGTGCTTGCGGCGGAGAAATGCTCTACCGCAGAGGTGCGCAGAGGCAATTTTAAAACGGCCTTTCGCGCAGATTCGCGGCCAAGTATTTTTCGTAATCAGCCTTCAACCGCGTTGATCCGCGGTAGTTTTCCAGGCGGCCTGCCTCCTCTGCGCCCTCTGCGGTAAAGTGTTCCTGATTTGAACTCGGTTGTCGCTCAGGATATGATTTGCCACGCATTAGGATAGTTTGCATGAGCAGTGACAAGCCGTCATTTGCATAAGAGCTTGGGGGTCTGCCATGTCCAAGGATGAAAAGATGTTTTCAAGAAGCTAGCGTATTCGGGTTTGACGCTGACGATTCGGGGGAAACTCCAACAATGAATAGGAAGACTGTAGTAGAGCTTGACTTGGTCGGCTACGGTGACACCTCGCGTATCGTCCAGGAGAACGCGGGAGTTGACGCCGTTGCCGATCTCAATAAGCATATCCAAGGATTTATAGACACTGCTTTAACGACAATCGGAGCAAAACGCGAAGAGGTCGTGTTAGCAACGACAGGTGATGGAGCTATTCTCGCGTTCGAGAATCCCAACGACGCTCACAGCTTTGCTGTAGAGGTGCACTTGGCGACGCAAAAACACAATGCCGGCATCAACAATAGCTCTGCCCATAAATGGTTTCGCATTGGCGTCGCAACCGGCGATCTCTACCAAGAAACGAGAAGCGGGAGCACAAAAGAGGTGGCGGGTACAGTTATCGCAACTGCGGTGCGGCTGGAAGGTGCGGCCAGACCTGGTGAAGTCATAGCTGATGCGGAAACCATTAGCTTTCTGTCTCCGAATCTACGGAGCCTCTACGGTCCCAAGAAAAAAGTGAAAGGCAAGCGCATTGAGGAGTATTCGGCAAATCGTTACTCTGTTGTGCCGGAGGCTGGCAAGAAAGATTTCATGCCGCTACTGAAATTGGTGCTAGGGGCAATCATAACATCTCTTGCCATCATAGTAGTCGTTATGTATAGTCTGACACATCGATCCTCTGCGAGGATACTTGATCCGGGGTTCAACGACTATGTCGAACCCATTATAACCGTCAGCGGCTCGTCAAAGAATATGGGCACGTCTCGAAAAATCTGGGTTGTCGTCAAATCAGGGGGGGAAAACTACTACCCTCACGCTAACGCCGCCCAAATTGCCGAGGGTACGGATAAGTGGAGCTCTACTGGTTGCATCGGGCCAAGAGCGGACTTCGACAAAGAATTCGAAATTCTAGCTGTTAGCGCGGACATGCCGTCTCAAACATCGCTACAGGACAACGGAAAATCGATGTGCGAGGATTCACTCCCGGCATTGCCGCCCGGTGTGCAAATACTCTCCCGAGTCAAGGTAACTAGAAATCTACAGTGGAATAACAAATCTCGGTGAGTTTGGCAAAAACACAAACGATATAACGATATAAGGAGACATTCACATGAAACCTACCCGTGCGGCGAGGTCCCTCTGGATGTTAGCTTCTGTTTTCGCTTCGCTTCTTTTGGTTGCTGGCGCGTGGCCGCTTTTAGGCCAGATTGCAAAAAACAGTCAACAGCTCACGACTGAAGCCTGGAATGCATTCAACAAGGCAGATTTTAACGGCGCCATTGCCAAAGCTGAAGAGTGCATTGACAAATTCAAGGATGACGCAGACGACAAGCAACAGGACCTTCGTAGGAAAAACACTCCCGAACCGCCTACCGATGAGTTCTCGCCGACAGAGAGGGATACGATTCTGAAGCGCGGGCCATTAAACGACGTTGCCACGAGTTTCTTTATCATTGGACAGTCGGAAGAGGAACTGTACCGACGCGGGAAGGGCAAAGACCCCCAGCATAATGAAAGAGCAAAAAAAGCTTATAAGGAGACATGCCGGTACACCTACGCGCGAACATGGGATCCTGGGGGTGGGGGAACAAAGGGATTTTTTTGGTCGCCCAGCAAGAAAGCCTGTAGGCTAGCCGAAAAGCTTTGATCTGAATTCACTGGCGCAGAAACATACCGCCACGGGCAAGACCGGAATGACATGCGCTTGATGCACCCACGAGCATGCCAAAGAATTCGGAACGGCTAAGAGCAATCCACCCAGCGATACCCGCTTCAAAGACACTATCCGACTGGCGGGTTTGAACTAGCCCGCCGCTCAGGGTATGATTTGCCAGCATCAGGGGTGTCCCCTATGAGCATTGATCCGGCCAAACTCCAAGCCGCCTTTGTCTATTTACTCAAACAGGCGTCATGACGCCCGAACTGCTGGCCCGCTCACTCCAGGAATTTCTCACCCAGGCCCGTAGCGGAGTGGTGATTGAAGACGCTGAGATTGTCTTTGATCTGGAGTCTGCGCAATACTCCATTTCTTCCGAACGCGGCAAATGCCTGCTGCATCTCTGGTCCGAAGAACGCAACACCGTACGCGAAGTCGTGGATGCTGAGATAAAGAATGGCACGTTGCTTCTCAGCGTGCGCAAATTCGCGCAGGCCCGTCCCCACAAACTTGAAATCTGCCGTGATCGCGACCGCCGCGCGCCCAGCGCGAGAAAAGCGACCCGCACGCAATACGCCCGCGTGCTGGAGAGAATTCTGCTGCGGCATCAGCCCGGCTGGACGTTAGATCGAGCCAAGCTTTCCACCAGCATGGACCTGGAGCAGAGCTTCTCGCCGGTCTACGCGCGCGGTCTGCTGCGCCGAGGCCGCAGCTTGTTCGCTGTGATGGGTGTGAACGGGCAGGAAACACAAAGCTCGGTCGACGCCATGCTCACGTTTGGCTTGCTCTGGCTGGATGCTTGCCGGCATCGCGAAGCCGGACGCGGCGTGGTGGAAGGATTGCGGCTGTACCTCCCTCCCGGAAGCTCGGCTACGCTGCAGATTCGTCTGGCGCATTTGAATCGCGACATTGCCAGGCTAGAGCTTTACGAACTGGAAGAACGCGACGAGTCGTTGCAGCAAATCGACTATGCCGACCACGGCAACATTCAGACCCGTCTGGTCCGCTGCCCGGACGTCACCAGGACTCGCGGGCGGTTTGAGAAGGCTGTGGGCAAGGTGCTGTCCACAATTTCGCACGCGGAGACAGTTGTGCTTTCACCCACGGAGATTGCGTTCCGCCTGCACGGTCTGGAATTTGCGCGTGTGCGGGCGCAGAGCGTGCCGGGATCGTTCAACGTGGAAGAAGAAACCATCTTCGGCGTCGCCGGATATCAGGCGCGGCTTACTCCGGAGACCGAGACGGCGTTTCAGGAATTCGCCAAAGTACTCGGTGACGCGCGCCACGTGAGCGGCGACCACCGCGATCCTTTGTGGCGAATGTATCCGGAGCGCTGGCTGGAGTCGCTGGTTTTCAAGAACGTGGCCGCAGTTGATTCGAGGCTGGACGCGCAGCACGTCTATTCGCAAGTCCCGGCGTTTTCCGCTTCTGATCGCGCCATGATTGATGTGCTCTGCTGCACTCGCGCCGGACGGCTGGCGGTGCTGGAACTGAAAGCCGATGAAGACATCCATCTGCCGCTGCAAGGGCTGGATTACTGGGCCCGCGTCTTATGGCACCAGCAGCGCGGTGAGTTCCAGCAGTACGGCTACTTCGGCGGGCTGCAACTCTCGCCGCAGCCGCCGTTGCTGTTTCTGGTTGCGCCGTCGCTGCGAGTGCATCCGGCGGTGGACACCGTGCTGCGCTACTTCTCGCGCGACATTGAGTGGGCACTGGTGGGGGTGGATGAACGCTGGCGTGATGGAATCAAAGTGGTCTTCAGAAAATCTCCTGCGTGAGCCGCAGCAAAGCTTAACCACAAAGAACACAACGCAGCCAAGCCGCAAC
>PLJN01000042.1 GCA_003140235.1 Acidobacteriaceae bacterium
CTGGATATCTCTGGATACTTTGCGCCGTAGCCCGGTCTTTCAACGCGACCCCATCGTGAACAACGATGGGGTCTTTTTCTGTGGTGAAGCATTTGAGGAGGCGCGGATGGTGGCAGGGGGATTGGAACTGCTGCGCTTTGGCCTGCATTTGAGATTCTCAGTCCTTGTTGGACTTTCGGACCACCTTCCGTCGGAATCTTGCCGGGCAACCCAGCCAGTTTTCCCCCGGCTTTAGGGTATAATCCGTTCCGAAATTTCATCAATTCTACGAACCCCCGAGGAGACATCAATGTCCCAACGCATCCACTTCGCGCCGATTTGTTCAGGCGTCGCAGTCCTGCTTCTCTGTCTTGCTTTGCCGGTTACCGCGCAGGTCATGACCGTGCGTCAGGACTTGCATCATGATGTTTCTCCGCCATTAACCGATCTGCCTACAATTACCGAGAATGATGCAATTAAGAAGGAAGCGGAGCCAGTGGGCCGTCTTCCCCTGCCCCCCGGACCCGTGAACGAACCCGACCCGGTCCTCCAGTCAAGCGCGTTCCGCGCCCCGGCAGAGTTTGCGCCGACGACCGGCTTTGCCTTTGATGGCATCGGGCAAAACTCGCCTCCCGGCTTCAATGTGAGCGTTGCCCCGCCCGATACCAACGGTGCTGTTGGCCTCACGCAATATGTCCAGTGGGTGAACTCTTCTTTCGTTGTTTTCAACAAGGCAACGGGCGCTGTGGTCGCGGGTCCCACCTTGGGGAAGGCGCTCTGGACAGGATTTGGCGGGGGCTGCGAGGCAGATAATGACGGCGACCCGATCGTGAATTACGACAAGATATCCAACCGCTGGGTCTTGAGCCAATTCGGCGTTGCCGGCGGGACGCCCTTCCTGCAATGCATTGCCGTTTCCACTACGTCCGACGCGACCGGCACTTACAATCGCTACTCTTTCTCCTATACCAACTTTGATGACTACCCGAAAATGAGTGTTTGGCCGGATGCGTACTACGTAACCTTCAACATGTTTAATGGCAATACTTCTATCGGCGCTCAGGCTTGCGCCTACGACCGCACTGCCATGCAGGCCGGCAACCCGGCGACGCAAGTGTGTTTCCAACTCCCCAACGACTTCGGTGTGCTGCCTTCCGATTTTGACGGCACTACTCTTCCGCCGGGCGGCTCTCCCAATTACATGATGGCCCTGAAGACGACTACTTCCCTGGAGCTGTTTAAGTTCCATGTGGATTTCGGCACGCCGGGAAACTCCACCTTTACCGGTCCAACTCTCATCACGGTGGCGTCTTTTGGTTCGCTCTGTGGCGGCGGAATATGCGTGACGCAGCCCGGCACTACCCAACAGTTGGACTCACTTGGCAGCCGCTTGATGTACCGGCTGGCCTATCGGAACTTCGGCAGCCACGAATCGCTGGTTGTAAACCACTCGGTTGTGGCGGGCAGCAGCGGAGGTGTTCGCTGGTATGAAATCCAGAACCCCGGTGGAACTCCCACTGTGGCCCAGCAGGGCACCTTTGCTCCCGATGCAGCCTACCGCTGGATGGGCAGCATCGCTATGGACAAGGTCGGTAACATGGCCATGGGATATAGCATTTCCAGTAGCACCATCAACCCATCACTCGCCATTACCGGACGAGCATTCTCGGACACTGCGGGCACGATGCAGGCGGAAACCGTGATTATGTCGGGAACGGGGTCGCAGACCACCGCTCTTGCGCGGTGGGGGGACTATAGCGCCATGCAGGTTGATCCGAGTGACGATTGCACCTTTTGGTTTACCAGTGAATACATGAAGACCAACGGTACTTTCAACTGGAGCACTCGAATTGCCAGCGCCAAGTTTAGCAACTGCGCTGCTGCCCCTCCGACCGCGCTCCGTTTCGTCCCGGCTACTCCTTGCCGAGTGGCCGATACTCGACTTACGAATGGTCCTTTTGGCGGGCCGTTTTTGAGTGGACAAGCCGTCCGGGGATTCACAATTCCGAGCAGCACTTGCAACATACCCAATACAGCGCAGGCTTACTCCCTCAATGTCACGGTGGTGCCGCACGGCGCGCTTGGGTTTTTGACGACTTTCCCTTGCGGACAAGCGCAGCCGCTGGCTTCCACGCTCAACTCGGATGGCCGGATCAAAGCGGTGGCGGCGGTTGTGCCTGCGGGCTCCAACGGGGACGTGTGCTTCTTCGTAACGAATGACACCGACTTGGTCCTTGATATCGACGGCTATTTTGTGCCATCGGCAACGCCCAGTTCCCTGGCTTTCTTTCCGGTAACGCCTTGCCGTCTCGTCGACACTCGTGGGAACGGATTTACCGGGTCGTTTGGTCCCCCTTCTCTTACGGGCCTGGCGACCCGGTCCTTTCCCATCCTGTCCGGAGGATGCGGGTTGCCCGGAACGGCGCAAGCCTACTCTCTGAACTACACCGCGGTGCCACACACAGGTCTGGGCTTCCTCACAACGTTCCCAACGGGACAGAGCCTGCCCCTTGTGTCAACGCTGAATGCGAATAGCGGCTCGGTCACGGCGAATGCCGCCATTGTTCCGGCAGGTACCGGCGGCGCTGTGAGCGTGTTCGTGTCCAATGACTCGGACGTGATCATCGACGTCAACGGATATTTCGCGCCGTTCGTCGCCGGCGGCCTCTCGCTCTTTAATCTGTCGCCGTGCCGCGTACTGGACACACGGAACAATAGCGGGTCACCGTTGAATGGAAAGCTGGACGTAGACGTCTTCGCCAGCGGCTGCGGCGCTCCTATCACCGCCCAATCGTATGTCTTCACCGGTACTGTTGTTCCGCCGGGCGCCCTCAGCTTCCTGACTTTGTGGCCGCAGGGAGCAACCCAACCAACGGTCTCGACGCTGAACGCCGGCGATGGCGCTATCACCTCCAACATGGCGCTCGTTCCCACGACCAACGGTAAAGTCAGTGCGTTCACCAGCAACCCGTCGCATGTGATCCTGGATATCTCTGGATACTTTGCACCGTAGCCCGGTTTCGATGCGACCCCATCGTGAACAACGATGGGGTCGTTTTTTTTGTCAATCTGCATCAGCGAGCGCGAAACGAGCCACATGATCCACATCATAAAGGCGCGTGACCTCCGTCACATACACTGCCCACGGTTACGTCTACCCTGAAGATGAGCATCGGGAGGCCACACATGCAAGCCATCGCACCGGCAGTTTCCTTTTCTTTGAAGAACATTCTCCTGGCAACTGATTTCTCGTCTGGTTCACAAGTAGCGTTGCAATTTGCGCGAGGCATCGCCCGCCGGCATTCGTCCGACGTATATGCGGTCCACGTAACCGGGACCGATTCGTACCAGCTGCTCCAGCCGGAACCTCTGGCCATCACTTTCAAACAGTTTGACGAGTGGTCGGATGAAGCGCCGGGGCTTCTCAAGGGCCTGCTCAGTGGCCTGCCCGACGTACCGCCGGTCCATCACCATGGCCGTGTGTGCGACGTGATTGATGACGTAGTTTCCCGAAACAAGATTGACCTGCTGGTGGCGGCCACGCACGGACGCACGGGGCTTTCCCGGATGCTCCAGGGCTCCGTCGCTGAAGAACTCTTCCGCAACGTCCCCTGCCCCACCTTGAACGTGGGTCCTGAAGTCAGGAGCCGCTCTTCACAGCAATTCGAAATCCAGCGTATCCTTCTGGCCACAGATTTGGATCCGCATTCGATGGCCCCACAGTATGCCGGTTGGCTCGTCCAGAAGTTCAACGCCAACTTGAGTGTGCTTCATGTGCGGAGTGCGGAGCAGCGCCGCACGGACCCAGATATGGCTACCTTGCGTTCCAGCTTTGAGGAGGCCGGCTTCTTGCAGGACCCGGAATTCATTTTAAGAGACGGCGCGCCGGCAGCGGAGATCCTCAATGTGGCGAGCCAGGTCTGGCCAGACATTCTGGTCATGGGCGCCCACCATCCGGAACCCGCAAGAATCATTTCTCACTGGCCGTGGGACACCGCCGCCAGGGTAATTGCTGAAGCGAAGTGCCCGGTATTGACGGTGCGTGAGAAGTAATCCAGGTGGCGTTGGCCTGACTATAACTCCAGCCGCGCTTCCACGGTCCCATCCGCCGGGAGTCCGAAGCGGAAGCCTGCCCGGACAAACATGTCTCGCATGTTGTAGTTGTCAGACAACGTGGCGCCTTCGAGCTGTTTTATCCCCTCACTGCGAGCGACCGCGATCACGCACTCCAGTAAGCGGCCGCCCAGGCCGCGATTCTGATATTGGTCGGCCACCACGAACGCCACTTCCGCGCCTTCGCCGGAGTGGTTTCTGACCAGCCGGGCGATCCCCGCAATGTGGCGCGCGCGCGCTTCATCAGTGTATTCAGCAACCAGGGCCAGTTCGCGGTCGTAGTCAACAAAACATTTTGTAATGAGCCGCTCATGCGACACACGCGTGTCGAGCTTCAACGGGTGAAAATAGCGGAAATAAACGCTCTGCTCCGAGAGCTGATGGTGAAATTCAACCACCAGCGGTTCGTCTTCCGGCCGAATCGGCCGGATGGTGAACTTCATCGCGTCCGCAGTCTGCCATTCAGAAATGTATTGCGAAGGATAGGGACGAATCGCCGGACGCGGGAGGTCCGCATCCTGAATACTGCGCGGGTGAAGAATGACGCGCGCGTCCAGCGCCAGAAAACCATCGGGGCCTGCCAATAAAGGATTGATTTCAATGTCGGCAATGCGCGGGTTCTCCACGACCAGTTGGCTGAAGCGGACCAACAACTCGTCCAGCTTCGCCAAATCCACGGGCCGGTTTCCGCGCGCGCCTTTCAGGGCTTGAAAGATGCGTGTGTTCTCCATGAGTCGCCGGGCCAAAGTTGTGGTCAGAGGTGGCAGCGCATGACTACGGTCGCGCATGATCTCTACTAACTGTCCGCCCAGGCCGAAGACCAGGACCGGTCCAAACTGACGATCGGTCGAACTGCCCAGGATCAACTCGTAGCCCGACTGCCATACCATGGGCTGCACGGTCACACCCTGAAATGCTCCCTCTTGCGAAAACGCGGATTCGATCTCTGCGTAAGCGGAACGCACAGCAGCCTCGTCAGTGACATTGAGCTTCACTCCCCCGCGATCGGACTTGTGGGTCACGGTTTCAGAATGCAGCTTGAGCACAACGGGAAATCCAATCGATTGCGCATGAGCGACTGCTTCATCCGCTGCATGCGCCACTCTGGTTTCGGTGACGGGCAAATCATAGGCGGCCAATACCTGCTTGGATTCAAACTCAGTCAGGATGATCCGGTCATTGGCTCGAGCGGCGGCGATGATTTCTTGAACCCGTTTAGGGGCGTTTGCGACAAAAGCGCCGGTAAAAACGGGCGTTTCATACAACGTCTGAAGATTGAGGGTGTAACGCCACATGTAAGCGAAGCTGCGGGCTGCATCATCAGGGTATTCAAAGGTAGGGATCTGCGCCTGGTTGAGAACATTGGATGCCAGTTGCATGCGGCTGCCACCCATCCAGCTTGCGAGAAGCGGTTTGGTGATCTTTTGCGCGGCGGTGCGGAGCAGTTCGGCTGATTTTTCCGGCTCGGTCATTCCTTGCGGAGCCAGGATCGAAAGCACGGCATCGCAATGGGAATCGCGGGCAGCGGTTTCCACTGCCTTGGCGTATATCTCAGGAGTGACATCGCCCAATGTGTCCACCGGATTCGCGTGGCTCCAGGCTTCCGGAAGAAAACTATTCAGTTCCGCTACGGTCTCAGTTGAAAGCTGGGCGAGTTCTGCACCGTTGGCCAGCAGCGCGTCAGTTGCCAGCACACCTGCGCCGCCGGCATTGGTGACCACAACCAGTTTCGGCCCTGTGGGGCGCGGCTGCTTGCCCAGCACTTCTGCCATGTTGAACAATTCAGAAATGTTCGTGACCCGCAGGATACCGCAGCGGCGAAAGGCCGCCTCGAAAACTTCATCTGAACCGGTCATCGCCCCAGTGTGCGATGCTGCGGCCTTGCGTGCTGCTTCTGTCCGGCCTGGCTTGATGACAATGATCGGTTTTCTGAGCGCGACCTCCCGGGCTGCTGAGACAAAACTCCGAGCGTCGCCCACCGACTCCATATATATAAGGATGCTCGTGGTGTGCGGGTCATCGCCATAGTGATAGATCAGGTCTCCCCATCCCACATCCAGCATGGAACCCACGGAGACAAATCCGCTGAACCCAACGTTCTCGCGGCGGCTCCAGTCAAGAATGGCCGTGCACAGCGCACCGCTCTGGCTCAGAAAAGCGAGCTTCCCCGGCAGTGCATTGGATTGGGCAAAAGTGGCGTTCAGCCCTGTCTGCGGGTTCATCACCCCAAGGCAGTTTGGACCAATCATGCGCAGTTTGCCGGAAGCCAGAACTTTTCTTATCGCGTCCTCAAGCTGTACACCTTGAGGACCACGCTCGGCAAAGCCAGCGGAAATTACGATTGCAGCCTGCACTCCCGCGTCTACGCACTCCAGCAGTACGCTCGCCACGGTTGTCGCAGGTGTAATGACCACAGCCAGGTCAATGGGTTCGCCGATTGCCGCTACACTCGGATAGCACCTGACTCCCAGCACACTGCTGTGTGTCGGATTCACAGGGAATACCGTAGCGCCAAAAGGTTGGTCCAATAGATTGCGCAATACGGTGCGACCCACGCTGGCCGGCTTTTCCGTTGCCCCAATCACGGCGACGCTCTTTGGTTGGAAGATAGGCGTAAGCGACGTGTGCGGCAAATAGAACTCCTGATTCTCAGGGAGTATAGAAGCACATTGTAGCTGGTTCACACAGGAAGGAGTCGCCGGTACCGTCCTGATACGAGATCAGCACAGTACCGGCAACGTTTCATCGTTACTCGCCTAAGTGATCACGCACTAGCGCACTGTCAACACGGCGCAAGGCGCTGAGCTGATCACCTTGTAGGCCACTCCTCTTTGGAAATGGGTGCTCGGCTTGGTTTCGTTGGATAGCCCCATGACGATCAAGCCGGGGTGCAGTGCCGTCGCGTATTCCAGAATCCTGAGCGACGCATCACCCGGTTCCACAATGAAATCGACATTACCGAGCTGTCCGTCATTGATGGAAACCAGTTCTTTCATTTTGTCGCGAGCGATGTCCGCCAGTACTCTCCAGTCCTCTTGCGTCTCAGCCGGATCAGGCAGAGCGTGGAGCACCGTCAAATCGGCGCCGCGCTCCCGAGCAAACGAGAGAGCGTAAGCAGCGGCCGGGTCCGTTTCCTTGGACAAGCTGGTTGCGAACAAGACTTTCTTGATGTCTAGATCGCCGGGCTGTGCCATAACGCCCGGTCCGACTGTGAGCACCGGGCATGTTGCGGTGCGGACGATGGCTTCCGCTGTGGAACCGAGGAAGAGCCGGTCAACGCCTTTTCTTCCATGCGTCCCCATAACAATCAGGTCAATACCATGCTCGTTGATCCACTTCGGCACGGCAACTTCGATGTCCTGCTGCGTTACGAGCACGGTGTTCGATACGCCGGTCTTCTTGACCAGCTCCAGCAGTTGTGCCCGCTTGTCAGATTCAAGTTTGCTGAGAATGTCCGGCATTACCGGGACTTCCATCTCAATGGGGATGTAAGGAGCAACGGCGTGCGCCGCATAGAGCCGGGCGACGAAGTGTCGGGCCACGGCCACCGCGTACGTGAAGGCGGCGTCCGACGCCGGCGTGAAGTCCGTGAGAAAAAGAATATTCTTGAAAGAAATCGCTGTGGTGCATTCCAAAGTTTTCATGGCATTTGCCTCTCTTCCTTTAGGTTGTGAATTGTGGCGCAGAGCCACTTGTGAAACGTTTCGTCCAGTTTTTTCTGACTGGCTTTCTCGTACATTGTGGCGATGGTTTCACCGGCTGCGTTCAGCGGAATGTGATGGCAGGCTATGAGTGAAGTTTTCTTCTCCGCCGGGATCATCGGAAATAGAACGCATTCGCTACACGGCGGCGCTGTGGTGAAAGTAGCGTTGAGACATAGCGGCGAATCTCGAATCAACAGCGTTGGCCGCCACGGGCAGCGGTAGGTATGTCCATAGCCCGCGGTTTCGAAGAAAGCCAACTGGCTTTTCAGTGCGGTTAAAAGTTCACTCCCTGGCATACCAACCCTCTGCGCTGGAATCATGTTCGCAATTCCGATGCACGGAAGGCTGTGACGTGGGTCACGTATGTTGCTGGGCCTGGTGGATTAGCTGTGACGACGGTCACAGCGTTCCACCGCCTGCAAGAGAGACTATAGGTACAGGAGGTAACGCCATGAACGCAGCTGCTGCGATTATCCCAATGATTCCCGAAATCAAGCTGAAACGGATTCTGTATGCAACTGACTTCTCGGAAGGCTCCCGTGCGGCGTTGCCGATTGTTTCCGCGCTTGCCCGTCGCTACAACTCTGAGATCTTTATGGCGCACGTCTGGTCACCCTTACCTCAGGACATGGCCACATCGCAAGCCGTTGCCGACGCCGACGATCAACAGGAACACGATGTCAGACGGAAGCTTGCCGAGCTTATGCGCGTCACCAAAGAGCTGGGTATCTCAACCAGGCCCATCGTGAAGAGCGGCGACCCGGTCGAAGAGTTGGACAGGATGGTGGACGAGAACGCAATTGACCTGGCTGTGCTGAGTACTCATGGGCGTGTCGGCCTGAAGCACCTTCTTATGGGCTCCGTTGCCGAGGCGCTGTTTCGCGACCTGTCTTGTCCTGTGCTCACCGTAGGTCCGTATCTCGCCGAGCGGTTCCAGGGCACGGTTGAAGTCCACAACATTCTCTTTCCCACGGACCTGTCAGTGGAGTCTCAGGCGGTGTTTCCGTATCTTGCCTCATTGGCCCATGAATACCAAGCGAAGCTCATTTTGTTGCACGTGCTTCCCCCGGAAACGGAACATAACCCCGACGCCAAGAGTCTGGCTGAACCCTTACGTCACGAGATGATGCGGATCTATGGTCCTCAGATCAGTCCCGAGTGTGATGCTGAATTCCTGATCAAGAGCGGGGAACCGGCGGAAACGATCCTGGACGTCGCCCATGAACAGAACGCCGACTTGATCGGATTTGGTATTCGCAAAGCGAGGGAGATCAGCACGCATTTCCGCAACACCGTGACCTATAAAGTNNGAGTTGTGTGCGGGCTACGTCTGGCTTTTTCTCGCGTAGGACCATCTCCGCGAGCCTCCCACAAGGACTGGAGTCAGGCCGCCCCATTCCGCATGGTTTTTAATTGATTGCGTCGTTGGAAGTCGCCCCAACAGGCGCAGGTATGGGAACAATCGTTGAGAACAACGTTCATCAGTGCATCGTGAACTCGCAGGACACCGGTGTGACCAGTGCCGTAATCAATGAATCCCAGTTTTCGAAAGCGGTTCATAAAGAAACTGACCCGCGAGCGCGTGGTTCCCACCATCTCTGCCAGCGTTTCCTGGTCTACTTTGGGAATCACCGTTTCCGGCGCACCATCTTTGCCAGATCGAGCCAACAGCAACAGCGCCCGGGCCAGCCGCTTTTCGCTGCAATTGAAGAGCTGATCAACTAAATCTTCTTGAATGCGCACATTGCGAGCCAGCAAAAAATCGACAAAAACATCGCAGAATGCCTTCTCCTCGTGCAGCGCCCTGAGCATCTCTCCTCTTTCAATCCTGAGCAATGTGCATGGAGTAATCGCGACTGCGGTTGCCATGTGCTGCGGCTGGATTGCCATTACGCACTCTTCTCCTACAAAGTCGCCAGCGTGCAGCAAGGCGATATTTGCTTGCTTGCCGCTTTTCGAGAAGACTGTTAGCTTGACCTTGCCCTTCTGGATATAAAAAACAGCATTTGCTGGATCTCCTTGTGAAAAAATGCTCTGCTGCGCTTGCCTGTTAAAAATCGTGCGGCCCAGGTCTTTTCTTGCCAAGAGGGGCCACGGGATGAGAGCTGCCTCGGCAGGAGGCAATGGGGTGCCTTTCAGTAGCTTTTCACGGCTACTTGTAACTTGCATTTGTTGACCCTCCTACTATTTTGAGTTTTTTGCCCTTATTCATTCGTGCTGTTATTGCATCTTTGACCTCAATTCTCCGATCATCGAGATTACATAACAACCCAGAACCATTCTTCTGTGATCTGTGTCACACTTTGTGGTGATGACTAATATTGAACAGACTTGTCAGGGAGGTTGAGTGCGAGAACAACCGAACGGATCGAGACAAGACTGGTGGCTGCGCGGTAGGTGATTCGGCGCTCGTTGCCGTCTCTAACGCCAGCTGCACGACTCGGCGTCGGATTAGACTGCGCTGACCTTCTTGCTTGTTACCGAGTTCACAGTTGTGCTTTGGTCGCGCAACCTTACGCTTTCCGAATATTTTGCGGGCCGGGATCCTATAGCGGGAGCTGCCTACATCCTGTCCCTGGAGCTGTTTGCCGCAATGCGTCTGCTTGTCGCCCGAGGATGTTCACCGGCGACCGTGAAGGTGTGATGCCCATCACATCCCTTAGAAGCCATTTTGGATTGCAATAGAGTTGTCCAATCAGGATCTAAGGAGCAAGACGATGGTCTCGCAATGTGCTAATCCGGGATGCAGCGCGCAGTTCTTATACTTCGGGCAAGGACAAGTGGTCGCTGTGCCCCACCGCGAAAAACCGTTATCTGAGTCAACAGTGGAGTTCTTTTGGCTGTGCGGCGATTGCTCAAGCCACTTGAATCTGGAAGTTGAATTGAATGGTGCAATGCACCTGGTGCCACGCCAGCCCATGCGTGGGCTCTCGACCGCGTAGCAATGCGGAAAGAAGAGTTTGCTTTGAGTTTTCATTCGACCAGCAAACATACTAAAAGGGGTCATCGAGGCTTTTATGCATACGTCAACCATTCCCAGTATCCATCTGGAATCACGGCAGTCCGTCATCCGAGAAGACCTTCTGGCCCTGGCACAGTTTTGTGACGAGAATGCGCATGCCGTGTCCTTCTATTTCAGTCTTTCTTCACATCCGGACAATTCGCATCGCGAAGAAGTGCTGATGATTCAACAGCTGATAAAGAACATCGTCGCCAAACCCCACACGGACCATGGCGTATCGAAGGACTTGAGTGGAATTGTGATGGCTGCAGAAGAGCTCCGGTACGCTCCGTCGCGACTCAACGCGATCTTTGCCTGTCATGACCAGCACATTTGGCAGTCGTTCGATTTGCCGGCGGCTGGCTCCGTCAGCCGCCTCGAGGTTCGGCGCCACTTCCATCTCGCGCCATTGTTGCGCGCGATTGAATCATCTGCACTCTATTGCGTGGTCATGGTTGAGCACGGGAAAGCCCGCGCCTTTGTGGTGCACGGCACCGAGATCCAAGAGATTCGTGCACGATTCAAGCCTGAAGATCTTAGCCTGCATTCAGGCAATTCCCGCGTTGGCTGGTCTCATCATGTTGACGGAAACCAGCAAGAGCGCGCGCGAGCGTATCTGAAGGAGCTTTCCTGGGAAATTCACCGGTTCATGGAAGAGCAGAAGTGCCTTCGCGTGGTGATTGGTTGCCGCGACGACTTGTGGAGCGATCTGGAGCCCCAGCTTCTTAACCCCGAAAGGGCCGCCCTAATCGGCCGCTTCCATACACCCAATTTCGACGTCTCTCCGGCAGAAGTGCTTCAGGCCACCAAACCGATATTTGAAGCCAGTCTCCAGAGGCGCTACGAGGACTTGTCGCAGACAATCAATGAGGGTTCTTCTCACGGTGCTCGTGGTCTGGACCAGGTGCTCGACAACCTGGAGCAAGGACGGGTCCAGAAGGTCCTTCTTGGCAAGCCGTTCCCTGAAATGGTCGCCGAGTGCGGGCAATGCGGCCATCTGCACGCTGGGACCGGAGATAAGTGTGTCTTCTGCACCAGCAGCACTCATCTCGTTTTTGCGGAAGAAGCCCTGATTCGCAAAGCCCTGCTGACAGAAGCAGAAATCCTGTTGCCCGGGCCGGAAGGATCCTATGGACGCAATGAGGTCGCTGCCTGGCTGCGATATTGAACGGACCTGAGCAGGATCCACGCTGCTCTGACGGCTGAGACGTAGCTCGTCCAGCTCCAAAAGCTTTCTTGTTCGTTTCTACATGCGAATTGCCCTGTTCCAAAATCGGATGCATGATAAGGCGAACCTTCAGGTTCCGACTTGGAGACGAGTGGTTGCGTGGCTGGCCGTGTCGATGTCCTCTGCGGTCCTGGTGTTCTGGTCTGTCTGGGGTTCGATAGAAGCGTTCTACGAGGGCTGGTATTACCACTCTCTCTGGATGAATATCGGACTGACCATCGTTCAGTATCTGCTGCCGGTCCTGATCCTCATGGTCGCCGCTGTAGCCGGCGTTCTGTGGCCCCGGTTTGGATCGCTGCTCCATGTGGTGCTGGCTGCGGTCGTGGCTGCCAAATTCAGTACGCCCTCGGGCCGCCTTTGGATCGCTTTGCCACTGGCCGGGTTAGGAGTGCTGTACTGGTTCGGGAGGCTGCCTCGCAAAAGATGGGCTCTGTATTGTCTTTGCGGATTACCGATCATTACCCTGATCCTGTCCGGGGCCTTGCCGGCATACTGCGTTTCGCAACGGGTCGATGACGGGTACCGCGGGGAACGGATCATCGAGGGACAGGGTGTACGGTTGCGATGGGCGTCCGCGGGTCCCGGATGGCCGGCGCGGGGGGCGAACTGGTATCAGGCGCAACGTGCGTGTGCGTCTCTTTCTTCGGATGGTTCATCTGTCGGAGACAAGCCAACGAACACTTGGCGGCTTCCCACGGCTGAAGAACTCACTCGCTCTCTCAGCTTCCACGGCGCCAATGCCGGAGGCATCTGGGACAGTCGTGGCGTGCCGCTATACCGACTTACGCCAGATAAGGAATCTCCCCTTTGGGACCCGTACTCGCCTGTCATCTACTGGTGGACCGCAACGGAAGTGGACCGGCAACGCGTCTATCGCTTTGCGTATACAGGTCGAGCGATGGCCACCAGCAAATCAACCGGACCAGCATATTACGGCTTCCGGTGTGTCACAGCGCCGTGAGCAAGCAAGTGCTATCGAGCCACGCTCCGACAGGGCTGCCTATTTCTTCTTCTCCTGAATTGACTCTACGTATTTGGTTACGTTGTCCAGGCGAACGTTCCCAAAGTCCCGGTCCCATTCCACCTGGTGGAATATCGGTCCCCATATCGGCATTTCCCTCGTACCGTGAGCGATGATCAGATCATCGCCGGCAATGATCGTGCGCACCCGCCGGGTGGGAAACGTTCCACCGTTTCGCCGGGCAATGGTGGTCAGGTCAGAGAGCTTCGCCTCCAGAGCAGCGGCGACTGGTCCATCGCCTTTTCCCGTGACGCCGTGGCAAGTAGCGCAGTACGAGCGAAAGAGCTCGCCACCGTCGAGCGATGGAATCAGATGCATCGGTTCCTGTTCCTTGGCATTTTTTGACGGATGCTCTTGCGAAGCCCGGGCCGTGTCTGCCACGACGGCCAGGCAGAGAGTGACTGCCAGCGTTGCTCCGAGGTAAGTAATAATCGTTGCTTTCTTCATTGACTGCCACCTCTTTAAATAACCGGTACCAATTCTCCGTCAAGGTTACCCACTGCAGGCGGTTGTGTATGTGCTGTTCGACACACCTCATTGTGCGGGGACCGGCTGTGCCTCCCTTTTCTACTGTGACGCCCGTCACGGACACTCTGGGCTTGCCAACGGTAGTCTCGGATTGATAGATGAAAGCGAGGAGGCAACTACTATGGCGACGACCAAGCGGATTGTCGAAGTTTATCGGGCCCTGGGACGCGTGCTAAACAACCCGGCAGCATTTGGACTGGCGCAGCGTGCGCCGAAGGCCCTGGTGGAAGAGTTGACCATGAGCCGCCGCAATCTCATGGAGGAACTGATGGAGAGAAAAGGCTGGCTAGAGGAAGAAGGCATCTTTCTGGAAACAGAATTGGCGCAGGACGCCGATCTTTACATAGCGATGGGACGTACATAAGCACGTCACAAAGCTGAGTGACGGTCGTCACATACGTGAACATTGTTCTTTATTTATCGTGTAAATCATCGGCGGTCGAAAGAAAAAGGGGTTCACCCGCCTTTCAAGGCAGACCGTACGATCAGTCTTCCGATGGTAATCGGGAGACGGCCAATCAGTAGCTTTGTGATGAGCTAACTGGGATTGGTTACTGCAAGACGCAGTGCAACTTGAGGGCTGTGAAGGTCATGATCCGGGCCGTTGGCTTCCTGGTGAACTCAATAGGTCCACATCGCCGCATATCACAGCCCTCTGCTCTTTTCCCGAACTCCCTGCCTGGTCCATCACATCTGCGATATTGCACCGCTACAGCGACAGTGTACTCAGCAAGCCGTTTCAGAAATCGCTTAATTGGGTGGTGCGCAGAGTGACACGCAGCGCATTGAGCACAGCGGCAAGATCAATGACTTCCTGCGTAATAGCGCCGGTGAGCGGGGGCAGCCAGCCAACTACCGCTAACAACATTCCGATGCCGCTTAAGATCATGCCACCAATCGCAGTCTGGAGCGCAATGGATCGCGTCCGGCGGGCGATGTGCATCAGTTCGTCCACTTTACGCAGCGACGAGTCCATCACTACCGCGTCGGCTGCTTCGGCGGTGACGTCACTATTCTGGCCACCGAGTGCGATGCTGGCTGTGGCCGCGAGCATCGCCGGCGCGTCGTTAATTCCGTCGCCCACGAATAGTGTTCTGTGCTTTGAAGTCTCTTCCGTTACCAGTTTCAGCTTCTCTTCCGGAGTGGCCCCGGCGTAGACGCGTTCGATGCCGACGATTTGCGCCATATGCTCGACTTCCACCTGCCGGTCTCCGGAAAGAAGAATTACCTGGCGGGCGTTGTGCCGGGGTTTGAGGTGGCGGACAAAAGAACTGCTGTCCGCGCGTGGTTCATCATGAAAGCGAAGCAGCGCTGCAAACCGGCCATCCAGAAAGACCAGACACTCCAGCCCCGATGCCACGGGCTGTAATTCCGAATTCGCCACCAGGTTGTTCGCAATGGCCTGAGTCCTGCCGGTGATGTGGAGTTGATGGCCGTCCGTACTGCCAGAAAGTCCTGCGCCTTGCTTTTCGCTGACACCGGTAGGAGCAGCGAGGTCAATGTGCGCCGCTTTCGCTGCGTCCAAAATGGCCTGTGCCAGCGGATGCCTGGAATATTGTTCCAGACTGGCTGCGTACCTGAGAATTTCTGCCTTCGTGACTCCGGCGCGGCAGAAAACATCAGTCAGCGCTGGGCGGCCATACGTCAAGGTCCCGGTTTTGTCGAAGAAAAAAGTCTCGCAGGTGTCTATCTCTTCCAGGATTTTAGGATTCTTGATGATCACGCCGCGTTTTGCAGCCAGCGAAATCCCGCCGATGATGGCCACCGGAATTCCAATCAGAAGCGGGCATGGAGTGGCAATCACAACCACAGCCAGGAAGCGTTCGGCGCTTCCGCTGACAATCCAGCCCAGAGCACCAACCAGCAAAGCAATCGGCGTATACCAGGCACCCAGCCTGTCGGCAATGCGGCGTATTTTGGGCCGATCCTGCTCCGCTTCTTCCACTGCTTTCAAGATGCGTGCGTAACGTGAATGTACAGGTAGCCGCGTTGCCCGGATCTTCAGCACAGTATCTTGATTGATCGCGCCGGAGAGGACCTGCGATCCGGGCGCCTTGGCGATCTCGTACGGCTCGCCCGTCAGATACGACTCATCCATTTCGCCGTGGCCCTCTATGACTTCGCCATCCACGGGACAAACTTCGTGCGGAAAGATGGCCAGCATGTCTCCGACGATAACGTCTTGAACATGGATTACTGTCGAGCCGGCCTCGGTCACACGGTGGGCGATCGTGGACATTCTTTTCGCCAGCGCGCGCAACGCCGACGAAGCCTTGCGAGTTGCGTACTGCTCCAGTGCCGATCCTCCGGAGAGCATTAGGACCACAATGCAAGCGACTAAGTACTGATGCAGCAAGGCGGCGGTGACGATGGAGACCCCGGCGAGCCAGTCTGAACCAAACTCCAGTTTGAAAAGTTGCCGCACCAGCCCGACCAGCAGCGGAATTCCGCCGGCCAGCAGTGCCAGGTGAAGTGGTAGCGCGTCCATGGGACCGATATGCCATGCGTAGTGCAGCGCCAAGTAGGTGAAGATGGCTGTGCAGGTGAATATGGCGATCGGCGCGTCCTTACCATACTCCTTCAGCCAACCAAATGAGGATTTTCCGGGTGGCACGGAGATGCTGCGGTCCTGTTTTATGCTCGGATGCCGCTCTAGCCGCGAAGATGCTGTGTGCCTGGACAAATTGCATCACCCACTCCCTTATCATCTCATCTGTGGCATATCCTCGATGTGCAATCCTCACAGGTGAAGAGGAAACCGGGCCGCGAAGCCCCGAAGAATGGGCTGAGGCCGGCCCAATAAGATCTTCATGCGGCACGAACAGTCAGTACAGGGCAAGGCGCCCCTGAAATCACGCGGGCCGCAATGGAATGCCGCCCGTGAGTGGCCGCCCTGGTAAAGGCGCCGCCAGAGCGCACGCCAAGGACCAACAAGTCGGCTTTGAACCCATCAGCCATCCTGACCATTCCTTCGTTCGGCGCACAGGAGTCAACGGCCACATCCTCAATTTGACCGCGAAGACCGGGATCCACCATTTCTGTGAGTTCACGCTCGAGGCGCTTCCGGACCTGATGCCGTTCGTACACATTGACGCATTCTTCTTCGGCAAAATGCGCCACTGTCAGCTTACTGGAAGGGTTCTCATGCAGCAGGAATTCAATATACGGAATTGCTGCTCTGGATGCACGGCTTTGGTCCGTGGCAAACAATAACCGGCCGAATCTTCCCGCATCGGCATCGACCCTGGCTTTCGGCCCGACGACGATGACGGGACATTGTGCGGTGCGAAAGATCTCTTCTGCCATGGAGCCATCGAATAAGCGACTCCTTCCTGCGGTCCCCCGGCTTCCGAGCACGACGAGATTAATTTCACGCTTGCGAGTACACTTTGCGATAGCGACAGAAGGCCCTCCTGCGATCAGCGTTGACCCACATCGTTTTCTGTTCAGATGATGAGCGCGTACGAACTCCCTCATCTGCGACTTCCCTTTCTGGCGAATCTCTTCGATTCGTGCCACGACATCCGCGTCGGCACTCAACGCATACGGAAAGGAATCCCGCACGTGGACAACATGCAGGGTCGCGCCATACTGGTCGCACAGTCCGCGTGCGCAATCAATCGCTTGGACCGATTCCTCCGAAAAATCGGTGGTGAGCAACACATTTGAGATCGCGATTTCCGCGCTGCATCTGTTCATATGCATCCTCCTGTGCGTCGATTAGATAGGAATGGCTGGCTGCGGTGCAGTGATGAGCGTCACATCCGAAAAAGCCTCACGCCGGCGTCTTTGAAGGCCGGGGGCGTTTGCTTCCACGATCCATAACGCCCTCAGTCCGGGTCTTCCATTTATGATGAAGGAGACATGGCGCAGAACCGTAACGCGCATCACAGTAGCGCGATACCCGGAAACCATACACTCGACATATTCGAAGAACGTGACCGGCCAGGAGGCCTTCATAATGGCTCAGCATTTCAAATCAGGTTTTCTTGTCATTCTTCTGTTTTTAACCGCGCTGCTTCCCGGGGCGTCTGCCGCGCAGGGACAGCCGAAATCAGTAAGGATTCCTGATGGCACGGCGTTACGGCTGGCCCTCACTGCGGCCCTCAGTTCCGCCACTAACAAGAACGATGATCAGGTTAACTTTGAGTTGACCGAGGACGTCAAGGTCGGCGATGTTGTCATGATCCCCAAGGGCGCCACCGCGGTCGGGCACGTAACGGAGGCTGAACCCAGGCGACGCATGGGACGCGCCGGAAAGCTCAATTTCTCGGTCGACTATGTGAAAGGACCGGATGGAAGCAATATCCGCGTCCGCACGACGGCGGCGCGAAAGGGAGAAGACAAGACCGGCACAGTGATCGTCGGCACCGTCCTGCTGTCTCCCTTGTTTCTTATCATGCGCGGTAAAGATGTGGTGATTCCGATGGGTACGGCTTTCACCGCTTATGTGGACGGCGATCGCGACATCGCGTTGGGTGGTCCCACTGTTGCAATTCCCGCGGGCCAGCAGACGGTCGCCGTGGAAATTAAATCAACGCCCGACGGTGCGGACATCGCAATAGACGGAAAGTACATGGGCAGCACACCATCGTCAGTGCCATTGGTTCCCGGGGACCACACGATCCAGGTCGAAAAGCCCGGCTTCAAAGTGTGGAAGCGTGTGATGACGGTCGCCCCGGGCGGCGCCGTAAGCGTGAACGCGACACTCGAACAAAACCAATAGAGGATCGATAGCCGATCACGAAGCAAAGGATTAGCGGCGGGGTTGTCCCCGCCCTTTTTCTATTTTGCCCCGCCCGATAGTAGTCCCAGGTCTGCTCCATGGCACACCACAGCCGTACTCCTGAAGGCTGGCTTTAATACGTATAAATTCAGTTGACAACAACGGTCAAGTTCGTATCAAATCGTTCTCCATCGAGGAGTCCTGATTGAAAAAGGAGAACCTGACCAGACGAGAACTCATGGTGCGCGGCAGCTTTCTGACTTTGGGCGCAGCCATTGCCGGACTTCCCACCAAACTGCTGGCAGCAGATTTGGCCGCGATTGACGTTGCATATGCCGGCTCCATGGGCTCCATGATGGAAGGCCCGATCAAAGCCTCCGCAGCGCAGAGCTTGAAACTCGAGTTTCGCGGCCGCGCTCAAGGCGCCAGCGCTCTGGCGCAATTAATTGTCGGAGGCAGCCTTCGTCCGGATGTTTTCATTCCGGTCACGCCAGGACCTGCACTCACCGTACTGCGCGCCGGTAAAGCCGGCTCCGCGCAGCCCGTGGCGCACACGGAGATGGTGATTGCGTACAGTCCCAAGAGCCGCTTCGCTTCCCGCTTTGCGGCTGCTGCCAGAGGCAAGAATGAAAACTGGTGGGAAATCCTTCTGGAGCCCGGTCTGCGATTTGGGCGGACCGATCCAGTCACCGATCCGCAAGGGCGCAATATCATCTTCACGATGATGCTGGCCGCCAAAATATACAAACAAGCAGATCTGGTGGAGAAGGTCCTCGGCCCGACGATCAACGAGAAACAGATATTTACCGAGCCCACTGTGATGGCCCGCCTGCAAAGCGGTGAGCTGGACGCTTCGTCCGCCTACAAGATCCAGCCGGGGCCGCTCAATTTGCCTTTCGTCACGCTGCCCGGAGAAGTGAACCTGAGCGGTCAAAATGTTCATACCGACCATCCGGAGATTGCTTTGTCTGCTGGCGGCAAGACATATAACCCCGAACCTCTCATCTACTATGCGTCTGTTCTCAAAGATGCGCCCAATCCGAAAGGCGCCGCCGCTTTCGTGGAATGGCTCAAAGGCGCAGAAGCGCAAGCCATTTTCCGCCGTTACAATTACGATCCGCCGGGGGACGCGTCTGCGCTTCGTGCATGAACACTAATCGCCGCTGGATTGCCCGCGGAGGCGCCACTTTATTTGCTTTGGCGCTTCTCTACCCGCTCACTGCGCTATTTGCGCGCATCGGCGCGTGGCAGTGGGGCGAAGATATCCGCGGACCTGCGTTGTCTTCCGTTCGCGTGTCTCTCTTGCTAACGGGCTGCGCCATGGTCATCATCGTGGCTATCGGCACCCCGGTGGCCGCCTACATTGCGCGCTGCGGAACGCGAGAGCGGCTGTTTTGGCAAGCCATATTACTGGTTCCGATTCTGTTACCGCCCCTCGCTATGGGAATCCTTCTGACCCTGGCGTTTGGTCCCTACGGCGCAGTCGGCTCGTGGCTGGAGCATTTCGGAATCCTCATGACCAACAGCGCCCCCGCGTTTGTGTCCACGCAGGTTTACGTGGGCATGGGTTATTACGTACTCGGCGCGGTGGCTGCTTTTGATGCCGTCCCGGTCATGTTGCAGAAGCAGGCTGCATTGCTCGGTCTGACGCCGCTGAGAGTTTTTCTGCGAGTGACGTTGCCACTTTCCCGGCTCGGCTTGGCTGTTGCCCTCAGTATTGCCTGGGTCCGCGCCATCGGAGAATTCGGCGCCGTGGTGGTCACGGCTTACTATCCCTCCGGCATGCCGGTGCAATTGTGGGTGAACCTGCAGAGCTTTGGATTGCCCGCGGTGATGCCTTTACTCGTGGTTTTTCTGGCGGTTGCCCTGCCGCTTCCCTGGCTGGTCCACGTACTGGCCCAAAGACGGCGCCATGCTTAAAGCCCACATCATCAAGAAGCGTCGCGAACTCAGCGTGGATGTCTCGCTGGAACTGGAGCGTGGACAATCGCTCGGATTGTTCGGCGCGTCGGGAGCCGGCAAGAGCACTGTACTGGCATGCATCGCTGGAATTGAAGAACCAGACGACGGGTTTGTGAAGCTCGACCACCTCCAGCTTTTTCCGCCGTCGCTCCCCCTGCACCGGCGTCCTTTGGGATACCTGACCCAAGAGCCGGGGCTCTTCCCTCACCTGAGTGTGAGCGAGAACATCAACTTTGGAATCACCAAAGAGACCGCAGCCACGGCTGAACAAAAGCAGTGGATCAAGACGTTGCGTGACCGTCTCCAACTCGATCCACTCTGGTCGGCTCCAGCATCTCTGATTTCCGGCGGTCAGGCCCGTCGCGTGAGCCTGGCTCGAATGCTGGCCCGCAAGCCTCCTCTGGTCTTGCTCGACGAGCCGTTCGCCGGCTTGGACCGCCAGTTGGTCCGGGAATTGATTGACGATCTGGTCTTCTGGGCACAGACCATCGGTTTCAGCATGATTGCAGTCGATCATCATGCTGAAGTCCTGAAACGCTTGTGTCCGCAAAGAGTGATCGTGGTTGAGCAAGGAACAGTCGCGCAGCAAGGCACGTGGGATGAACTTTACGGATCGCCGGCGACTCCTTCGCTGCGTTCACTCCTTGCGCCGATCTGATCGCAATAATGATTGGAGTAGAAACATGAAGTCCGACTCACCGCAGAAACTCTATCCTGTTCGACATGCCTGCAAAGTGCTGGGTGTAAGCTATCCGGCGCTGAAACAGTGGATATACAAAGGCAAGATCAAGACCGTCAAAACGCCGGGCGGCCATCACCGCATTCCGGAAAGCGAATTTGATCGCCTGCTCTCCGGACTCCCCGCGCTCGGCCCAATTCAAGGCCGCCGGGAGAACTACCGAAAAATCAGCGGACGCAACCAACTCGTGGGCCGAATCGTCGACATGAAGATCGAAGGCTTACTGGCGCAAATCACACTCTCGATTGGCGGGCAGCGCCTCACGTCCATCATTACAGCAGACGCTGCGCGGGAGATGCGTCTGGAAAAAGGCCAGGTCGCCGCAGCGCTGATTAAAGCCACTGAAGTCATGCTGATGCGGTCGAAGTGAGTGTAGGAAAAGCCGGAGCTTCACGAGACTTTCGAGAAAGGAAGGTTGGTTGCGGGGCGGATTTGAGCGACCGATTCTGCCTACCGGGATCATGAGCCCACACGCGGAAATAGCCGGGGATCAAGCCCCGTTTTCGCAAAGAAGCCTTTGCCGCCCTTTTGTGCCTTCAAATCGTTCTCTCGCTTCTTAGCCGAAGTGTAGTCGGGATGTTCTTCCGTGAATACCAGTCGCCACGGCCGATAACGGGCAGTCCAGCCATGCAGGCCGGAATTGTGCTGCTCGAGCCTGATCGCAGTGTCTTCGCTGATACCAATATAAAAGCGATGGGCCGAGTCACTCCAAAGGACATAAACAAAATGAGGTTTGCCAAAGACTCGTGACATTCGAGAAAGAAGGGTTGGTTGCGGGGGGTGGATTT
>PLJN01000071.1 GCA_003140235.1 Acidobacteriaceae bacterium
GGCATGTTTTCCGCCTTGGCCGCGGCAATGGCGCCCCGAAGACGAGGGTTGCCGTCCGCATCGCCTCCTCCGCTCTTGGCGGCCATGGTGATTTCCTTGATCAGACGGGTAAAAATCTTGCCGCGCTTNNATTGTGGCCCACTTTGAATGGCCGGACATGATGAAACCTCAAAGCTCTAAATTTGCGGCCGGAAGTAATCCGGCAAGCCCTAAACGCATGAAAGCAAGTGGATTATAACATGTGAGGCTGCTACGATTTAAGGTATGAGTTCGGTTGCGACAACATTAGCGGTTACTGGGATGAGCACTGCTCAAATACTTCACGACGCTCAGGGCATGGCGGATGAATTAGCGCTTCTTGAGGAAGAGGCAAGGCTTGTTCTCGGTCACACCAAGAGCCTTTTCCACCAGTGCCCACATCATTTTCCATACACCAGTTACGGATTTGTGATGTGTCTATTTAGCAAAATTGATCTGTTCTCTCAGTATTGGTTTCCAGCTGCAAGAAATCAGACTTCGCGTATGGCCACTTTCTTGAATCAGCATGTGGGCTACGGCATCAATGAAAGTGATGTGGCCGTTCGCCTCTGGCGTCACTGCCTCATGCATACGTCGCAGCCAAGGCTACTACTAGACCCCACCAACAGCGTCAGCTATGGATGGTTGCTTCAGCATGAGCTCTTCACGCACCACTGCGTTTTTCAGAATACGGGGAATCCGCGAATTCTAAATTTGGGGGTATTGAACCTCGCGAGCGACCTTCGAAATGCCGCCAAAACTTTAATCTACGATCTACCAAACCGAAGTGATGTTCTGAGCAAGTGGGAGGGCATTTCAGCGAAGGCCACAACTATGCGGCGCTAAAAGAGCGCCTCTTAGCTCCAGGTGTGTTCCATCAGCGGCGCTTCGTCTACCAACATCTATAATCTCCTGCTTATGGCAGAGAACATTGCGGGTGAAATTCAGGTCGTCCTCTTTGATGTTGGCGGGGTTCTCGTCGAACTGAGCGGCGTTCCCACCATGCTTGCCTGGATGAACAACAGCGTCACCGTCGAGGAGATGTGGCGGCTTTGGCTTAGCTCGCCCGTGGTAAGACAGTTCGAAACCGGTCGCGCTACCGCCGATGAATTTGCCAGCCAGATCGTCCGCGAATTGCGGTTGCCGGTGAGCGAGCAGGAGTTCCTGACCGCTTTCACTGCCTGGCCGCGAGGCCTGTTGCCAGGCGCATTGAACGTGGTCCGGAGCGTGCCCGCACCTTTCAAACGTGCCACGCTGTGCAACACCTGTGGTCTGCATTGGCCGCGCGTGATGAAAGAGATGGAACTGGAGCATGCCTTCGACCATCACTTTGCGTCGCATCTGACCGGAAAGATCAAGCCCGACGAAGAGGCCTTCCTCGACGTTGCCACAACATTGAACTGCAAACCGTCAGCAATCTTCTTCCTCGACGACAACACGATCAACGTCGAAGCAGCAAGAAAGTTTGGCCTGCATGCCGCGCAAGTCAAAGGTCCCGCGGAGGCGCGCGCAGCACTCATTACTGCAGGAGTTGTTGTTGCGGATCCGGATCTTCCTGTTTGATCACGACATCTTCCGCCTTGATGACGACATCTTGCCGTTGGACCACGATTTCGCCAGACTGATTGTTTTCCGCCTTACGCTTGTGCCAGTAGGCGTACCCAATCGCCAACAGTGGCGGCGCCAGAAACAGCGCCCACCAGAACGGAATCAACAACGCAAGCACGATTGGCGTAAGCAACGACGCCCAGAACGGCACCCTGGCCCGCCGCTTCATGAAGTAGGGCTGGAAAAAGAAGCCGTCCGCCACCATCACCACCACGTACAAAATCAAAACGTAAAAGAAGCGCATGTGGTTCGAACTGAACAGGCCCACAAGAGCGGGAAAAATCATGGCGATGGTCTGACCAAACCACGGAATGAATTGCAGCACGCCGGCCATCAGTGCCCACAGCGGGGCCCAAGGCACGCCGATCAGCGTCAGCCCAACCAGCCAGAGCGCTGCCACAGCGGCCGAGTCGTAGCATTGGGCCACAAACCAGTTCTTCAGCGCTGAGCCGGTGGTGCGTATATGTTCGTGGAATTCCATAAAACCAGTTTAACCACAAAGGGCACGAAGGAACACAAAGGGGAAGACCGGATTATTCCTTTGTGCCCCTTTGTGTCCTTTGTGGTTAAAATGGGTTTATGAAATTCGGCGTCATCATCTTTCCCGGTTCCAATTGCGATCATGACAGCTATCATGCTGCTGCCACGGCCACGAGCCAGCAAGCTATGTTTCTCTGGCACGACTCGCACGATCTTGAGAACTGTGATGCCATCATCGTGCCCGGCGGCTTTGCTTATGGCGACTACTTACGCACCGGCGCTATTGCCAAGTTTGCGCACATCATGCCTGCAGTAAAAAAGTTCGCTGCATCCGGCGGATTGGTGATCGGCATCTGCAACGGCTTCCAGATTCTTTGCGAAGTTGGACTGCTTCCCGGTGCACTCATGCGCAATGCCGGATTGAAATACGTCTGTAAGCCGGTCCCCCTGCGCGTGGAAAATGCCGATACGCCGTTCACGCACACTTGCATGAAAGGCGAAGTCCTGCAAATTCCTATCGGACACATGGAAGGCAATTACTATTGCGATCCCCAGACGCTCAGCACGCTGCAGCAGCAGGACCGCATTGTCTTCCGTTACTCCACTCCCGATGGACAAATCACGCCGGAAGCCAATCCCAACGGTTCGCTCGACAACATTGCCGGCATCTGCAGCGAAGGACGTAACGTGCTGGGCATGATGCCCCATCCTGATCGCTCGAGTGAGGCGCTGCTCGGTTCCGCCGACGGCGCAAAGATCTTTCGTTCCATGGCCGAAGCGCTGGTCGCAGTCAAATAGCGCTAGAGAAAAGCTTCCTTGTTCACCACATACGGCATCTTGGAAATGTCGCCACCGTAATTGCCTTCAAGAACGTCCAGCAAACCTTGCACGCATCTTCCGGCCATTCCTTTGTCCGGATCAATCGACAGGCGCGTGATTCTGCCACCGCTGGCAAAGTGATGAAATAAACGGCAGCGGTCGGCAATATCAGGATCGCGTAGCGGAGAATCCGCCGGAAGCGGTTCTTTCTCATACACGTCGAGCGCCGCGCCGGCGATCCATCTTTCCTTCAGCGCTTTGTAGAGCGCAGCTTCATCTACGACCGGACCGCGCGACGTGTTGACCAGATACGCGTCCTTCCGCATGAGCCGCAACGTGGTCTCGTTCAACAGATGATAGGTGGGCATTCCCACTTCGCCTTCGCGAACCAGCGGCACATGCAAACTCACAAACTCGGCCTGGCGAAGCGCGTCTTCGAAGTCCACATATTTGATCCACCGCTTTTGTTTGTGCAGACCGTTGGCGTGGGCCACATCCATTAGTTGTTGCACCGCAGCTACAAATTTGCGGTCCTGATAGGCAGGGTCGTGGCACAGGATGTTCATTTCGAGCCCCATGCATTTCTTGATCAGCGCCTGGCCAATTCTTCCGGTACCGATCACAGCGACGGTCTTGCCGCTAACTTCGTCACCTAAGAAAGGGAGAAACGGATGCCACGAACCCCAATTATTTTCGCGGACCAGCTTCTCGCTGTCCCACAACCGGCGGGCCAGAGCGCCCATCATGAAGAACGCAAACTCAGCCGTTGCGTCGGTGAGGACTTGTGCCGTGTTAGTGATTGGGACTTTGTAGCGGTTCGCGTCGCCGCGATTGATGTTGTCAAAACCAACAGCGATCTGCGACACAACTTTCAGGCTTCCCTTGCCTGCTTCAAAAATCTCAGCATCGATCGGATCGCGCAGGGTGGTGATCAGCCCGTCAACGCCGCTGCGGACTTTTTCGATAATCAACGCCTTCGGCGGAGCTTCCGGACCTGGATAGACTTCGACCTCACAGCCTTTCTCGCGCAAACGATCCAAGGCCGCGTCACCAATGTGGCAGGTCGCAAAGATTCGGGCTTTCCTGCTGGTCATAGAAAAATAGTTTGCCGCTGATTGTCGCTGATGAACGCTGATCGGGCAGAAGTTGGTCAGATTCTAGTAGCCGCCGATTTCTTCGCTCACGCTTAAGCGTTTCTGCAAACAAAAGAGCCCAACCGATCTGCGTTCATCTGCGCAAATCTGCGGCTAAATGTTCTTCGTTGCCCACTCTTCAATACGGTCCAGCGCTTTCTCCAGGTTCTCAATCGAGTTGGCAATACTGAAGCGCAGGTAGCCTTCGCCAAACTCTCCGAACGCTGTGCCAGAAAGACATGCGACGCCGGTCTGGTCGAGCAGCGCGTCGGCCAATTTCTGCGACGTCCATCCTGTCTTCTCGATATTCGGGAACGCATAAAAAGCGCCGTGCGGCAACCGGCAACTGAAGCCTTTAATTTTATTGAGGCCCGCTATGAAGAAATCCCGCCGCCGGTGAAACTCGGCGCACATCTTTCTGACAGAACTCTGGTCGCCGCGCAAGCCTTCGACGCCTGCGATCTGCGTGAAGCTGGCGCTACAGGAATTCGAGTTGGTCATCAGCCGCGAAAAATGCTGGGCCAGGTCCGCGCGCATCACGCCGTAGCCGAGCCGCCATCCGGTCATCGCGTATGATTTCGAAAAACCATCGAGCATGATCGTGCGGTCTTTCCATCCGTCCAAAGACATGATGGAATGATGTTCGCCCTCGAAAATCAACTGGCTATAGATTTCGTCCGACAGCACAATGATGTCGCGATCGCCGATGGCTGCGGCAATGTCGAGCAGGTCCTGCTGGCTGAGCACGCCGCCAGTCGGATTGTGTGGAGAATTCAGTACCACCAGCTTGGTGCGATGGGTGATCAAGTCCGCAAATTCGTTGGGATCAAAGCGAAAATCTTTCTCTTCGCGAAGATGGATCGGTACCGGCGTTGCTCCCAAGAAGTTCGTCAGGGATTCATACGCCGGGAAGCCTGGATTGGGGTAGATAACTTCATCCCCTTCTTCAACAAACGCCATCATTGCATAGAAAATAGTAGGTTTACCGCCAGGTACAACCACTACTTCTTCCGGTTTGCATTTGACGTTGCGAGTGCGGCTCACTTCTTCCGCGATGGCTTCCCGCATGACCGGCAACCCGGCCGAAGGGCCGTAGTGGGTCCAGCCATCGCGTATGGCCTGGATGCCGGCCTCCACGATGTTGGCGGGAGTATCAAAATCCGGTTCGCCGATTTCCAGATGGATAATGTCTTTGCCCTGGGCCTCCATGGCTCGCGCCTTGGCCAGAACTTCAAAGGCAGTTTCTGGTCCCAGCCGGGCCATCCGGCGGGCCAAACGCAATTCAGTTGGTGTGGTGAGTTGGGTCATTCCTACTGCTCGTTCACCGGATGCTCCTGGCCCTGCGCTCGAAGCACGTGGGCAACGGTATAAGGCACGCGCCGCGCGGGTTCCTGGAAATTGCGCACTTGCAGGTCTCCCAGAAGACCCAGCGCCAGAAGCTGCACGCCGGAAACAATCAGGACTGCGGCGAAAATCAACAGCGGGCCGTGCGTGGCCATGACATCGATATGCCATATGAGTTTGCTCAGCATCAGCCAGACGCCGATGGCTGAACCCGTCAGCATGGAAAGCATGCCCGCGGTGCCGAACAGATGCAGCGGCCGGTACATGTACTTGAGCAAAAAGCGGATGGTAATCAGATCAAAGAAAACGCGGAACGTGCGCGAAATACCGTAATGCGATTCGCCCTGGGGACGCACAATATTCTTGATGGGAACTTCGCAAATGCTGGCGCCATACCACGAGGCCAGTGCGGGAATAAAGCGGTGCATTTCGCCGTAGAGCGGAAGCTGTTGGATAATCTCCCGGCGGTAAGCTTTGTACGTGGTGCCAAAGTCGTGGATTTTCACGCCGCTCAGTTTCGACATGGCCCAGTTGGCCATACGCGAAGGCAGACGGCGCATCACAAAGTTGTCCACACGCTCTTTGCGCCAGCCGCTCACCAGGTCGTAGCCGTTCTCAAGTTGTTCCAGAAATTTGGGGATATCGTCGGGATCGTGCTGCAAGTCGCCGTCCATGGCAATGATGTACTCACCCTGAGCGTGCGCGAAACCGGCAGCCAGCGCCGACGTCTGGCCAAAGTTGCGGCGCAGCTTTACCACCATCACGCGGCTATCCACGGCCACAATTTCCCGCAGCAGGCGGTAGGTGCGGTCAATGCTTCCGTCGTCCACAAAAACCAGTTCGAACGTGCAGCCGGTGCACTCCATTACCGCTTTCAGGCGGTCATAGAGTGCGGTGACGCTCTCCTGTTCATTGTGGAAAGGGACGACGATGGAATACTTCAACATTGAAAGCCGATTATACCAATTCTTGATATCTGAATTCCCGCAAGAAAACCAACTATCCCATTACCTTGGATGCAACTCTCTCGTTATCAGCGAGACACCGCACAGCTCACTTCTTGCGCGTCGGCGGCTTTTTCGCCGGCGCGGCCTCGATCTTGGCCAGCAAATCGCGGGCCGGCTGCTGATTGGGTCCCGGTATCGACGCGGCTTCAGTCAAAGCGACCTTGGCTTCCGCCATCTTGTTGAGTTTGCCGTAGGCGTATCCCAGACGATATAGCGCCATCGCATAGGGGTCGGGCGTTCCCTTCAATTCGTCGGCAGCTGATTTCAACTCCGGAATCGCGGCCGCGGCCTTGTCCTGCTTGAGCAACGAATAGCCCAGGATGGAATGCGCCAGTCCTGAATACATCTTCTGCTTGGCAGGATCGGTTGCGGTCTGGGTCTTCGAGAGGTCGATGGCCTTGCGGGCATACGTCTCTGCAGTCACTGCATCGGTGGGATTGGCAGTATCCACAAAAGCGGCCGCCAGCGTCACCAGGGTGATCACGCTGTTAGGATTCGCAGCCAGCGCCTTCTGGGCAAAGCTGGCCATGCGGGCGGAGTCTTTCAGGCTTCCCAGCGTGTAGGCAGCGACCTGCAGCAACTGGTCTTGAAACCGCGAGTCAGGAAAAGCGGCGGTAAAACGTTCCACGTCGGTCAAGCGCTTTTGCGCATCGTCCTCCGCTACGAGCGCGTTGAAGCCAACGGCTTCCAGATACTCATAGGAAGGCCGCACCGGCTGTTCGTCCGCCTGGATTTTCGCGGCAAATTCGTCCGCGGCCATGCCTTCCGGCTTCGGCTGGCTGGCGATGCTATGGAACACAATGCCGCCGCGGACGGCGAACTCCACCATCTTGTCGTTTGACTTCATTTTCTGCGCCACGGTGGCCATCGAAATGATCACATCCATATTGTTCGGCTGGGCCGCCAGGGCCTTTTCGCCATAGGCCATGGCTTTGGCGCCGTCACCCTGATCGCCGTACAACTGTGCCAGTTGCGAATTGCCATAGGCCGCAGCTTGCGGATTCGCCGCAAACTCCGTGACAAAACCCTGCCACAGGGCCAGACGTTTCTGCGCATCCGCNNAGGATCGCCGCATCTTCCGGCGTTCCGGCAGGAATCAAAAATGTCTGGACTTGCGCCCCCGCCGCCAATGCGGCGAGCAGTACAAAACAACTTACGGCAGTTTTCATGCGTGCCTCCCAATGGAGCAGCTTGCGAAAGGAATCGTAGCGCCACACAGGCTTGCGAGCAAGCTGGAAATAGCGACTGATTTCGATCATTGATACTTCCTCCGGATTTTCACCGTGCGGTCCAGTTCGTCGGAAACTTCCAGTATCTTCAGCCTTAGGTCTTTGTCCAAAGGCGCAGTGTCCAGGAAGCCATGCAACTGGGACTGGGCGTCCGCCGATTGCTGTCCGCCGATGAATGCGTTCAGCCATGCGAGCATGAAGAATATCTTGCGCTCACGCTTGACCTGCGGCAGCGCATCCAGCGCCGGCTTGAGAAACGGAAGCGTCAGCTCCTGCTGGTTCCAGTAATTGAAATCTCCCAGGCTCTGCTCCACCCAATCTTCCGGACGCGCCGGGTTATGGAGGTAGTCGTCAAAGTATTGCTGCTTGGTCTTGCGGTCCGGACGCGCCGCTTGAACGAGGTAAGCATATTTTTGAGCTTCGCCGGACGTATCGCGCTTCTGCTCCGCCGCCAGTACGGTGTCGGCGTCCGGATCGTGCAGAGCGATCAGGGTTGCGATCATGCTCCAGCGATCGAGCGGTCGCAACTCGACTCCGGGCACCGTGATCTTGCCGCTGAGCAGATCTTTGAGATGCCCACGGCCCTGGTCCGTCTCCGCGAATCCACGTAGGGCACGAAACCATGTGATACGCATGTCCTGACTCTGCGCGTGGAGCATCTGGTCGTANNTTCGCCGCAAGCTCATGCCGCACTGCCGGACTTACATAGCGATGCAGCGCGGCAGTAGTCCGCCCAATCAAACTCTGGGCCAACGATTCGTCAGTCTCGCCCGGCAGGAGTCGCAGGGCCAGGTCAATGTAGTCACGCGGCGCAAGCTCGGCTTCGCGGACGGAATCCCAGAGCGATCCCCAAAGTAAAGTTCGCTCGAAGACGCCGTAGCGAGGCCCCAACTTTGCCATTACCGATTTGCGGCTACTTTCATCGAGCAGGAAGCGGCCGTAAGCATAATCTGATTCATTCGCAAAAACATACTCAGGACAAGTGGACCCGTGCATCTTCTCCAACTCCATCCTGGGAGAATTGAGTTCCACCTGCTGAGTGACGCCCATGCCGGCAACATTCAATCCCAGCGACATGGCAATGGGCCACGTTCCACCCTCTCCGAGCACATTGCGTTGCTGAAGGGCAAAATGATTGACGAGGCCCTTGTTGTCGCAAGTCCATTCCACATCCACTTGCGGCATCCCGCGTCTCTTAATGTAAGCGTCCGCCCATTCTCCGAGCTGTTTGCCCGACACGCGTTCAAATGCATGGACCAGATCGCTCCACTCAGCGTTGGCGTAAGCGTGTTCCTTCAGATAGAGCCGAAGTCCATCGCGAAACTTATCATCGCCCAGAACAAACGCCAGTTGCTTGATCACGCCCGGAGCTTTGGAATAGACAATCGCGCCATACGCAGATTTGGCATCTTTCAAATTGGGAATGTCCTGATAGATCGGAGTTGTACCCTGCGTCGAGTCAATTCCGTATGCGGCGGGCTTGATGGCCTGATAAAACCGCTTCCAGATGTTGTCATCCGGCTTGAGCGAATTCAGTGCCTGATACGCCATGTACTGCGCAAAGCCTTCTTTGAGCCAGAGATCGTCGAACCATCTCATGGTGACCAAATCGCCGAACCATTGGTGCGTGAGCTCGTGCAGCAGCAGGATGTCGCGATTCAAGTGGTCACTGTGCGTGGGCGCGGTACGAAACAGAATCGATTCTTCGCGCAGGAACGTTGCTCCGGCATGTTCCATGCCGCCGTAGGCAAATCCGGGAAGCATGACCATGTCGTACTTGGGAAACGGAAACGGCTGATTGAAATAGGCGGAGAGATACTTAATGCCGTCGGCGGTGATCTGCTGCACCTCAGCCGCTTCCTCTTCCGCGCGTTGCAGTTTCGATTTGCGGACATAGAGTCCAGGCAAGCCCGGTGTATCGTGGACTTTTTTGAACGGCCCGGCCGCAAAAGCAAAGAGATACGTGCTGATGGGCTTGGTTTCTTCGAAAACCGTGGTTACCCTTTCGTGCCCCCCGATGAGCATCGGTTCCCCGTTGGAAATCACTGTCCAGTCGTGAGGCGCCTCTATCATCAGCCTGAATCTGGCCTTGATGTCCGGCTGATCAAAACACGGGAACGCCATGTCGGCGTCCATGGGGACAAACAGCGTGTAAATGTACTCGCTGCCATCGTCCTTGTCTTCAAAACGCGTGATGGCTTTACCCGCAGGAGCGACCGGCGCGGTAAAGTCCAGAACCAGTGTGTTTTCTCCGGCGCGCAATGCATTCGCCGGCAGTTCAATGTGGCCATTGGCCATGCGCACCGGCACAGCAGCGCCGTTGATCACCAGATGCTCGGCAGTGCCTTCACGAAAATCGAGTAAAACCGGCCTTGCGGCGACCAGACGAAAGGCGATTTCTTCATGGCCGCCCGCGGTGGGAGCATGGGGCGTCAGACGGTAGCTGAGGCTATACGTCACATCAGAAATCTGCTGTGCCCGCTGCCGGGCCAAGTCCCGTGGAATGCCTTCCGGAACCTGGGTTAGACAAACCACGCTGAAAAGGCACACCAGTGCTACAACGCCCACCCCTGTCCGACCGCTTATTTTGAAAATTACCAATTCCCCTCCATCAGTTCATCCAACGAGCGATTCTAAAGCACATAGAGGATTCTGCCCTCCCCGATCACGGCGATCACGCGNNCCCAATAAAAATGCGGCTTCCCGCGTCTCAAGCCTCCCTCATTCTGGTGATGTTTTCTCCATTTTGGCGGCGTTTCCTCCTAAATTCCCAAAGCCAAAGGACTTAGAAAATTTTGCGTCCGTTTTCGACTAACTCATTACTTGTCTTTTCCGGCGCGGATGGTACCCGATTTCTCGTGAGAAAGTCACGCGATTTTGGGTGTCTGAAAAAAAATATTCCTTGATAATTGTGCGCTGCGGAGAGGGTCTGGTTTTTCGGCGAATCTGCTGGTCCAACGACCATGCAATTTCACGCTGTCATCTTGAGCAAGTGCGAGGGAGCGGAGCGACTGAGAGCGCCGTCGAAAGATCCCGAGGATGCTTACACTACCATGCCGATTCGAGGTGTTTCTACCCAGAACAGTTGTCCTATGCGTTCAGCGTGGTGGAAGAGCGACCATTTATGGCCACGCCCAAGCGAATTTAGAAACTTGCTCGACTCTGCCGAGGCTGGCGCGCCAACGAATGCGGAGAGCAAGAATCAAGGTGCGGGGAGCCGATTATCGGCCCTCCTCATTATTCTCTTTCGAGAGTTGCTGATAGGTTCAATTGAGAGCCGCTTGTCACTTCGACCATTCGCGTCCATGCGCGCCAACCCTTTAACGCGAGACGCACTTCGTGCTTGC
This sequence comes from Acidobacteriaceae bacterium, assembly GCA_003140235.1. Lineage (GTDB taxonomy): Bacteria > Acidobacteriota > Terriglobia > Terriglobales > Acidobacteriaceae > Angelobacter. Next base: position 10,986 of record PLJN01000071.1, read on the forward strand.
CAGCAGCCAATTTTATTGTGGCTGGGGCATTGCCCATGAAACCGCCATCAATGGTGATTTCAGCCGCTTCTGGTGCCGAACTTATGTGCACTGATCCAGTTTCAGCGGGCGTGGCAGAACTGCTTCGAGATGCAAGAGCGGCCTTGGCAATTTTCTTTTTGAAGTCAAGCCTATGCTCCTTACCATCCTCATCGAGAATAAAGATATCGGAGTTTTCGACAGCGAACTTGATAGGCTTATTAACGGTAACATTCAGTGGCTTATCACCGCGGAGGCGCAGATCGCGTGTTCCAACCCATACGAAATCGCCGCCATCGATTGAATAGGTCCAAATCTCCACTCGACGGGTTTCGATGCCTCCAGCAGGATTAATTTCGCCATCCTTGTAGGTGGGCGAACTTTGGGTGTAAAAACGCGATTCGGTAGTTGCATCGAGCAGCAATCCGTCTCGCCATGTATGTTGTTTATCTTTGGCACCACAAATCGCAACCCAAAATGCGATGATTAAAGTGATCCCCAGCTCGCCTCTCCGCATAAGACCTCCCCAAGTGACGCGGAAGAGAATTATAGCCCCCCTCGATAAGAGAGAAGGCCTTCTCACGTGTCTAGTGTGGTCAAGGCAAAAACCACGCTCACGAAATGCGGTTTCCGGGACAGTCNNGCTCTCAGTCGCTCCGCTCCTTCGCGCTTGCTCAAGATGACAGTCCGCAATGTTTGTCGTGGTCCCGGTGTTTGATCAACGCTTCCCGGGACAACGCGGAATTACAAATCGCCTCGAATTCTCCGTTTCTTCCTTGGAAGTTTTTCCCAGGTTTTATGCTCTGGCCGGGGGAACTTGGCGTGAAGTTTGGACTTGGTTTCAGCACTAGTGTAGTGTCCATCAAATAACTTGACATATAGAGAG
>PLJN01000144.1 GCA_003140235.1 Acidobacteriaceae bacterium
CCGGCGGTGTCGTTGGTCTTCGAGGCGACTTCGCGCACCATGCGGGCGCCCATGTTCTCGTAGACGTCTTCCAGGTCGATTTCTTTGGCTACGGTCACGCCGTCTTTGGTAATGGTGGGTGAGCCGAACTTCTTTTCAATGACGACGTTACGGCCCTTGGGGCCGAGCGTCACCTTGACTGCATTGGCGAGGATGTTGACGCCGCGCAGGATGGCCTGCCGCGACTCTTCCCCGTGAACGATTTGCTTTGCCATAATCTATTCTCCTATCGATGTCTCGCGATGTTCGCGTTATTTCGTTTCAATTACTGACGAGAGGCTTAGAGCTATTTGCCCTTTTTGTGATTGGAGCCGCCCAGAATCCCGAGGATTTCTTCCTCGCGGACGATCAACAGCTCTTCGCCGTCAATCTTGATTTCCGTTCCGGCATACTTGCCGAAAAGGACGCGGTCGCCCTCTTTAACTGCCAGAGGAATGGTCTGACCTTTTTCGAATTTCCCGGTCCCTGCCGCGATCACGATGCCCTCCATGGGCTTTTCTTTGGCTGTATCCGGAATAATGATGCCGCCGCGAACGGTTTCCGCCTCTTCTACCCGGCGAATCACGACGCGATCATGCAGTGGTGTAAGCTTTTGTGCCATGTTTTCTAACTCCTTTCAGAACTGTGTAAAGTGGTTTCAGCTGGTCAAATCTGAGCTCGAAGGGGCCTGCTAGCACTCTTTCCCTTTGAGTGCTAAGTATAAGACGGCCGTGGGAGCCTGTCAATAGGTTGAGCGTAAGTCACTAAACTATTATCGTGGAAAAGCTGCCGTCAGGATATTTACTTATCGTCATATCTATTGAAAATAAAGGGCTTAGCCTAACAAGCCTCCGATTGGCTCTTGCTGAAGTCAAAGACGTACATCCTTGGGCCGTAAGTCCGCTAGGGGACCGGCAGCGGTGGTACCGTGACGTGGCTGCGGCAGCCCGGCTGGCCGCCTTATGTATAATCACTTCCGCTTTACACCAAAACCATCTCAACCGCTCGACAAGGCCTAAAAAATGTCGCCAATGACCGATCAGACTGCTTTCCTTACGCCCCCGAAGCTCACACTCATCTTTGCTCTCATCATGGCGTGTTGCTTTTCCGCCAGTCCGCTCATGGCGCAGCAACGGGCGCTGACTTCCGCCGACTATTCCCAGGCTGAAAAGTTCATGGGGTACAACGCGAATCCTCTGGTGCTGCATAACGTGCAACCCGCGTGGCTTCCCGACGGACGCTTCTGGTATCGCAACACCACGGCGGAAGGCAGCGAGTTTGTGGTGTTTGATCCGGTCAAGCTGACGCGAGAACCAGCGTTTGATCACGCCAGACTGGCAGCGGCCCTTTCCACTGCCGCCGGCAGGACCTTTGGCGCCGCGCGTTTGCCTTTCAACGCCATTGAATACTCGGCGGATGGACAATCGGTTTCGTTCAAAATTGGCCCGCGTCGCTGGACTTGCGACGTAAAAGGCAACGCGTGCGCGGCCAAGTCGGATGCACCCGGAGGCCGCATGGACGTCTTATCGCCCGACGGCAAGCGTGCGGCATTTCTACGCGATTACAACCTATGGGTCCGGGACGTGGCCACCGGCAAAGAAATCCAGCTCACCACCGATGGCGTGAAAGATTACGGTTACGCCACGGACAATGCGGGCTGGGTACACAGCGAAGCGGCTGTGCTGTTGTGGTCGCCCAATTCGAAAAAGATCGCCACCTATCAGCAGGACCAGCGCAAGGTCGGTGACATGTACCTGGTTGACACCAAAGTCGGACATCCCACTCTGCAAGCATGGAAATATCCGTTGCCCGGTGACGACGCGGTGACCATGATCGAGCGGGTCATCCTTGACGTAGACACGCGTACGGTTGTCCGGTTGAAAATTCCTCCTGACCAGCACAGATCAACTCTTTGCGATGACATTAAATGTCGCGACTGGACCGACGTGCAGTGGAGTCCCGACGCCGCCAACCTGGTGTTCGTGTCCAGTTCGCGCGACCACAAACAGGCCAATGTGCGAGTGGCTAACGCCGCTACCGGCGCCGTGCGCGAAGTCATGGAAGAGAAAGTCGCCACGCAGTATGAATCCGGCTGGCGTCACGCGAACTGGCAATTTCTGGCGAACACCAACGAACTGATTTGGTTTTCCGAGCGCGATAACTGGGGGCATCTTTATCTCTATGATTTTGCCACCGGCAAGCTGAAGAGCCAGATCACCAGCGGCGATTGGGTCGTGACGGAAATCGAGCGCGTGGATGAGAAGGCACGTGTCGTCTATTTCCTGGCTACGGGCCGGGAGAAAGGCCGCAATCCTTATTTCCGCCACTTCTACCGCGTAGACCTCAACGGCAGGAACCTGACTCTGCTCACTCCTGAAGACGGCAACCACGCGGTTGCGATGTCGCCTTCCGGGCAGTTCTTTACCGATACCTATTCCAAGCCTGACGTGCCCCCGGTCACGGTGTTGCGTGATCTGTCCGGCAAATTGCTGGCCACGGTGGAAAAGGCTGATATCTCGCGCTTGCTGGCCAAAGGATGGCAGCCTCCGATTTCTTTCACGGTAAAAGCCCGCGATGGCGTGACTGATCTTTACGGCCTCATGTACAAGCCCACGCATTTCGATCCCACGAAGAAGTATCCGATCATCAATCACATCTATCCCGGGCCGCAGGGCGGAAGCATCGGTACCGCGTCGTTTGTGGCGGCGCGCGGCGATTCGCAAAGTCTGGCCGAGTTGGGATTCATCGTGGTGGAGATTGAAGGCATGGGAAACCCTCTGCGGTCTAAGAAGTTTCATGACGCCTATTTCGGCAACCTGGGTGACAACACCTTACCCGACCAGATCACCGGCATGAAACAGCTTGCGCAGCAGTATTCGTGGATTGATTTAGACCGCGCAGGCATCTGGGGACACTCCGGCGGCGGATACGCAACGGCCGATGCCATGTTTCGCTACCCCGATTTCTTTAAGGTGGGAATCTCGGAATCCGGCAACCACGACAACCGTGAATACGAAGATGATTGGGGAGAGCGGTACCACGGGCTTCTGGAGCGTAAAGCGGACGGCACAACAAACTATGATGACCAAGCCAACCAGAACCTCGCCAAGAATCTAAAAGGCCATCTACTGCTGATGCACGGCACACTGGACGACAATGTGCCGCCCAATAACACCTTGCTGGTGGTGAATGAACTGATCAAAGCCAACAAGGATTTTGATTTGCTGCTGTTACCCAATCGCCGTCATGGCTATGCTGAGCCTTACGTGATTCGCCGCCGCTGGGACTACTTTGTGCGCTATCTGATGGGCGCGGAACCTCCGCAAGGCTACGAACTAAAACCGCCGCCACCCACCGAGCCGCGCGGCGGGGCAGGGCCGGAGGAATTGGACGAGGAGATGTAACCTGGCGCGATCGCGCTTGCTGAGTTGCTTGCGTTAGACGGGTTTACGATTCCCGTAGCGCCTGCAACGGATCTATGCGTGATGCTCTTCGCGACGGCACGTACGCGGCGAGCAGTCCACACAGCATCAGCAAGGCGGTAACTGCGGAGAGCGTCCACAAATCACCCGGTTTGACTCCGTAGAGAAAGCCCGCCAGCAAACGGCCGGAAACATACGCAAGCGTGACGCCAATGGCCGCGCCCGTGACCAGCAGCCAGAACGCCTGCTTCAACAACATCCGGACAATATCCGGTCGCTGAGCTCCGAGTGCCAGACGTACGCCCAGTTCCTGCGTTCTCTGTGTGACGAGATACGTGAGCAGGCCGTAGAGTCCGGCCAGCGCCACCAGCAGAGCGGCTCCGGCAAAAAGCTCGAGCAGATGGGCCGCCAGCAACTGGCTGCCCATGGCGTCTTCCACTACCTGGTTCATGGTCAGAAAGCTGCTGTCTTTGAGATCAGGATTCAGCCCGGCCATGGCCCGCCTCAAGTCAGGGATCAATTGTTCCGGATCGCGAGCAGTGCGTATAGCCAGTTCTACGTGGACCTGCAAGACGGGTTGGTAAAAACCGTCAGTCGGGCGCATCTGATTGGTGCAGAAATCGATCTCGGGAACGGAGGGTTCATCGATTGCCGTCTGGTGAAAATCGTCCATCACGCCAACGATGGTAGCCTGGCGGTCTTTGTCGAGTCCCACGCTGAATTTATCAATGATCTCGCCGTTGGGAGAGAACAGCCTGGCGAAAGCGCGGTTCACTACCGCCACCGGACGCGAATCGGCCGTATCCTGGTCAGTGAAGAAACGGCCCTGATACATTCTGAAGCCCAGCACGTCTTTCAATTCTGGACCGGCAGCTTTAAGTTTAGCGTCGATGCGAGTCGGCGGCGCTGTGGATTTTTCGCCGTGGCCCACGTAGAGAGTGATCTCCGGATCAAAACCCTTGTGCAGAGGCACAATCGTGGTCAGGCTCGCGGACATGACGCCGTTCATTTGCTGCACCCGTTCCAGCAATGGCTTGTAGACGGCGCGGTTTATGTCCTGGCCGCGGTACTTGTATCGCGGTAGCTTCGGCTGCACGATCAGCACATGCTCCGTGCGAAAGCCTAACGGGACATGGCGTAACGCGAACACAGTGCGCAAGAGAAGCCCGCATGAAATCAGCAGCACCATCGACAGTCCGATCTCAGCCGCGACAATGGCCTTCTGCAAGCGATGGCGGTTGCGGCTGGCGCCGGCTTGAGCCGTTCCCTGGCGCAGAGATTGTTCCAACGGCGTCCGCGCGGCCAGCCAGGCGGGAAGCAATCCAAAAAGCAGTGCGCTCAACACCGTTAAGACGAGTAGCGCGCCGAGCACAGGCAAGTTCGGTGCAAGATGTTCCGGCAGATTCAATCTTGTGCTGAGTGTTCTGCTGAAAACGTGCAGAGCGATTTGCGCCAACGCGAGTCCGGCTGTTGCGCCCGCCACGCTGAGCACAAGACTTTCCGTAAATAGTTGCCGCACGACCCGCCAGCGGCTGGCGCCGAGAGCGCCACGCACCGCAATCTCGCGTTGCCGGGCCATGCCGCGGGCGAGCATCAGGTTGGCCACGTTCGCGCAAGCAATCAGCCAGATCACGACCACGGCTGCCAGCAGCGCGATCAGCGCGCCCCGCGAGTCTTTTGTCAGGCTGTCTCGATAGGGAGTTAATTCGACCTGCGAGGGAGCGAGTCCGTTGCCCGTCAAGTGTTGATACAGAGGCGCGAGACCCTGCTGGATGGTGGTCAATTCTGCGGCCGCTGCGGCTCGTCCCCGGTCATTGCGGACGCGGGCAATCGCCTGATATGGCGGAGTTGAAAAATCTCGAACATGATGTTTTTCCGTAATCGCAATGGGGACCCAGATCTGCGGTACAGTGTCATCCGCGGGAAACACAAAACGCGGCGGCATGACTCCGATAACCGTGTGGGGAACATCGTTGAGGCTGACTTGCTTTCCCACAATATTGGGATCGCCTTGAAACATGTTCCGCCAAACGGTCTCCCCCAGCACCACGACTTTGCCCCGGCCGGGGACTTGTTCGTCCGCGACAAACCCGCGGCCCATCATAGGCGGCACGCCGAGCACGGAAAAAATATTGGAACTTACGAGCGGAGCAGAAACGAACTGGTCACCGGCCGGGCTCTTGAGATAAACGCCAATCGGGTTGTAATAACCCAAAGAGGCGAGTGTCTGACTGCGCTGCTGCCACACCTCAATGTCGGCAAATGATTTCCAGGCTGGTGTGCCCTTGCTGTCCCGGGTGGCCAGGCTCATCAATTCATTCGGGTGCGAGTAGGGAAGCCAGCGCAGAAGGGTTGCATCCACAATGGAAAACATGGCGGCGTTCGCGCCAATACCCAGAGCAAGAACGACCAGCACGGTCACGGTAAAAGCGGGGCTACGGCGTAATTGGCGCGCAGCGTAGCGCAGATCGGCATGGAGATCATCCCATAAGCGCAGGCCCACTGCGGACCGCCAGTTTTCTTTATGCGCAACCGAGGATCCCAGCTCCAGCCGCAGGCGGCGCAAGGCTTCTTCGCGGCTCATTCCGTGGCGCATCAGGTCTTCAGCGGAAGCCTCCATGTGGAAATTCAACTCGGATTCCAGTTCACTTTCCGTACGAGTGCGCTGGGCCAGACCTTTCCACCAGGAACGCAGTTTCGCTCTCAGGCTCATGCTCCCTCCGGTTTGCGATCCAGGATGCTGCCCATGACCTGCGTCATTCGGTTCCAGTTCGCGGTTTCCGCCTGGAGCTTCCGCTTTCCGGATGCGGTGAGTTGGTAGAACTTGGCTTTGCGGTTGTTGTCCGATTCGCCCCACTCGCTGCGTATCAACCCCTGATGCTCCAGCCGGTACAGCGCGGGATACAGCGACCCTTGCTGGATCTCAAGCTGGTCGCCGGAAATCTGCTGGATGCGCAGCAGCACGCCGTACCCGTGCAGCGGGCCGAGAGAAACGGCCTTCAGAATCAACATGTCGAGAGTGCCCTGCAGAAGTTCAAGCGGCTTGCCCAAGGTCTTCCTCCTAGATGGTCTAGGAAGATAGCAAGCTACTCCTAGATTGTCAAGGAGAAGAGAACAAAACGACATCGCAGGCCCCCGAGTCCAAGGGTTGACTCAGGAGATCGAAGAATTAATTCTTGCGAGTGCTCAAGCGCGCGCTGGATCAATCTTCTCCGCGTCAACGCCCAGATCTTTCAAAGCGGCCTGAGCTTTTTTCGCGTCGAACTTACCGTCTCGGGCCAGACGTGAAAGCGCCGCCGCAGCGATAGACTCAGCATTCACTTCGAAGTGGCGGCGGAGATGCTGGCGATTGTCGCTACGTCCGAAGCCGTCTGTGCCGAGGGCCACCAGTCGTCCGCTGAGCCAGGGTGACAGCTGGTCAGGCACGACCTTCATGAAGTCAGTGGCCGCAATGATGGGGCCTTTCGCCGATGCCAACGCGGTCGTGATGTATGGCGTCTTCTCAGCCTTCGCTGGATGCAGGCGGTTCCAGCGTTCGGTTTCCAGCGCATCACGGCGGAGTTGGTTGTAGCTGGTCACGCTCCATACATCGGCTGACACGTTGTACTTCTCGGCGAGAATACTCTGGGCACGCACGGCTTCGTTCAGAATGGAACCGCTGCCGAACAATTGGACGGTTGCCTTGCCGCCGTCCGCTGCCTTGAATTTGTAGATGCCGCGCAGAATGCCTTCCTCGCAGCCTTTCGGCATTTCCGGCATGATGTAGTCTTCGTTGTACGCGGTCAGATAGTAGAAAAGGTCTTCGCGTTCCTGATACATCCGCCGGATGCCATCCTGAACGATGACCGCGATTTCATACACATACGCTGGGTCGTAACTGGCGCACGTGGGTACGGTGCTCGAAAGAACCAGGCTGTGTCCATCCAGATGTTGCAGCCCTTCGCCGGCAAGAGTTGTTCTGCCCGCTGTGCCGCCGATCAGGAAGCCTTTACCACGAGCGTCCGCGAACGCCCAAATGAGGTCGCCGACTCTTTGGAAACCAAACATTGAGTAGAAGGTAAAGAACGGAATCGTCGGCACATGGTAATTCGCATATGCCGTTCCGGCTGCGGTAAACGATCCCATGGACCCGGCTTCCGTGATGCCTTCTTCCAGCATCTGCCCATCTTTTGATTCGCGATAATAGAGCAGCATGTCTACATCGTGCGGTTTGTAGAGCTGTCCCTGGCTGGCGTAAATGCCCACTTGGCGGATGATGGATTCCATACCGAACGTGCGGCCTTCATCTGGAACAATCGGCACAACGAGTTTGCCGATCGTCGGGTCTTTCATCAGGTGCCGCAGCATGGATACATATCCCATGGTGGTGGAGACGGCACGGCCCTTCGAGCCTTCGAGCGATTCGGAAAAAGTACTGAGCGCTGGAGCGTCAAAATTCTTAGCCGGGACATCCCGCGTGGGAACATAACCGCCGAGTTCCTTTCGGCGCGCCTGCAGGTAGACAATTTCGGGACTGTCGTCCGCTGGTTTGTAGGGTATTCCTTGCTTGGCCTCATTTTCTGGAATGGGGACTTCAAACTTGGTGACAAAAGCAGCCAGCGCGTCGTCAGTAAGCTTCTTTTCCTGGTGGGTGGCGTTGCGTGCCTGCGCTGATCCCAGGCCGTAGCCCTTGATCGTCTTCGCCAGGATGACTGTGGGTCCGCCGTTGTGCTCGGCCGCGCGCTTGTATGCGTTGTAAACTTTTTGCGGATCGAGACCGCCGCGGTTGAGATGCCAGATTTCATCGTCGGTCATGTGTTCGACCAATGCCAGCGTCTCGGGGTACTTGCCAAAAAATTCCTTGCGGACAAAAGCGCCATCTTTGGCCTTGAAAGCCTGGTACTCGCCGTCCACACATTCTTCCATGCGCTTCATCAGCATGCCGGATTTGTCGCGGGCCAGCAGATCGTCCCATCCGCAGCCCCAGATGACTTTGATCACGTTCCAGCCGGCGCCACGAAACGCCGATTCCAGTTCGTTGATGATTTTTCCGTTGCCGCGTACCGGGCCGTCCAGCCGCTGCAGATTGCAATTGACTACGAAGATCAGATTGTCTAGCTTCTCGCGCGAAGCCAGTGAAATGGACCCCATGGCTTCCGGCTCGTCCGTTTCGCCGTCGCCGACAAACGCCCAGACTTTGCGCGGCGTTTTCTCAATGAGGCCCCGATTTTCCAGGTACTTCATAAAGCGCGCCTGATAGATGGCGTTGAGCGGGCCCAGTCCCATGGAGACGGTTGGGAACTGCCAAAACTTGGGCATCAGCCAGGGATGCGGATACGACGACAGTGCCGGCGCCCCATGCAGCTCGTGCCGAAAATTCTCCAACTGCTTCTCGTTGATTCGGCCTTCGAGGAAGGCACGCGCGTAAACTCCGGGCGAAGAGTGGCCCTGAAAATAAACGAAGTCGCCGGGCTGATCGCCATACGAAGCGCGGAAGAAATGATTGAACCCGACTTCCAGCAGCGTCGCCAAAGAAGAGTAGGTGGAGATATGGCCGCCGATTCCTGCGTCCTTTTTGTTCTGGCGATGCACCATGGCCATGGCGTTCCAACGAACCAGGCTCTTGATGCGCCGCTCGAGTAAGCGGTCGCCGGGATAAGGCTCTTCTTCTTCCGGCGGAATGGTGTTGACGTAAGGCGTGTTCAACTGGACAGGCAAGTCAACGCCCGCGTGCCGCGCTCGCTCGGTGAGGGCCGCAAGAAGCTGGGCGCCCCGGCTGGGACCTTCCTGGTCTACTAACTGGTCAAAAGCCTCAATCCATTCGGACGTTTCCTGGAGATCAGGGTCGGCTGGAATTACAAGTTTGGCGTTCATGCTAATAGTATGCCGCGAATCGGCCCTTTCGTGCCAGTGAATTTGATGTTGTCTCATTCAGGACGGAATCGCTGGTCAGGTGGATTCGACCCAGCCGGGAGCACCGCATTAGCGAGATCGTTTCGCGCTGGCGGCTGCTGTGTCCAGCTTGCGACTGAATGCGCTGGTCATCTTATCCTTCCAATCGTCTGACCAAAGGCGCTTCCGTTTCAGATAGTTTTCCATGAGCTTGAGAGGATCTCCATTGCCAAGGTTGTGGCAATGAATCAGAGCGGGGCCATGGCCTTCGCGAGCGCGGCGAACCGCCTCCTGCGACACTCGGTAGACAGCGACCACGTCGTTTCCGTCGACCACGATCGATGGCATACCGTAATCCGACACCTGGGTATTCCTCCTGGTGTTCTTTGCCGGGGCGTGCTGAATTACGTAAACGACAGGCAATTTGTGCCGACTTGCAAAGCGGAGTACGTGATGGGGAAAATCATCGGATGTCGGGTCGTCCGCTGCGAAGGCGAGCGCGATTTTAGCCTGCTTATGTCGCTTGAAAGCCAGTGCTGCGCCCGTGGCCATGCTCAGCCGTTCAGCAACGGAACCGGCAGGGCCGATCACGCCGGACGGCACACCTACATCCAGGGCGCGCAGCCTTGCAAAGACCGACCGCAAAGGCCCTCCCTTCATGAAATGAAAGACAAACTCGCGTCCCACCGGCGCAATGAAGTCATCGCGAAGAAGGTCAACCGCGGCGCCGACTTCGGCAGCATCCTGTCCCAAGTCTCCAGCGGCCCGCCGCGAGAAAACTCGGCGGACGCGATCCTGGATCATTCGACACTTGAGCATGGTGGAAAAGAGCTGCTTCAATTTGCGGGAGTTAAGCGCGACTTTGCCGGTGGCGTTCTCGCGCTCACTTTTCTTGGACATGACTCTCCGAGACAACGATGATCAGGATCAGAGAAGCAATTCTATCGCAAGCGTCTTACCAACCCTGGCCCGGTCGCAAATCTGCGTTTTAGCCGCGATCATGGTGCAATGTCTGAGATAAAATTCACAACAATCTCACGTTGTGGCGAATCGCCGATGTGTATCCAATTGCTCATCTTTTTCAACACAAGGCGTGAAAAACCGTGTGGAAAAATCCGCTGTTACTAAGCTAAGCGCTGCAAGAACCGCGCACTTATGACTCTTTGCACTGGAAGAAGGGCGAATGTTAAAACTGTATGAATTCTTTCTGGCGGTTACTGATCCAAAGGGCTTGGATTGCTTCTAGACCGCCGGCGAGCATAAGATCAGCTCGAACAGGAGGACGCAATGCCCTCAAAATTCACCAGTCGGACTACCTGGCGCGAAAAACTTGAGCGCGTGCAGGAACCCAAGGTCGTAGACATTCCTCCGGCGATGCAAGCGCGCTTTGGGACAGGCAAAATGCTGATTCCCAAGCCGCTGGACGTGGATGCGCTGATCCGTCGGATACCCAAAGGCAAATTAGTGACCTCGGTGCAACTTCGTGAAGAGCTGGCGCGCAAGTGCAAAGCCAACCTGGCGTGTCCCATGACCACCGGAATCTTCGTTCGCATAGCCGCCGAAGCTGCGGAAGAGGCGCGACGCGAGGGGAAGAAAACCATCACACCGTATTGGCGTGTCATCACGGGCGAAGGAAGGCTCAATCCCAAGTTTCCCGGAGGTGTGAGCGCACAAGGGCGCAAGCTGACGGCGGAAGGACACAAGCTGCAGCGTGCGGTAGGGAAGCGGCCTCCGGCAGTCAAGGATTTTGACAAATCCCTGGTGAGACTCTCGCAGAAATCCTAGGTCGCAAGCTGCCATCCCATGAAAGTCCGTATTGACAAGCTTCTGGTGGAGCGCGGTCTGGCGCTCTCCCGCGAACGTGCACACGCTTTGGTGCTGGCTGGACGCGTTATGGTCAACGGTCAGAAAATAGAAAAGGCCGGCGCCGGAGTGGACCAGGATGCGGAGATCCGACTGCTGGGCGACGACTTGCGCTACGTGGGCCGCGGCGGTTTGAAACTGGAAGCGGCCCTGGAGCATTGGAAAGTTGGTCTCAACAGCCGGATCTGCATGGATGTTGGCGCCTCCACCGGAGGCTTCACCGACTGCATGTTGCAGCACGGCGCCGCCGAGGTCGTAGCCGTGGACACGGGCTACGGACAAATTGCCATGAAGCTGCGGTCTGATCCTCGGGTCAAGTTGCTGGAAAAGACCAACGCACGCTATCTGACGGCCGGACAATTAGAGCAAGCCGGCGTAAGGGGCCAGATCAGTTTTATCGCCATGGATGTATCTTTTATCTCTGTTACACTCGTGCTCCCGGCAGTCTTGCAGGCAGCATTTGCTTCATCTTCCGCTGAGAAAAGGGAGTTGGTCGTCCTGGTGAAGCCGCAGTTTGAAGCCGGACGCGAATTCGTAAGCAAGGGCGGTATCGTAAAAGATGAACAAGCGCAGCTAGCGGCGGTCGCGAAAGTTCGCAGCAAAGCGGAAGAGCTGGGAGGGCGTTCCATGGACGTTATCGATTCGCCGATCCTCGGCAGGGAAGGAAACCGCGAGTTTCTCATGCGGGCGGAGTTCTGAATGAAACGAGCAGCCATCATCTCGAAACGCGGGAAGCCGGAACTGGGAAGAATTGCCAGTGAGGTCATCAGTTGGTTGAGCGATCATGGCTACTCCGTCCTTGCGGATTCGGTTACCTGTGAACTCTGCAGCGGATGCGAACTGGCGGAACGCGAACACCTGATCGAGAAAAAGCCGGATTTTGTGATCGTTCTGGGTGGCGATGGCACATTGCTTTCCACGGCGCGAAGCGTGGCGCAGGCCGGCATCCCAATTTTGGGAATCAACCTGGGATCGCTGGGCTTTCTCACCGAGGTCCGGCAGGACGAAATCAGCCGCGCCCTCACGGAAATTGACAGCGGCCAATGTGCCCTCAGCCTGCGCTCCATGGTGCACTGCCAGGTGCGGCGTGGCGATGAGTTCTTGAGTCATCATGACGCGCTCAACGACATCGTTGTGCACCAGAGCGAACTGGCCCGGGTCACAGATTTTGACGTACTCGTTGACGGCGCCTTTGTGGCCAATTACAAAGCGGACGGCATCATCATCGCCACGCCTACCGGCTCGACCGCGTATTCACTCGCGGCGGGCGGACCTGTGCTGTCCCCTGATCTGCCCGGTTTCGTCATCACTCCCGTGGCGCCGCATGCACTCACGAACCGTCCCTTGGTGGTCCCAGACAGCGCCAGGATTGAAGTGAAGATGAAGGACAACCGCGAACATGCTCTGCTTACCATCGATGGCCAGCAAGGAGTGACGCTGGCGGAAGGCGACATTGTCCAATGCAGCAAGTCAGATTTGAAGGTAAAGCTGTTTAACTTGGCGAACAGGTCGTTTTTTGATGTCTTGCGGACTAAATTGAAGTGGGGCGAGAGGTAAGGAATTGAGTAATTCTTTTGATTGGGCAATTAAAGGGGCTACAAAGAATTAAGAAGCCCCGAGTTTGGTGTGTTGACCCATTCGCCTCGACCAGCAGTTCGCTATAGACCCTCGCCGACCTGCGTTCTCCATTTATTTCCTTGCGGAACTTCCTGAAGCGCGATCTTTAATCAGCTTGGCTGAAGCTTGGGCTCCGGGCTCACCACCAACCGGGTAAATCGGTCAACACCTCGGGGCTTCTATTTTGCCAATGAGCATTTCATGTTCTTCTCAACCAGCAGTTTGCTACAGACCCTCGCTGACCCTCCTGACATTTTCAGCTTGCGCTGCTGTCAGGTGATTCTTGCTCGGGCCCCGGCACTCGCCACCAACTGGAAAAACTTTTGAAATGTCAAAGAACGAGGTTGACTTTAATCTATCCATAATCTAAGTCAACATAATTCTTATGTCTACAAACACAATGGAATCAATCGGTTGCAGCCCTTCCACACAGGCGTGCCTTGTACAGTGTGCAACTGTTTTTGGAGTGCAATAACCACGCGGCAAGAATGCTAATTTTTCGATTTTGCGCGGTGTGTAAATTGTGACAGAAACCGCTATTTATGCGGATTTGACGAGAGCACTTAGCAGCCAGCACTCATCATTCAGCCGTCAAGACTGTGCGTGAAACAAACCGCAAAGGACGCGAAGGACGCAAAGGGAATCAGGCAAAAACCCTTCGCGTCCATAGAATTGTGCTCGTCTTGAGCGGAAAGCTTCGGGGCTGAATGCTGACTGCTTCCTTGCTGCTCCCTACGCTGCTCCGGCGCTGCCTGTCCAGTCCCCGAGCAGTTCGACTTCGCCACATGAGTCGGGCTTTTCCTGGGCTGGTTGAAATACGGTCTGGTCTTCCTGACGGAAGTACGGGCCCATCAGGCTCCAGGTTTCAAACCCGCTGCCGGAAATGGTAACCATGATGGCTTCGGTCGCGGACTCGCTTAGAGCGCCCCAGCCCGGTCCTTGCAGCCGCGCTGGGGAGCCAGGGCCGTCCAGATGAACATCGTCCACGGTCAGGATGGCGGTGGCATTCTTTTCCAGTGCAGCCTCAACAATTTCTGAATAGATGTCGTCGCGTTCGGCTTCGTTCTGGTAGGCCACGTCGAATATTAGGTTCTGTGTAGGGGTGATGACGATGGCGGTTGGATTCAGATGGCCGTTGGCCTGCAATGACTGCTGCGCCTCATGCAGAAGCTCATGCGCTAAGGCTTTCAGGTCGGTCATAAACAGGCCATCTCCGTTTGCAGGATATCTTTCATCGTTTCGCGCCGACGGACGAGGCGCGTGCGCGCGCCATCGACCAGGACCTCAGCAGCGCGCAAGCGACTATTGTAATTGGAGGCCAGCGACATTCCATAAGCGCCGGCGTCATAGATACAGAGCAATTCTCCCGGAGTGGCTGGAGACAGCGCAGCATCGCGCGCAAGAAAATCGCCGCTCTCACAGATGGGGCCCACCACGTCAGCGAGCAAGTCGCGGTCGGTCCGCGTCAGAGAGACCGGTGTGATCTCATGTTTGGCGCCGTAGAGCGCCGGACGGATCAAGTCATTCATGGCTGCGTCCGCCACGACAAAACGCTTGTTGCCATTTTGTTTTTCGTACAACACCCGCGTGACCACGGCCCCGGCCGGTGCGATGATGGAGCGTCCCGGTTCCAGCAGCAGATGTGGTTTCAGCTTCTTCAGCCGCAAGAGCGGACGAATGATGGCCTCAGCATATTTACGGGCAACGCCGGCAAAATCTGCTTGTTCCGCACTGTTGTAGGACACGCCCAGCCCGCCACCTGCGTCGATGAAGCGGATCTGATGACCGTCAGACGCAAGCTGCTGAATTAGATCGACTGCGCGCTCGATGGCTATGCCGAACGGTGACACATCGGTTATCTGTGAACCGATGTGCAGACTGACACCAGCAACGGTCAGATACTTTCTACCTGCCGCTCTCCGGCAGAGTTCACGCGCCGCACTTATGGGAACGCCGAACTTGTGTTCACGCAAACCAGTGGAGATATAAGGGTGGGTCTCAGCCGGCACATCGGGATTAACGCGTAGAGCTATGCGGGCATTTTTCCGCAGCTTGAGCGCGCATTCGGACAGCAACTCAAGCTCGCCTTCACTTTCTACATTGAAAAGCAGAATGCCGCTGCGCAATGTAAGCCGCAGTTCTTCCGCGGTCTTGCCGACTCCGGAAAATACAACTTTCTTTACCGCCTTTTTGCTCGCTACGCGCACGCGTTCTAGTTCGCCGCCAGAAACAATGTCAAACCCCGCGCCCAGCCCAGCCAGCAAGCGCAGGATGCTGAGATTGGAATTGGCTTTGACCGAATAGCAAATCGTGTGGGGGACGGCACGAAATGCGCGATCCAGAATGCTGTAGCGCTCGCGAATGGTCGCCGCTGAGTAGACATACAGTGGTGTACCGAATTTATCCGCTAGTTTGCTCAGCGGTACGCGTTCGCAATGGAGCTCTTGCTTCTCGTATTCAAATCCCGGCGGCCGGATGAACATTGACGAATGATAGCAAATCAGCAATTGGCAAATAGCAATTGGCAATTAGCCAAGCGAAACTGAAGTTTAACCGCAGAGTGCGCGGAGTATGCAGAGCGGGAACGCCAGGTAATTCAAGCTGTTGTTATATGGAATGAAGATCGGCGCACCACCTTCGATCTCTGCGCCCTCTGCGTTCTCTGCGGTGAAATGCTTTGGCTAATTGCCAATTGCTATTTGCTAATTGCTTCATTTCACCTTCAACACCACAGCCGTCTGATCATCAAACACCGGAGCGCCTGCGGAAAACTCTTCTGCTGCCTGGAAGAGGGCATCGGCGATTTCTTTCGCGCTCTTGTGGCAATTGCTTGAGATCACGCGCTCGGCGCGGGTCCGTCCAAACTGTTCGTCTTTGGAATTGCTGGCGTCCACAATGCCGTCGCTGAAGAAAACGAAGACATCCCCGGGGTGGGCGTGGATCGTGATTTCGTCGTATGTAACATCTTCGAACATGCCTAGCGGCAATCCGGCGGCTTCGATCATGTGGGCATGGCCGTCATGGCAGTAGATAGGACGCGGCAACCCGGAGTTGGACACGCGCATGATCTTTTGTTCGTCGTCCCAGAGGGCGCACGTCATCACGACGTACTGTGCGTCCAGGCGGCGCTGGTTGAGCGACTGGTTCACGGCCTTGAGCATCTCCGCGGGCGGGGGCTCGTTGTGCGCCAGACTACGAAGAATTCCGCTGACCAGTGCCGCATACAGCGCTGCCGGCGCGCCTTTACCACTCACGTCACAGATCACGATACAGGCGCGCGGCGATTTATATTCGAGAAAGTCGTACATATCGCCGCCGATGGCGTGGGCCGGGTTGAATCGGGCAGCGAGTTCGGAACCGGGCAGGCTGGGACAAGCCGGTGGCAATAAATGATGCTGGACTTCGCGCGCCATGGCCAGGTCGCGCTCCATGCGCTGTTCTTCGCGCGCCAGCCGCTCATACAATCGCGCGTTTTCGATGGCTACGGCAACCTGCGCTCCCAGTGTGCCGATGATGCGCACGTGGTCTTCCGTAAAGTATCCGCGCCGTGTGTGCTCGAGGTCGAGCACGCCAATGACTTCATCTTTATAAATCAGCGGAACGCAAAGTTCGGAGTGGGTCTCCGGATTGAGCTTGATGTAGCGGTGGTCTTTGCTCACGTCCGGGACCAGAATCGTTTCTCGAAGTTCCGCGGCTGCTCCGACCAGCCCTCGGCCGAGGGGGATGTCATGCTTGATATGAATGTTTTCTTTGAAGCGCAGGGAAAATCGGTGTACCAGTTTCTGTTTGCTCTCATCCACCAGCAGGATGGAAAACATCTGGTAATCAATCACCTTTAGCAGCAGATCGCCGATGCGTTTCAGCAACTGGTCGAGATTCAGGATGGACGTAAACTCGCGGCTGATTTCGTTCAACAAAGCCAGCGTGTTGGCCTGACGCACAATACGTGTATAGAGCCGCGCATTTTCCAGACTCACGGCAATGCGCGAGGCGATCAGCGTGAGCAGGCGCGCATGTTCTTCCTTGAAGTAGTCGCGGACAGGGGCTTCAATGTTGATCACGCCGATGACCCGGTTCTTATTGATCAACGGTACGGCGAGTTCGGAACGTGCGCGCGCCACGCCCTCAATGTAGTGTGATTCCTTGGTGACGTCATTTACCAGGATGGTCCTGCGCTCTTTCACGGCGCGGCCGGTCACTCCTTCTCCAACTTTCACGCGCAGACGGTCCGCCACTTCCGGCGGGTAGCCGATTTGGAAGCGAAACCGCAGTTCCTGTGTGCGCTCGTTCAGCAGAAGAATGGAGAAGATTTCGTAATCTATGACCCGTTTGACCACCTCCGCCACGCGCTGGAGCAGCGTGTCCATATCCAGCGTGGTGTTAAGCACGTCGGCCACTTCGACGAGAAGAGACTCAACGTCTACGCGCCGCGGCGATGAAAGAGACTTTGCCATAAAATCCAACTATTTATGATAGCAGCGTTCAGTGTGGCGTTCGGACGGTGAACGATTTGTGAATTGTGAATTTCCGGCAACAAATGCTGCGTTGCTGTGCGGTTCTCAGAGATGAAACTCGGGCGCACCCAACTCACGCACGATAGCCACGCTGCTGGTGGCGCCGATGCGGTCAGCTCCGGCGTCGAGTACGGCGTTGGCGGCGGCTGCGGTGCGGATGTCGCCGGAAGCCTTGATCCCCGCCCGGTCGCCCACGACGCCGCGCATCAGGGAGACGTCGTCAGCCGCAGCGGCGCCCAGGAAGCCGGGTGCCGTTTTCACAAAATCAGCCCCGCCCGCCAGGCTAAGTTCGAAACTTAGGATTTTTTCTTCCAGACTCAGCAGAGGGGTCTCCAGGATTACTGTGAGAAGGGCGCCGCCAGCGTGAACGACATCAGCGACAGCGGCGATATCGTTCTGCACCGCCACCCGGTCACCTGACTTCAACGCTCCGATGTTCATGACCATTTCCAACTCATGTGCGCCGACACGAATTGCCTCTGCAGCTTCAAAGCGCTTGACGGTGGTGTGATTGGTGCCCAGAGGGAAGCCGATGGTTGTTGCTACTCGGACTGGTGATCCCCGTAAAACAGCGGAAGCCACGCTGGTCCACCACGGGTTTACGCATACGCCGACAAAACCGAAATAGGCAGCCTCTTCACACAGACGGACAATCTGGTCGCGAGTAGCTTCTGATTTGAGGAGAGTGTGGTCGATACAGCCGGCTAGCGCCTGCCACCCTCTGACCTGCGGTTGCGGAGGAGAGAGAACCTGGGACATCCAGAAGTGATTGTACCACCGTCGCAGTTTCGTTTTAGTAGCGCTTTTTTATCCAGCCGCGCCGTCGGGTAGCACACAAACGTCGGGCAGGTTGCGATAGCGTTCATTAAAGTCGAGGCCGTAACCAACCACGAATTTGTCGGGAATCACAAAGCCCACATAGTCGGCGCCGATCGGCACCACGCGGCGGGAGGTCTTATCGAGCAGGGCGGCGATCTTCAATGCCTTAGGCTGACGCGCTCCCAGGACTTTCTTGAGGAACGTGAGCGTGTAGCCCGTGTCGAGAATGTCCTCCACAAGAATGACGTTCCGGTCCTGTAGACGTGTAGTCACGTCCTTGATGAGCTGGACCTCTCCCGTGCTTTCTTTCTTGTCGCCGTAGCTGCGGACAGCGATGAAATCAAAGGTGGCGTCCAGCGAGATTTGCCGGGCCAGATCACTTAGGAAAAGACATGCCCCTTTTAACACTCCGATCAGGACGACGGACTCTCCGGCAAAATCATGGGTTATCTGCTGCCCCATTTGGGCCACCGCTCCGGCAATTTGCTCACGGGTAATGAGAGTTTCCATGCTTGGGATTGTCTCATAAGAGTACCGCTGATCGGTGTTACGGACCAAGCTCCGGTACCAATGGATCACGGTTGCTGCTAGAATTTCCTTACGTGAGAGCTCTCGGGGCCCAAGGCGGGACGTCCCGAGCAGTTTTCTACTCCCCCGCGGGCTGATCAAAAAACAGTAATCGTTGCAACCGGGCTGTCCGGTGCATTGAATCTTGCAGTCAAGGAAAATGCGCGCATGAAACTGAATGGAATCAAGCTGACGTGGCTGGGCCATGGAACTTTTTTGCTGGAGACACCAGGAGGGAAGAAAGTCCTGATTGATCCCTGGGTCATGAATAATCCGTTTACGCCTGCCGACAAGAAAAGCTTCGACAAAATTGACGTTATGCTCTGTACGCACGGCCACGGGGACCACATTGGTGACGCGGTGGAATTGGCCAAGAAACACAATCCCAGCGTCGTAGGCGTCTACGAGTTGTGCCTGTGGTTGCAGAAAAAAGGTGTTGAGCGCGTTGTTCCCATGAACAAAGGCGGGTCGCAGAAAGTTGCCGACATATGGGTGACCATGGTCCATGCCGATCATTCTTGTGGCATCGAGGACGACGGCCAGATCATTTATGGCGGTGAGGCCTGCGGCTTCGTCATACAGTGTGAGAACGGTGTCAGGATTTATCACTCCGGCGACACCAACGTGTTCGGCGACATGCAAATCATCCATGACCTGTACCAGCCCCATGTGGCTATCATGCCGATCGGCGATGTCTTCACCATGGGCCCACGGGAAGCCGCCTACGCCTGCCGTCTGCTGAAACCCAAGGCGGTCATTCCCATGCACTTTGGGTCGTTTTCCGTCCTCACTGGTGTACCCGAGGAGTTGGAGCGCCGGATCAAAGATATGGGCATCGAACTCATCACGCTGGAACCGGGCGAGACTTACTCAGGGGAGACGAATTCCTGATGCCCGGAATTATCGATGCTGCCGTTGAAAAATATCTCTACGACATTCTGCCGGTGCGTGATCCCGTACTGTCCGAGATGGAAGAGCAGGCCGCGAAGCGAAACATTCCTATCGTCGGTCCAGCCGTAGCCAGGGTGTTTTACCAGTATGCCCGCCTGATCAACGCCAAAAGGGTCTTTGAACTGGGTTCCGCCATTGGGTATTCGACCATTTGGTGGGCGCGCGCTGTGGGTGATGGTGGTGAAGTTTTCTATACCGACGGTGACAAGAAGAATGCTGCCGAAGCTCGCCAGTACTTCCAACGCACTGGCGTTGAAGACCGCATACGCGTCGAAGTCGGTGATGCGCTCGAACTGCTTTCCGAACAAAAACAGGAATTCGACATCATCTTCAACGACGTAGACAAGGAAGACTACCCGCGTGTTCTGCATCTGGTATGCAGCCGATTGCGGCGAGGCGGATTGTTCATCACCGACAATGTCTTATGGAGTGGACGGGTGGCGCAAGAGAAACCAGATTTACTGACCACCCGCGCTATCCAGGAATTTAATCAGCGCCTGTATGCCATGCCAGAATTCTTTACCACAATTCTGCCGCTGCGGGATGGAGTGTCGGTGAGTGTGAAGCTGTAGCTTCTTCTGAAACCCCGAGCGCCTGGCGAGGGGTCCCTGTCATCACAAATACTTTTGGCCGGGAATTATCGCGAGTCCGGATTCCCGAGATTCATCCGCGCTCATTCGCGATAATTCGCGGCTAAGGTTCTTCTTGACGATAGAGACCCCTCGCTAGCCGCTCGGGGCTTTGGGAAAATCACACCGACTTCACCGGAATAAGCGTAACGTCCTCCACCAGACCAACTTCCTTTTGCAGGAAAGGCTCAGCGTATTTCACTCCGGCGAGCAACCCATACGACATCGCCATGGTCTCAATCCGCTGTCGAATTTCAGCGGAAGCAGGGAAAAGCTGGTTGCCTGATTCCTGGTCCGCGTATTGGGACTTATAGGCCATCAGCGACTGCAGGCGTGCTTCGAATTGTTCGGTGATGTCCACAACAAACGTGGGACGAATGTCGTAGTAGAGCGTTGCGTATATCACCTTAAACGGACGATGCGGCGGCAGCGCGGAGATAGGATGATCTTCTGGGCTGCCGTGCGCCGGCGTCTTGCCCAGTTTCGTCAGCCCAGCCAGGAACACAGCTTCGTAGCCTAAAGTTGAAGTGTTGTAGTGGTCCGGATGGCGGCCCTGCCAGTACGGCAGTATCACCACGCGAGGTCGCTGCTCACGTATGACATGGGCGATTTTCAGCCGGTTTTCCCACGTGTTTTCCACACGGCCGTCCGGAATGTCGAGCGCCTGACGGAAACTCACTTTTAGGATACGGGCCGCTTCCGCTGCTTCGCGGGCGCGGTCGCCGGCTGTGCCGCGTGTTCCCATTTCGCCCTGGGTCAGGTCAAGAATGCCGGTGCGATGGCCGCGTTCGGCCATTTTGAGCAGTGTGCCGCCGCAGGTCTGCTCCACGTCGTCGCGGTGCGCGGCGATGGCTAGCACGTCGAGAAAAGGGTCTCTGCTCATGACTACGGATACAACGCTACTGTAAATTACCGGCGGCTGTTCTGAATAGCGAACCACCAACCTCGACCGCGGTACAATCAACTAGGAAGGGGCGGTTCCGGACCGCTCGCACGCTCTGCACCATTCATGAGGCAATTGAAGGACTTGTCAGGTCCTCGGGCCTTGTATATCGTAATAGGCTCGTCTATGTCCTCTGTACCTCAACGAATCCAGCGACTCGCGAACGATTTCTCCAAATCAGTTGCCAAGCTGAAACATGAGATATCGCCGAAGAGCGTACACCACCTGCGCACCACCATTCGCAGAATGGAAAGCCTGATCGACTATGTCCATCCTGAGCTGGAAAAGAAGCAGCGCAAGGTCTTGAAAGAGCTGGCCAGCCTGCGCAGGCGTGCGGGCAGAGTCCGAGACCTGGACATTCAAGCCGGCCTTTTGGACGCGATTGCCAACGGATCAACCGCGGCCGACCGTCGGGTGCTGAAGGACTTGTTGCTCAGAAAACGTGAACGTCAGGCACGTCGGCTCGCAGAGACCGTCGCGACCCTACGCCGGCCGAGACTATTTGCCTGGATAAAAGCCAGCGTGATTGCAAAGGAAGTCAGCCCCAATGCCGCCGACGAGGCGGCAAATCCCTTGGACCAGGCCACGGCCGCACTCGCCAAACTGGCGACGAAGGTCCACTCGTCGGACCTGAAGCCCAAACGCCTGCATGAAATGCGCATCAAGATGAAGCGTATGCGCTACCTTGCGGAGGTTGCCGAAGAGTCCGCGGATCAACTGCGCTTTTTGGAACAAATGAAATCAGTCCAGGATGCCATTGGCGAATGGCACGACTGGGAAACCCTGGCGGAGACCGCGGAAAAACTTTTCGGGGACCGCATGAATTGCGCCCTGCTGGTGGAAATACGGTCTTTATATTCAGCCAGACATTCAGCCGCTGCGTCCGCCGTTGCGCGTCTGCTTGCGCAGTATGCTCCGCCAGCCGCCAAGAAACAGCCCCGTTCCTCCAACAAGGAACAGAGCGCTCAACAGAGCGCTTCGTAGGTTGTAAGTCATGCCCGTCTTTGCCGCGGTTGATATCGGTTCCAACTCCGTCCGTTTAAGCATTGCAGAATTAGTGCGCGGCCGGCTGGTCTCGCTGCATCAGGATCGCGAAGTCACCCGCCTGGGTGAAGGTGTTTTTCGCGATGGCAATCTTGGTCCGCAGGCCATGGCGCACACGCTCAAGGTGCTGCGGCGTTTTCATCGTACCGTCCAAAGTTACGCCGTGGACCGCACACGTGTGGTGGCGACGAGCGCGCTTCGCGATAGCAACAACGGCCGCGTCTTTGCCGAGTGGGTGAAGTCAGCCACCGGCTGGAACACGGAAATTATTTCCGGACTGGAAGAAGGCCGACTCATTCACCTCGCGGTCGTGGCCAACCTTCGCGGGCGTCCGGCTCGCCTGCTGCTCATGGACCTGGGCGGCGGAAGCTGCGAACTCACACTCTCTGAAAAAGGACATATCAAGGAGATCGTTACGCTTCCCCTGGGCGCCGTGCGCTTGACGCAGGAGTTCATCCGGCACGATCCGCCGACCAAAGATGAACTGAAGCGTCTGCACAAGTTCATTGCCGAGGAAGCGGCGCGCATTCCCCGGCAACTGGCACATGCGGGTGTCCGCGTTGTGGTTGCAACCTCCGGTACGGCGGCGGCGCTGCTCGATGCAGCTCGTTCGCTCAAGCTGGCGCGGACTGACGTTTCGTTGCTGGCTGTGACCAAGCTTTCAAAGCGGCTGGCCAAACTCACCTACCGCCAGCGCGCCATCATCAAAGGCATCAACGCGAAGCGGGCGGAAATTGTGATCGCCGGTGCCGCAGTCTACGCGCAAGTGCTGGCGCGTTGTGGACTCAAAGGTTTTCGTTATTCGCCGCTGGGACTGCGCGACGGAATTCTTGCGCAAATGGCGGCCGAGTATGACCGCCGCACGCGGTCGCACAAGCAGTTGGAGTCTGACCGCTGGGACATTCTGATGACCACCAGCGCGCGCTATCGCATTGACCAGGACCACGCCGACCATGTGCGCAAGCTGGCGTTGTCACTGTTTGACCAGACTCGATCCATGCACCGGCTGGATAAAAGTTTCCGTGAATGGATTTCGGCGGCAGCCATGCTGCATGAAGTTGGCAATTACGTGAACCCAGCGGGGCGGCACCGGCACACGCATTACATTATTTCCCATTCTGAATTGTTCGGTTTCACTCCGTTGCAGCGGGCCGTCATTGCTACCGTCGCGCGATTTCAAGGCAATTCCAAGCCGCAACTGCGCGACCGCTTGATCAAAGCTCTTCCGGCGCAGGTGCGGTCAGACGTGATTAAGGCCACCGCCATCCTGCGGGTAGCGCGAGCGTTGAACCAGGGACGCCGTGCTGCCGTCCATTCTTTTCGGACAGCGGCCCGGGATGGGCAGATCACCATTAGCGTTAAAGCCATCCGCAGCGGAGCAGATCTGGAAATATGGGCCGGTGAAAAAGAAATCCCTTATTTCCGGGAAGTTTTTGGACGGGAACTCATCTTTAAGCTGGTCTGAAGCGAGCGCGCAATCTTGGGTGTGACCATCCAGTGCAGCGTTCCGGTGCGGCCGTTCACATCCACTTTGGCCACCGCGCCCTTCTTGAATTCAATATGCGCAGCCCCGGCGGCCCCGGCGATGGTCTTGCTCAGGAACTCCGTAAAGTTGGGATTGTGTCCCACCACCACGATGGCTTCGTGCTTCTTGCAGCGCGCAAGCAAAGCTTGAAACTGGTCATACTCGCCGTCCGGACGCAGCGCGTCATCTTTTTGTACCGGACTCTCAAAGGCCAGTTCATTGGCCAGCAGGGAAGCAGTCTGCATGGCGCGCTTCAAGGGGCTGCTGATGATCTGTTCGACTTGCACGTCGAGGTTGGCAAGCATGCGTCCGATGTATCGTGCCTGGAGAATCCCCTCTTCGTCCAGGGGACGGCGCTCGTCTTTCTTGGGACTGAGCAGTTTTTTCCCGGCGGATGCGTGACGCAAGAAATAAAGAATCATAAGGTGTTAGCCAGAGCCAGTGTGTCCCTCTTTTTCCCGCGACTCCGCCTGGGTGGAAGCATAACAGGTTCAGGAATTTCAACGCCGGTTGTATTCTCGGCCAGCGCAATCAGAAAATCCTGCGATGAAAAAGGCCTCTGTTCCTTGCGCCGCGGTAAACGCTTGTATCCGCCGTCGGGGTCCATGAACCGGGCTTTTACATTATCGGCAAGATAGGCGCCCAGTATCTCATCCTTAACGCGCTGCTTCAGTCCGGGATCCAGCAAAGGACAAAGCACTTCAACGCGCTCATACAGGTTGCGCGGCATCCAATCCGCGCTGGAGATGTAGACCTGGTCTTCCCCTTCGCCGCCGTTTTCGAAATAGAAAATCCGGCTGTGCTCCAAAAAGCGGCCTACGATGCTGCGCACTGTAATGTTCTCGCTGATTCCCGCCAGGCCCGGACGCAGCGAACACATGCCGCGCACGATCAGGTCAATTTTTACGCCTGCCTGTGAAGCGCGATACAGCGCCTGAATTATGTTCTTGTCGAGCAGCGCGTTCATTTTTGCGATGATGCGCGCTGGGCGGCCCTCCTGTGCATGGTCAGCCTCTCGCTGGATGTGGGCCAGCGTGGTCGAAGCAACGTCTACCGGCGAGATGGCCAGCGGAGCGTACGTGGCAGCTTCCGCATACGCGGTCAGGTAATGGAAAACCGAGTGCACAGCCGAGGTGATCAGCGGCGAAGCCGTCAGCAGACTGACGTCGGTGTAGAACCGCGACGTTGTCGGATTGTAGTTTCCCGTGCCAATGTGCGCGTAGCTGCGGGTCACGCCGTCGGGGTCGTGGCGCACCAGCAGCGCGAGTTTGCAGTGGGTCTTCAGTCCCACCAGTCCGTGATACACCTGCACGCCCGCGTCTTCCATGCTGCGCGCCCACTCGATGTTGGAGGCTTCGTCAAACCTGGCTTTCAACTCCAGCACTGCAATCACTTCTTTTTCAGCGGCGGCCGCCATCAGCGCCTGCACAATTGGAGAATTCTGGCTGGTGCGATAGATGGTCTGCTTGAGCGAGACCACATTGGAATCCTTGGCAGCACTTGCGACAAAGTCGACGACGGCATCAAAAGAGTCGAAAGGATGATGCAGCAGAATGTCGCGCTTGCGCAGTTCGTCAAAGATGTTCCCGCTGCTGGCGGGCAGGCGCAATTCGCGTCCGGAAAAGTTCCGGAACTTCAGGTCGGGCCGCTCCGTAAGTTCATAAAAATGAAACAGCCGCGAGAGGTTTACGGGCCCCTGAGTATAAAACACCTGCCAGTCTTCCAGTTCAAACGTCTGGCGCAGGCGCTCGGCGATATCGGACTGGGCATCGGCGTCAATTTCCAGACGCACGGCGTCGCCGCGGCGCCTGCGGTGAAGTTCGGTCCTGACGGATTCCATCAGGTTGCGCGCCTCTTCCTCTTCCAGATAGAGGTTGCTGTTACGTGTGACGCGGAAAGAGGCCACGGAAACAATGTCATATCCGCGGTACATACTGGCGGCATGGTAGGTGAGCACGTCGGCCAGAAAGATGTAGTCCGTGCCCGATTGCGATGGCAATCGCACCAGACGCGGCAATACGCGCGGCACTGTGATTACGCCCACATAAGTGCCAGTAGCGCGCCGCTTGCGTTTGAGCAGCAGTCCGATGCACAGGGCCTTGTTCAAAACGCGCGGGAAAGGATGCGCCGGGTCAACCGTGACCGGAGTCAGCAGCGGGTCAACTTCTTTTTCACAATAAGCGTCAATGAACGCCTCCTGCTCCGGACTCAGGTCCTTGAGGTCCAGCACGCGGATGTTCTCGCGCTCCAGAGCAGGCAGCAGCTTTTTGTTCCAGCACTCATATTGTTCCTGGACAAATTCATGCGTCTCGAGGGAAATCAGCTCACGTTCCTGCGCGGCAGAAAGAGCGTCCGGACCGGAATCGATGAATCCGTCTTCAATCCTCTGCAGCAGTCCGGCGACTCGGACTTCAAAAAACTCATCCAGGTTGCTGGCACTAATGGCCAGAAACTTGACACGTTCCAGCAGCGGATTCGAGTCATCGCTGGCTTCCTCAAGGACGCGCCGGTTAAAAGCGAGCCATGAGGTTTCGCGATTGATGTAAAGTGACGGATCGTCAACAGACCTGACCATAAGCTGAATCCCAAACCTTGCAGGCAGATGCTAGCAAGGGTACATAAAAATGACGTTAAAATTGGCGCGCAAGCCGTTGCTGAGGCAGCACCTCCCTGTTTTTACTTGGGAAGCGGGAAGCCAGAAGCTTCCTGCGCATCCCTATATTGTAGCGTTTGATGGGCGCGATGTTCAGCTCTTGGATATTCTCCGTAAACCATTGAAAACAAAAGGACTGCCTTAAGTCTTCATCCTCATCGCAAAAGCCTTCTCGAACTTCTTGACCTTGGGGCCGACCACAAGCTGGCAGTAAGGTTCAGATGCGTTATTGGCATAGTAGGTTTGGTGGTAGTCCTCGGCAACGTAGAACCTCTGCGCGGGCTTGACGGCCGTGACAATCGGATTGGACCAGACGTGTTTGGCGTTCAGCTCAGCAATGGCCTTTTCGGCTTCTTTCTTCTGTTCTTCCGATTCGTAGAAGATTACCGAGCGGTATTGGTCGCCCACGTCGTTTCCCTGGCGGTTGAGTGTTGTGGGATCGTGAGTGGCAAAAAAGACTTCGAGCAAATCGGCGAAGCTGATTTGCTGCGGTTCGAATGTCACGCGGATAACTTCCACGTGTCCCGAATTACCGCCGCATACTTGTTGATATGTCGGGTTCTCAACGCGTCCGCCCATATATCCGGATTCAACTGCCGTCACGCCCGCCAGCCGGTCGTAGACCGCTTCCAGACACCAAAAACATCCGCCACCTAATACTGCTATTGCCATATCACTTCCTTCTTCTACATCTTGACTGCGATGCGTCCGGAGATTTCACCGCGGCGCATCTTGTCCAGCGTCTCATTGATGCTGGTGAGATCGCAAGTCTCAACCAGGCAGCGGATCGCGCCAGACCCCGCCAGGTCAAGCACGGCCCGTTGATCGTCGCGCGTGCCGGTAGCCACGGATCGGATTCTGATTTCCCGCATCATGATCGCGGGGAAGACGAGGTCCTCGACCGGTAGTCCCACCACCATCAGCGCTCCCGCTGGGCGGACTGCATAAAAAGCCTGCGCGTAAGCCGCCTTCGAAGACGAGGTGACAATCCCGGCATGAACACCTCCCATGCCACGGAAAATCTTGGCTACCTCTTCGGTCGATGCGTTGATGGTTTGGTCAGCGCCCAGGTCGCGGGCCAGCGCGAGCTTGTCGTCTGCGATGTCCACGGCGATCACACGCGCGCCAAATGTCCTGGCAATCTGCACCGCAAGATGACCGAGTCCGCCAATGCCAAACACCGCCAGCCGCTGGCCAGGTTGAACACCGGAATTCTTGACCGCACGATACGCCGTGATTCCGGCGCAAAAAAGCGGTGCAGCTTCTTCCGAGCTAAGCTTTTCCGGGACCTTTAGCGCATGGCTTGCCTTGGCTTTAATGAATTCGGCAAAGCCACCATCCACGCTGGCGCCGGTAATGATTTGTTTCGGGCACAGATTCTCCAGACCCTCCAGGCACAATTCGCAGACGCCGCAGCTCCAGTGGAGCCACGCCACACCGACTCGATCACCGACTGCGAGATGGCGAACACCGCTGCCGGTTTTGACGATCCTTCCGACGACTTCATGCCCCGGAATGAGCGGCTTCTTGATAAGCCGCTTCAGTTGCGGCCAGCCGCCCTCGGCAATGGCCAAGTCCGAATGACATACACCGCACGCCTCGACCTTGATCAGGACTTCGTCAATGTCCGGTGTGGGCACGTCTACGTCCTGTAACACCAGAGGCTGGTTGAATTCTTGAAGTACGGCAGCTTTCATGAGATGACCACTTTCGAATTAGAAGGTTGACTCGTTCAGACCGATGCAAACGTCTCGCGCAGCATGGCGATGGCTTGCGCGATGGCGCCGCGAGTCGGCGGCGTTGCCGCCAAAACGTTGGCCACGGTGAATCCGTGGATTGCCCCCAGATAACGCGTAGCTGCAACGGACACGCCGGCTTGCGTGAGCTTGCGAGCGTAGGCTTCGCCCTCATCACGCAGGACGTCGCACTCGGCGGTGATAATCAGGGCGCGGGGCAGTCCTCGCAGTTTTTCTACAGAGGCCAGTAGAGGCAGGCACAACGGCTCCAAGCCCTTCGACGGCGTGTCGCCGATGTAGTGGTTCCAAAACCACAGACCGGTTTCCGCAGTGAAGTAGTAACCATTTGCAAACTGCTGGCGTGAGGGCAAATCTCCAGCGCCTCCAGTTGCCGGATAGAACATTACCTGAGCAGAGATCTTGGGCCCGCCCCGTTCCTTGGCAAGCAAGGACACAACGGCCGCCATGTTGCCGCCGGCGCTGTCTCCGGCCACGGCGAGCTGATTTGCATTGACGCCGATTTCGCTGCCGTGTGCGGCCACCCATTTTGTGGCCGCGAAGGCTTCCTCGTTGGCGATCGGGTAGTGTACTTCTGGCGACAGACTGTACTCCACGAACACCACGGCGGCGTTAACGCCGTTGACAATCTCGCGCACGATGCGTTCGTGCGTCTCAAAGTTTCCGACGACCCATCCGCCTCCGTGAAAATACATCACCACAGGCAGCGGCGATTTGTTTCCTTTAGGACGGACAATTGTGACTTCCACACTGCCTTTGGGTCCAACCGGCAGCGTGCGCTTTTCAATGTCCGCCGGCAGCAACGCCACCGGAACCGCTGCCTGGCCTTTGGCAAATTGAACACGCGCTTCCGGAACGGGAAGCGTGTGGAGTTCCGGATACTTTCCGTCTTCCAGGTATTTGAGGAAGAATTGGGTGGTGGGATCAAGTACGGGTTGGTTGACGTCCATGAAACATCCTCTCAAGTAGGGAATCACAAGAATAAATGGTTTTTGGGTCCGGGGCCATGTTACATAATCATGTTGCATAATAAAGACACAGTGGCTGCTCCAGATCGGGCGACTGACTAGAAACGATTTCTATGAATGCAAAAGCAGTTGAAGAGACAGCAGTGGTGGCCCCGACCGTCCGCGAGCCGCTGTTTCCCTTCTTCGATCTAAAGGCGCAGTATGCGCAGATTCGCGATGAAGTCCAGGCGGCTGTCACGCGCGTGTTTGAGAGCCAGCACTTCATTTACGGTCCCGAAGTGGCCGCGTTCGAAGAAGAAATCGCTGCCGTAGCCGGCACAAAGTTTGCGATTGGCTGTGCCTCAGGGTCTGACGCGCTCTTGCTCGCGCTGATGGCGCTGGATGTCGGCCCTGGCGATGAGGTAATAACGCCGCCATTCACGTTTGTCGCAACGGCTGGGTCAATCGCCCGTCTTGGCACGCGCCCGGTATTCGTGGACATCGAACCCGGCACATTCAATCTTGATCCGCAAAAACTCGAGCGCGCGATTACCTCGCGCACACGCGCCATCATGCCCGTGGATTTATTCGGATTGATCGCGGACATGGACCCAATTGTCAGCCTGGCCACGCGCCATGGCGTTGCCGTAATCGAAGACGCGGCGCAGAGCATTGGCGCCGCCTATCACGGGCGTGCGGCGGGTGGCATGGGGCCGATGGGCTGTTTCAGTTTTTATCCCACGAAGAACCTAGGCGGGGCCGGCGATGGCGGACTGATTACGACCAACGATCCGAAGCTGGCCCAACGCCTGAAATTGCTGCATGAGCACGGCAGCCCCAAGCGCTACGAGTATGAGGTACTGGGGATGAACAGCCGTTTGGACGCATTGCAGGCCGCGGTGCTTCGCGTGAAGTTGCGTCACCTCGAAGAGTGGACGACGGCGCGCATACGCAATGCTGAGCGATATCGTGCGCTGTTCGCAGAAAGCAGCTGCCGCGAGCACGTTACTGTTCCGGAAACAGTGGCCGATTGCCGTCACGTCTACAACCAATATGTCATCCGCGTTCCACAGCGCGACGAATTGCGGCAGCACTTGCAGCAAGCCGGAATCCAGACGGAGATTTATTATCCCTATCCGCTTCATTTGCAACCGGCCTTTGCCGGGCTTGGCCACAAGCGCGGAGAATTTCCAGAGACGGAGCGCGCCTGTGCCGAAGTGCTGGCTCTACCCATCTACCCTGAACTCAGGGCAGAGCAGCAGGAATGCGTGGTTGCGGGTATTGCTGATTTCTACAAGTAGTGCGCTCAGCTCTTCAAAAGAAGAAATTCTGAAAACGCGGACACGATTTGCGCCGGCAAATCGATAGAGCCGCCTTTGGGCAGCAGATCATGTCCAGCATGCTCCACTTCGTACAACATCGTTCGTGCAGGAATCGCTCCCAGCGCAGCGTGCATTTCTTCGTGTGAACCAAACGGATCACGAGAGCCATGCACAAACAGTGCCGGTGTAGTCAGCGCGGGAAAATGGGTGGTCCGCAGTTGCTCGGGCTTGCGCGGCGGATGCAACGGATAAGAGAGCAACAGCAAACCGTCAACTAACCTCGGCGGTTCCGCAGCCAGCATGGTCGCTTGCCGGCCTCCGTACGAATGGCCGCCGAGAAACACGCGGCCAGAGGCTCGCTGCTTCATGACGGCTACAGCCCGCGCCAGTCCTTCTCGATCACGAGCAGCCATTGCCGGAAACGGCGGTCCATGGGGCCGGGTCTGCCGAAAAGGAAGATCACATCGCAAAACAGAAAATCCAGCTTCGCCGAACGCGTTGGAGACAGCCACCAATAACTTGGATTGGCAGTTAGCGCCGGCGCCGTGCGTGAGCACCAGCGCATCGCCAGTTGCGTTCTCGGGTGTGTGCAGAAATCCGCAGACCACGGGTTCTGCGGTCCGGTCTTCAAATCGCTCGACGCGCACCCCCCAGCCCTACTTCGGCGCCGACTGCGCAGTAATCTTGCGAACGTCCGCCGCGTTGCCGCGCAGCAAGTCCCGTAGAATGGCTACTTCAGCGGCGATGCCGGTGTGGAGCGCTGGCGCCTCATCGGGCGCGAACAACGGCGAGTGATTACTTGGCAAGTCTTTGCCTGCCGCCTTGGCTTCTGCGAATTTCTGCGTGTTGGCCACGCCCAGCGTAAAGTAGAACGAAGGCACGCTCTGGTCAACGAAGTAGGAGTAGTCTTCCGACGTCATGATAGGTGGCTCTGTCTCCACGGTGCCTCTGCCCAGCGTGGCTTCAAGAACACTGGCCAGATGCTGCGTCAGAACTGGATCGTTATAAACGGCTCCGGTAGATTCATACTGCTCAATCAACGGCATTTTCTCAGCGCCACCAGCTTCCGCTTCGGCTTTTGCAACTCGCGCAATCGAGGCCAGCAGATGACGACGCACTTCCGGCGTGTACGAGCGTACCGTCAATCCCATTTGCGCTTCGTCGGGAATGATGTTGTTCTTGGTCCCTGCTTGAAGATAACCAATGGTGATCACCGCCGCGTCACCCGGCTTGATTTCGCGCGAAACAATGGACTGGAGCGTTAACACAATCCTTGCGGCGATCACGATTGGGTCTACCGTTTTTTCCGGCGTGGCTCCATGGCCGCCTTTTCCATAGACCGTGATCTTCAAAGAATCCGCATTGGACTTGGAATACCCCGGCGTGATGCCAACCATTCCGGTCGGAAGCAGATTTGTATCATGCAGCGCTACTCCAATGTCCGGCTTGGGGAAGCGCGTGAACAGACCATCTTCGATCATCTTCTTGGCGCCGGTAATGGTTTCTTCTGCCGGTTGGCCAATGAGCATCAACGTCCCATGCCATGTGTCCCGAGTGTGAGCCATGATGGCGGCTGCTCCAAACAACGACGCCATGTGCACGTCATGCCCGCAGGCATGCATCACTCCGACGTCGCGTCCGGAATCGTCTTTCGCGCGGACTTTGCTGGCATAGGGAAGACCGGTCTTTTCTTCCACCGGCAGCGCGTCCAATTCCGTGCGCAGCATGACCGTGGGGCCGGCGCCATTTTTCATGATGGCCACAACGCCGGTGCCGCCAACGTGCTCCGTTACGTCGTAGCCCAGCGCCCGCAGACGGTTCGCAAGTTCCGCCGCAGTCCGGGTTTCATGGGACGAAAGCTCCGGGTGTTGATGCAGGTCAAGATAAAAAGCCTGCGCGTCTGGAAACACGGACTCAACCTGACTGGTGAGCGGCCCAGCCTGTGCGGCGCAAGCCATCGCGGAAAGCAGTAGAAAAAGTAGTGATCTCATCATGCGCGGAATCATAAATGTGATTACCTCGGTTCGACAACAGCCTATCGCAGCTGCTGGTGAAATGTTCGCGGATCGCCATCGCCAACCCGTTCTCCTGACAACGGAACACCAAAGCCTGAAGGGTCCATTTTTATCGCCGCAACGCGGCCATTTTGCAATGTGAAAGTGATGTGGTCCGCAGGGGACGAACGAATGGAAAAGCTGCCGTCATCTTGTTTAAGCAAACGCTCCGGCCCCTCACCCAGGGCTTCGATCATGAGCCTGCCGTTTTCGTCAAAAACGCGGAACGTTCGGCGATATTGAGCAAAAGAATCGTGCAAGCCAGGCGACAAGCGGTCGAGTTTCAATACAAATGTTCCGGCGAGTTGATTGCGTTCCGCCGCGGTAACCGGCTGGTCGGAGAGTGTCCGCTCCGGTACGGGTGTAGGCGATGAGAGCGCAGGCAATCCAAGTGCGGCACGGGCCAGCGCTCGCGTGATAGCGTAAGCGTTCTGGTCTTCGGTGTTGGTCAGCACGATGATCGTCAACTGATCTTCGGGAAAATCGTAGAGGCTGCCGCTGTAGCCGAGTAACGACCCATGCTGGCCGATGCGGCGATGATCATCCTCATGATTCAGAATCATGGCAAAGCCGTATTGCGCTTTGGGATCCGTAGGGCTCATCTGGGCGGCAGCGCTTTCAGCCGTGGTCATCATCTTGAATGTTTCCGGACGGATGAGCTTCTTCTCCTGAATCGCACGCCACAACTGGTAGAGGTCGCCCACGGTGCTGCAAAAGCGCAAATCGGAGTTGTAGGCCATGTCGTTTTCATGCGCGACCACATAACTCTTACCGAACTTGCGATACGCGTGCGAGAGGCCGTGGACGAGTGTAAAGTCATCGCAATACATCGTGGACTTTACTCCGGCAGGCACAAAAATATTCTGCTGCACGTAGTCGGGAAAGCTCTGGCTGGTCACGCGTTCCACGATCGTGACCAGCAGCTGAAAGCCGGAGATGGACCAATCCCATTTCTTTCCCGGCTCATTCACCCAATTCTTGCCTGCGTAGAGCGCCATCACTTCGTCCAATGCTTTGGGCTGGCGGCTGGTGGCCTCGATGGGGTCGCCGAGATAGTGGTAATCGACAATCCCGGAAGTGTGATTGAGCAACTGGCGAACGCTCACGCGATGCCCTTGCATGGGAAATTCCGGAATGAATTTGGAGATATCGTCATCCAGCGACAGTTTGCCGCGCTCCACTTGTTGCAGCACGGCGATGCCGGTGAAAGGCAACATGGGGCCAACTACGTGATAAACCGTCTCATCTTTCGCAGGCGCTTCCAGTCCCAAATCGGCAAATCCATATCCTTTGTGCAGGATGATCCGCCCACCGCGCGCAACCAGGACAGATGCTCCGACCACGCGGTATTGCGCTATGCTGCGCTGTGCAACGGCGTCAAGATCAGCGGCCGTGATCGGCGTCTTTGGCCCTTGAGCGTACGTCGGGCAGGCGATGGTTGCGCAAGTGACAAACAGCAGGATTGTCAGAATGGGAGGTCGAAGATTCATAAGCCCGGATTATATCCGTGCCGAGCGTCGTGGCTACGAGTGATCGTTATCGAGCTTCTGGATTTTCTGATCAATATCGGCCAACGCGCTCCGCAGAGATTCTTTGTAGCGTTCGTTAGAGGCGGCCTCAATCTGGCGAAGGAGGTAAGTGCGCGTCAGGACCAGGCCCGCGCGAGCGCGCCGACTTTCCAACTCGGCGCTTGCGACGGCCGCTGCCGGGTCTCCCGGTTTCTCGCGTTCCGCCGCGTCCATCTGCGATTCAACTGACTTGCTTTCCCACCCACGCGCCATATATTGAAATTATAAGAAGTTATTGGGAAATGCAGCAGCTTTTTTTGTTGATACGAATTTATAATTCCGTCACGTCATTGGTCACTATTGGCCCATGCCCAAATGGCGAGCAACTCAAGGAGCGTTTGGTGCCGAATTCGCAGCAGCAAGCAGATCGAGATCTCACGGTGCGCCGCAGTGAGCTTGCATGCCCCGCAAGCTCCGCGGAGAAGATGGCCAAAGCCGCAGCAGGCGAAGCCGATGAAGTTATTTTCGATCTGGAGGACGGATGTGCTCCGTCACAGAAAATAGCTGCCCGCAAGACGCTGATTGAGGCGTTCCATAAGCTTGACTTCAGAGGCAAGGTCCGCGCCTTCCGTCCCAATGGCCTTCACACGAGTCTTTTTTATCGTGACGTGATTGAGGTCGTGGAAGCCGCAGGCGCGCGGATTGACGCCATCATCCTGCCCAAAATAGACGAAGCTTCCGACGTGCTTTTTGCCGACCGCCTCTTGACCCAGATTGAGCAGCATGTTGGGCTGACCGTGGGCGGGATCAAACTGGAAGTAGTGATTGAGACGCCCAAAGCCGTGCTGCACGCCGAACAGATCGCCGCTTCCACGCCGCGTATGGCTGCATTGATTTTTGGGGTGCTCGACTATGCAGGCGCGATCGGCGCCCGAGGGCAGTTGAAGGAGCAATTTGCGCTGTACCACTATCCCAAAGCCAGAATTCTGGCCGCTGCCCGCGCCGCGGGCATTGACGCCATCGACAGTGTTACGTTGCAGTTCCGTGATCTGGAACTGTGCGAGCGCGACGCACGCTCAGCAGCGGAAATGGGTTTTGACGGCAAATGGACCATCCATCCCGATCAGGTCAAGATCGTCAATCGCGTGTTTACGCCCTCGGAGCAGGAACTGGTTCGCGCACGGGAACTCCTGGAGATGTACGAGAAGGCGGACACCGGCGGTGCTGGCGTTTTCGTCTATCACGACGAAATGATCGACGCCGCCAGCCTGCACATTGAGCGCAAGAAGCTGGCAATCGCTAAGAAAACAGGATCGGCCTAAGCATTCCATGAGCGATCTGCTGAATCTGTTGCTAACGGCCAAGGTCTACGATCTGGGACAACCTTATTTCACCGGCATGCCGCATCATCCGGCACATCCACCGTTCTTATACAGCCTGACCAAGAAGCACGGCGATTACGTTCTTCCCGGCGGGGGAAGCTCCGCGTCTGATGCGCTGGCCCTCGGCAGCCACTTAGGAACACACATTGATGCGTTGTGCCATTTTTCCTGCGGCGGCAAACTCTTCGGCGGCCATGAAGTGGCGGAGATGCAGTCGTATAGCGGAGGCATCCAGCAGCACTCCGTGGATACGCTTGCGCCCATCGTGCGCCGCGGGGTATTGCTCGACATTGCCGGCCATCAGAATGTCGAAGCTTTGCCTGACGACTGGGAAATCACACCTGCCCAAATGGAAGCAGCCGCCAGCGCGCAAGGCGTGGCAATCAAGCGCGGAGACGTTGTGCTGTTGCGGACCGGTTGGGGCCGATTCTTTGAAGATTCAGCCCGGTTCGAAGCGCAACTGAAGGGCCCAGGTCCGGCGGAGCAGGGCGCGCGCTGGCTGAGCGGACATGAAATCTTTGCAGCCGGGTCGGACACCATTGCTTTTGAGCGAATGCCCGCGCGTTCCATGACGGTGCACGTACATTTGCTTGTAGAGAGTGGCATTCACATCATCGAATGCTTAAATCTGGAGCAACTGGCGGCCGATCGCGTGTATGAATTTGGTTTTGTCGCGGCGCCGCTGAAAATCCGCGGCGGCACCGGATCGCCGATTCGTCCGATCGCCCTCCGGAGTTGAAGCCGCGTTTGCCGCCTGTCCGCAGGGCAATTACAATCGCCAGTCTGCCATGGGACCTAATCACGAATTACACGCCGAATTGAAGAACGCCGTTGCCGAGTTGTGCCGCAATTTTCCCGACACCTACTGGCGGGAACTGGACGCCCAGCGTGCGTATCCCGGCGAGTTTGTTGACGCGCTGACCAAAGCCGGTTACCTGGCCACGCTGATCCCGGAAGACTTTGGTGGAGCAGGACTAGGCGTTACTGAAGCCACAATCATCTTGGAACAGATCCATCGCTCGGGCGGAAATGCCGGCGCGTGCCATGCACAGATGTACATTATGGGAACGCTTCTGCGTCATGGCTCGTCTGAACAGAAGAAACAATATCTTCCTCAAATCGCTCGCGGCGATCTCCGACTGCAGGCGTTTGCCGTCAGCGAACCCACAACTGGTTCGGACACCACGCAACTGAAGACCTTCGCTGTCCGCAAAGGTGACCGCTACGTGGTCAAAGGTCAGAAGATTTGGATTTCTCGCGCCGAGCATTCCGATCTGATGTTGTTACTCGCCCGCACCACACCGATCGAAGAAGTAAAGAAACGCACGGAAGGCCTGTCCATACTTCTCGTGGATTTGCGTACGTCCGTTGGACACGGCCTCACCATCCGCCCGATTCGCACCATGATGAATCACGCAACCACCGAAGTCTTCTTTGACGATCTCGAAGTCCCCGCCGAAAATCTGGTCGGAGAAGAGGGGCAGGGCTTCCGCTATCTGCTCGACGGTCTGAATGCAGAGCGCATCCTGATTGCATCAGAATGCATTGGCGACGGCCGCTGGTTTCTCGACCGCGCCTGCCGCTATGCCAAAGAGCGCGTCGTGTTTAACCGGCCCATTGGACAGAACCAGGGCGTGCAGTTTCCGCTGGCCCGCGCTTATGCAAACGTCGAAGCGGCTTCGCTGATGGTGTCGAACGCCGCAGGATTATTTGATTCGCACCAGCCTTGCGGTCCGCAGGCCAATATGGCCAAGCTGCTGGCAGCGGACGCGTCGTGGGAATCCGCTAACGCCGCCATTCAAACGTACGGCGGCTTCGGCTTTGCCGAGGAGTACGACATTGAGCGCAAATTCCGCGAGACGCGTCTCTATCAAGTCGCGCCCATTTCCACCAACCTGATTCTCGCTTACCTCGCCGAGCACGTGCTCGGTCTGCCGCGGTCTTATTAATGCTGCCGCTGAAGGGCATCACCGTGGTTGCCCTGGAACAGGCTGTGGCTGCTCCTTTTGTGAGCCGCCATCTCGCCGACCTGGGCGCGCGAGTCATCAAGATCGAGCGGCCGGAAGTTGGCGACTTTGCGCGCGATTACGACACGACCGTACGCGGAATGGCCAGCCACTTCGTCTGGGTCAACCGGTCGAAGGAATCGCTCACGCTGGACGTTAAACAGTCCGCCGCCAAAGACGTGCTGCATCGCTTGCTGGCTAAAGCGGATGTCTTTATCCAAAACCTTGGCCCAGGTGCTTGTGACCGTCTGGGATTGGGCACCGCGGAACTCCGAGAGCGTTATCCGCGATTGATCATTTGCAATCTCTCCGGATACGGATCGACCGGGCCGTACCGCGACCGCAGGGCCTACGACATGCTGGTCCAGAGCGAAGCTGGGTTGGTTGCGCTGACTGGCACGGAGGAAACGCCGTCGAAAGTTGGCATCTCGATTTCTGATATTGCAGCAGGCATGTACGCTTACTCCGGCATTTTGACCGCCTTACTGGTACGCAAGGAATCGGGCAAGGGAACAGCGATTGAGATCTCACTCCTGGAATCGATTGGCGAGTGGATGGGCTATGCCGCTTACTACACAGCCTACGGCGGCACAGCGCCGCCACGCGCTGGCGCAAGCCATGCTGCTATTGCGCCTTACGGTCCTTTCAAGAGCGGTGATGGCAAGGAAATTATCCTGGCAGTGCAGAATGAACGTGAATGGGCCCGGTTCTGCGATAAAGTTCTGTGCCGGCCCGAACTCAAAAGTGATCCGCGTTTTATTTCCAATCCCAGGCGCGTGGAAAATCGCTCCGCTGTCGATGGAACGGTTGGCGCAGTCTTGCAAACGCTCACTACGCAAGAGATCATTTCCCGTTTGGAAGACGCGCAGATTGCCTATGCCCGATTAAACTCGGTGCAGGAATTTGTAGACCATCCGCAACTGGCCGCGCGCGACCGCTGGCGTGACGTAGACTCGCCAGTCGGGCCGTTGCGTGCTCTGATTCCTCCGGTGACGATGGAAGGCGTCGAACCAGTAATGGGTGCGATTCCCGCTCTGGGCGAGCACACGGACGCGATCCTGCAGGAACTTGGATTTGATCGAGATACGATTGTTGCGTGGCGAAAAGGAAAGATCATTTAGGAAACGAGGGACCAACGCATGGCACTCAAACAAGGCTGGACTGGACGCGTGTATGAAGACTTTGAAGTGGGTGACATTTATCAGCATCCGCTCGGCCGCACCATTCTGGCCGCGGACAACGTCTGGTTCACACTGCTCACGCAAAATACCAATCCCATTCATTTTGATAGCGCGTATGCGGCGCAGACCGAGTACAAGCGCCCGCTGGTGGATTCCACGTTTACGCTTGCGCTGGTGACCGGCCAATCCGTCACCGACATCTCGCAAAACGCCATGGCCAATCTGGGATGGGACGAAGTACGCCTGCCCAATCCACTGTTTGAAGGCGACACTGTCTACTCGCGCAGCGAGGTGCTCGAAAAACGAGAATCCAAATCGCGGCCGAATGTCGGCATTGTTCGCTTCAAGACGACTGGCTTTACACAAGACGGAACCATCGTCATCGAGTTCAAACGTACTGCGCTCATTTACAAGCGAGGCCATGTTCCGCAACAACATATTCCTACTCCCAAAGAGAGCTAGCAAAGAAGCCTTTCAATGACCGCGATCGCGTCACTCTCTAAATTCGTTACTGCAGCGAGCGTTCCTAGCGAAGCGCTCGACGTTGCTCAAGGCGCATTTCTTGATACCGTCGGCGTCACGCTCGCTGGATCGGTGGAACCGGCCGCGCGCGCTATGCAGAAAGTAGCGGTGTCTCAGGCAGGCGCCGGCTCGTGCCACATTTTCGGGACTGATTTGTCCGCGAATGCCGGATGGGCAGCTTTGGCCAATGGGACGGCTGCTCATGCTCTCGATTACGACGACATGTGTTTCGTCTCGCTGGCGCATCCCAGCGCGCCGCTCGTGAGTGCGCTGCTGGCGCTCGGCGAGCAAACGTCCGCATCGGGCAAAAACATTCTTGAAGCGTATGTCATCGGCTTTGAAATCGAAGCCGTGCTCGGGCGCTTGATGAATCCCAAACACTACCAAAACGGATGGCACTGCACTTCTACCATCGGAACGATTGGAGCAGCGGCGGCTTGCGCGTGTCTACTGGAACTTGACGCCAGCACCACGGCTAACTGTCTTGCGATTGCCGCTTCCGAGGCATCCGGTCTGAAAGAAAACTTTGGCACCATGACCAAACCGCTGCACGTCGGACTCGCAGCGCAAAATGCTGTTCACGCCGCATTGTTTGCGCAGGCTGGTCTCACTGCTTCCGACCGCGCTTTGGACGGTCCGCAAGGTTTCCTGATCGCCATGAACAGCGAGCACCTTGACTGCGGCAATGCCTTCGACACTTTGACGCAACGCTGGGAAATTCTTGAGACTGGAATTACCGTCAAGCTCTATCCTTCGTGCGCTGCTACGCATCCTGCGCTGGACGCGGTGCTCGATCTGCGGCGGCAGAATCAATTGACTCCGGAACTGATTGAGAGCG
The DNA here is from genome assembly GCA_003140235.1 of Acidobacteriaceae bacterium. Lineage (GTDB taxonomy): Bacteria > Acidobacteriota > Terriglobia > Terriglobales > Acidobacteriaceae > Angelobacter. The sequence goes on from PLJN01000144.1 coordinate 39,951, forward strand.
TGGAGATTGAAGTTGATACCGTTACTCCCAACTTGCTGATTTACGACCACCCGCAAACCGGCCTCGAAGGGAAGTTCAGCATGCCGTTCTGCGTGGCTGCGGCCCTGGTTGATGGCGGTGTTGGACTGGAGACATTTGAGTCTCGCGTCCACGATCCGCGCATTCGCGAACTGCTGCCTCGTGTTGCGATGCGTGCGAATCCTGACATTGGTCAAGGCGCGCCTGCACTCACCCAAGCCCAGGTGACCTTGCGGCTTCGCGATGGTTGCGTTCTCAGCCAAAGGGCAAACGGCGCGCGCGGATATCCGGAACACCCTGCAAGCGCGGCCGAGCTGGAGAAAAAGTTTACGACTTGCGCACGTCGCGCAATCTCCTCAACTGCGGCGAGCGCTGCGCTTGGTCACTTGCGTGTGCTGGAGTCTTTGTCTGACGTTCACGAACTGACGAAACATCTTGTTCCCTCTTAGCGTTTAGTGATGGTGATGTTCCGGTGCAGCGGTGGTCACCGTGAGCGGACTTGCCGCTGGCGGCGGATAATCCAGCGCCAGGCGAAATCCGATCGTAGGATGGAAATAGCCCGGTTGGCCGGATGTGCGGAACGCGCACTCTAGTCCCACCGGAGGCAGCGACCAGGCGTTTCCACGAATGGCCAATTGGCCGTACTCAGCGTCGCCGATTTTCGCAGACGAATTGTATGTGGAAGCCGTCCATTCGGCCACGCCGCCGGCCAGATCGTGTACTCCCCACGGCGATTCGTCCTTGAAGTCCTCCCATTTCCAGCTTCGGTCTCCGCCGGTATCGTTGTAGCCCTGCAAGATGAAAGCAAAATCTCGCGAGTACTGATTGCCCCAGGAGTAACGCCGTCCATCGGCGCCGCGGCAGGCGCCTTCCCACTCCTCTTCGGTGGGCAAGCGATAAGGCAATCCATCGCGCTGCCCGCGCCACTGAATGTATGCCTGCACGTCGTTAAAAGAAATTCCGCGTACCGCAGATGCTAAAAACCACGCCGGATGTTTGACGTTGATTCCGCTTAGCGATCCGTCATTGCCCATGATGGCCATCTTCTTTCCGAAGTCCCTGGGCGCGCGCGAGTCCGCTTCCTTGCGTTTGCCTCCCGCGACCAGCGCTTTCAGAAATTCGGAATATTCGCCCATGCTGATTTCGTCATGGAACATCAGGAATGGGGCCAGCGAGACCGAGCGCTCCGATAAAGCGTTCGCGGAATCACCGCCGATGCGCGCCGTGCCTCCGGCAATATAGAAAAATCCAGCGGGCATTTCCTCCACTGTCGGCAGATGGATGGTCTGATCCAGGCGCCCAAATCGTGGGACCAAAATGGGAACGCGGGTCTCAACTCTGTTTGTGCTCCTGGCCACGACCAGATAACTGCCCGGTGGAAGATGAAGATCACCAGCGTCAGCGGGCGGAATTGCGGACTGCTCGGCTGGCTGAAGATTAAAGATTGTGTGTGCGCCCGGCAGGACCGCCGGTCCGGACTGGGCGCGGGCCGTTTCAGATTGCAGACTCGCCGCTACTACGTCACGCTTGCTCAAGTCATAAGGAATGGGGACCAATCGTGATCCCGATGCGCCGCTGGCGGTGCGCGTCTCAATGGGCACAAACTTGAAAAGGTAAAGCTGTGAGTTCATGGGCTCCGGTAGAAGGGCCACCACGGCGGACCCATTGAGTTCAGACGAATATCGATTGGGCTCGCCACCTTCCTGGCGGATCACCTCGCGCCTCGCGTTTTCGGCGAGAGGGAAGTTCTCTTTGGACATCGCCAGTCGCCACTGTTCCATGTAAGTATCGGACAAGAGCGCCCTGGCCGAACTGCGTCCGGGCTGCAGGTCAAGCGCGCGCTGCAGGTCGAGAAGCACCAGATTCAGCGCGTCATAACCTGGGGTTGGATCAGCGCTTCTCCCAGCGGCCACCGGGCTGTGGCGATAAGCCGCGAGTTTCTGCTCCGCGTCCCGCAGGATGCCACGCACGCGCCATTCGCGAAAACCGTAATAGGCAGCGGACAGTAGAACGATGGCCGTCACGGCCGTCACCGACACGATTTTCGCCTGCGTGCGGTTTCGCTTAAGCCATTTGCGGAATCTCTGCCAGCCCCCGTCAGGGCAGGCGACCACCGGACGGTTTTCCAGATAAGCCTGAAGATCGTCGCGCAACTCAGCAGCGGAGGCGTAGCGTGACTGCGGTTCGCGCTCCATGGCCTTGGTGCAAATCGCTTTGAGTTCACGCGGGACCGTCTCGAACCCCACAGTCCCCGCTCCCAGAGGCCGCGGCGGGCGCTGTTGCACCTGCCGCAGTACATCGAAGGCGTTGCCTCCTTCGTACGGAGTACGGCCGGAGATGATGTGGTAAAGCACAGCCCCAAGCGCGTAGACGTCCGTGCGCTCATCAATGCTGCCCACCTGGCCCGACGCCTGCTCTGGCGACATATACGCGGGTGTTCCAGAAACTGCTCCCTCGAGAGACTTTTCCGGCGCAACATCCTTGAGGGCGATCATCGGGAGCGTTGCCTGGTCCGGATCCGGCTCTTGTTCGCGGACGACCTTGGCGATGCCCCAATCCACCACCAGCACCTCGCCGTATCGGCCCAGCATGATGTTTTCCGGTTTGAGGTCGCGATGAATAATTCCCTTGGCGTGCGCGTAAGCCACGGCCTGGCAGATGGAAATGAAAATCTCGATCATTCGCAGCGGCGTGTAAACATCAAGACACTTCACCCCGGGAGACAACTCGGCATTGGTCTTGCGCTTTTCAATGATGCTGCGGAGTGATTCGCCTTCAATCAGCTTCAGGGAAAAATAAATCCGTCCCTGGGAATCAATCCCCAGGTCATGCACGGGAACAATGTTCGGATGTTCCAGTAATCCGGTGATTTGGGCTTCCTGTACAAAACGCAGCACGGCGTCCTGCGAACTTGGTTCATTCTTGAGTCGCTTGACCGCGACAAAGCGCCGCAAATCGCGGTCCCATGCGCGGACGACCTCGCCCATGCCTCCGGCGCCGAGCGTTTGCAAATACTCATACTTGTCCGGAGACGATTCGGGCTGCGCTGACGCTTCAGTACTTCCCAAGCCGAGCCCCGACAACACAGAATGCGTTCGCGTAGACGGCGGTGCCAGCACACGGGCCGTGACCGCTTGCGCGCTCCGCGTGGTGGCCTGCTCCCTCCACGTGGAGATTTCCGCCGGTGTGGCCTGGCTCAGGATGGTCTTTTCCGTTGAGCACGGACACACCACCTCGTCGCCTTTACTGCTCAGTTCGTGTAAGCGACCACAGTTTGTGCATTTCAAGATCATGGGGTTGAGCTCTTAGTTCGAATTGCATCCTTTCGGATTGAGTAATTTGGTAATTGAGTAATTGTCTAAGTTTTCGAAGCAATTACCCAATTACTAAATTACCCAATGGCCTTAGCCCTTCGTCTCTGCTTCCAGCGTGCTGAAAAACTTTCCCGCCAGCATGTTGGCCGTTGCTTGCAACATGCGCTGACCCACGCTGGCCAGCATGCCGCCAACATTCACGTCACCGGTGTAATTGATCTCCGTGCCCCCGTCTTTCTCGGCCAGGTCCAGGCTTCCGGTGCCTTTCACAAACCCCGGCTGGGCCTTGCCTTCCACCACCAGTTTGTAGTGCGTTGGTGGCGTGACTTCTTCCAGGCAGACCGTAGCAGTAAAAACCGCCTTGATGGAACCCACGCCAGCGGACAGTTTCGCGCTGTACTGATTGTCCGCAGTCTTCTGGAGTTCTTCACAGCCAGGAATACATTTCTGCAGGACGTCAGGATCGGTCAGCGCCGCAAAGACGCGATCACGTGGAGCCGGGATTGTGTGGGAGCCTTCGATTTTCATGATGACTTTGACTACGCCCTGGAAGCCGCCTGCTCCAGCGCACGGCGTGTGTAAATCTCTGCCAGATGCTTGCGATACTCGGCAGAGGCAAACAAGTCGGAATTTACAGTCACTCCGTCAGCGGCATGCGCTGCGGCGGCGCGCAGGGACTTATCGTCGAGCGCGGCGCCCTTGAGCGCGTTCTCCACTCCGGTTGCCTTGTAAGCTTTGGCTGCTACTCCGGTGATACCGACGCTGGCTGACTGGCACTTGTCGGCCGCATCTTTAGTCAAGCTGACGGCAACACCGACCACGGCAAAGCCCGACGCGGGATGCCGGAACTTCACATAGCTTTGCCCGGCTTTTCCCTTGGATACGGCAAAGCGTATTTCACGTAAAATCTCGCCCGGCTGCAGCGCGGTGGTCAGCAGATCAACAAAGAATTCTTCTGCTTTGATCACGCGCTCGCCTTTGGCCCCGCTCACTACCATCTCCGCGCCGAGCGCAAGAATCGGGGCAGGCCAATCGGCTGCGGGGTCGGCATGTGCCAGACTTCCTCCGAGTGTGCCTTTGTTGCGGACCTGGACATCGCCCAGGTGAGGAGCGGCGTCTGTCAACAACGGGCAGACGCGGCGGAGCAGATCAGAAGACTCAATCTGATAATGCGTGGTCATCGCGCCAATGCGCACCTGGCCGCCTTCTTCGCGGATGTATGCGAGGTCTTTGATCTTGCTGATATCAATCAGCACACCGGGCTGCATCAAGCGCAGCTTCATGGCGGGAATCAGGCTGTGACCACCGGCCAGGATTTTGGCGTTGTCTTTATGCTGGGCCAGGAGTTGCAGAGCTTCGTCCAGGTTTTTTGCGGCAATGTAATCAAACTGTGCTGGAATCATGATGATGGTCCTCGATTATGCGGCCCCTGCTGATTTTTTTCTGATGATGCGCCAGACGTCTTCCGGCTTGATCGGCATGTCCATGTGACGCACGCCCCAAGGCGCCAGCGCGTCAATCACCGCGGACACGATGGCCGGAGTCGCGCCAATCGTTCCGGCTTCGCCCACGCCTTTCACGCCCATGGGATTCACCGGGCTCGGCGTCTCCGTGCGGTCCAGTTCCATCCAGGGAACCATGCCGGCCTTGGGCACTGCGTAATCCATGAGCGTGCCGCTGACCAGTTGGCCTTGATCGTCGTACACCACTTCTTCAAACAGCGCCTGGCCGATGGATTGCACAATCCCGCCATGCAACTGGCCATGGACCAGCAGTGGATTGATGACTTTGCCGCAATCGTCCACGGCAACGTACTTCTGGAAGTGGATTTCGCCGGTATCGCGGTCAATTTCCACGACCGCGATGTGGGTGCCGAAGGGAAACGTAAAATTCTTGGGCTCGAAGAACGACGTTGCGGAGAGCCCCGGTTCCATATCCGGTGGCAGGTTCTTGGCCATGTGCGCGGCCAGAGCGACTTCCTGTATGGTTACGCTTTTTCCACTGCCTGCCACCGTAAATTTGCCGCCCTCGAATGTAACGGGCGCGGATCCGGCTTCCAGCATGTGGGCCGCCAGCTTGGTCGCTTTGTCTTTCAATTTTTCGAGCGCCATGTAGACGGCTGTTCCGCCAACCGCCGTTCCGCGGCTGCCGAAAGTGCCGATGCCGTACTGAACGATGGCCGTGTCACCGTGAATTACCGTGACGTCGTTGATATCGACGCCGAGATGGTCGCCGGCGAGTTGCGCGAACGATGTTTCCTGTCCCTGGCCGTGCGGAGAACAGCCGGTAAGGATCGTTACTTTTGCCGTGGGCTCAATCCGGACGGTTGCGCTCTCCCAGCCTCCTGCCGGAGTCGCCGCCGAAGGGCCAATCGCGCAGATTTCAACGTAAGTCGACACGCCGATTCCCACGATGCGTCCCTCGCTGCGTGCTTTCTTTTGGTCCTCGCGCAGCTTCGTATAGTTGGACATTTCCAGCGCTTTGTTCAGCGTGAGCTCGTAATCGCCGCTGTCATAAAACAATCCGGTTGCGGTCTTGAACGGCTTGTCGCCGCCAAAAGGAGCAGGGAAGTTCTTGCGCCGGACGGCAATGGCGTCCAGGCCGAGTTCCGCCGCCACCAGGTCAAGCGCGCGCTCAATCACGAACGTTGCTTCCGGCCGTCCCGCGCCGCGATATGCGTCTGTAGCCACCTTGTTCGTGAAGACGCCGGTAGCATTCATTTGGATTGCAGGGATTTTGTAGCAGCCCGAAAGCATCAGCCCGGTCAGCGTGGGAATGGCCGGCGTGAGCAGTTGGAAATACGCGCCCATATCGGCGTAGACGTTGTAGCGCAGGCCGGTGATCGTGCCATCTTTCATGCAGCCAACTTCAATGTAGCCAGTTTGGCCGCGGCCGTGGATGGTCGCCTGCATGTTCTCGCGCCGCGTTTCAATCCACTTTACCGGACGGTTGAGCTGCATGGAGATCCAGCCCATCAGCGCTTCTTCCGCGTAGACGTTCAGCTTGCTGCCGAAGCCGCCGCCGANNTCAACCGCCGCCAACTTCCGGCGCGATCAGCCGCAGTTTGTTTTCCGGCATGCCTAGCATGATGGCAATCTGCGTGCGCGCCAAGTGGGGAATCTGCGTGGATGTCCACAGCGTGAGTTCTTTTTCGCCGGGATAGTAACGGGCCAGAACACCGCGCCCCTCCATGGCGATCGGCGCCAATCTGCGGTGCAATATTTTTTGTTTGACGATCTTGTCTGCGGCCTTCAACGCGGCTTCTATGTCGCCCTCGCCGGCGGTGAGTTTGTAGGCGATGTTGGTGCCAAAATTTTCGTGAATCACCGGGCCGCCTTGCGCCGCTTTTTCTTCATCAAGCACCACGGGCAGTTCTTCGTAATCCACCTGGATCAAGTCGACGGCATCGCGGGCGGCGTATTTGTTTTCCGCAACAACCACGGCGATGGGCTGTCCGACAAAGCAGACTTTGTTGGTGGCCAGCACGCGGTAGTCCGGAACTTTCAGGTCCGGCAGCGCAGCGGCGCAGGGTACAGGGCCAATTACCGCGGATGCTTCCTGTCCGGTATAAACAGCCAGTACGCCCGGCGCCTTGCGGGCCGCAGCTACGTCCAGGCCCTTGATGCGCGCGTGTGCGTACATGGAGCGCAGAAAAGCCGCATGTGCCGTGTCCGGCAGTTTGATGTC
>PLJN01000029.1 GCA_003140235.1 Acidobacteriaceae bacterium
TCTGTCCCCAGCGAAGGTTCCGTTAGGCCCGTTTCGCTCAATCGAGACTTTCGCCTCGCCGCTGCATTGTGCCCCAATCTCCCAGTTTGCACTGATAGCCGAGACTCCCAACACAAGGGTCAGTACACCAAATATACCATGTGTCAGTCACAGTGCACAAGATGTAGGGGGCCACATGCGAATCCAACGCCTGCAGTTTTTCGAACCAGCGTTGATAGGAAACTGGCGATGCGCATTGGGTTGATCTCTCCCCCGATTGGTTAATTGTTGACTTCACGCGCCGAGTCGAGCTTGGGCACGACTTGCTTGCCATCCAAGCGTAACATTGTTATCCTCCACCCCAGTGTATGTAATTAACCTTTCGTTAAAGGTTCTGACGGCTGGGGACCTGTCACGGTTCCCGGCCGTCGGGTTAAGACCATGAAGGTTCAGGCAGCGAGTATTACTTTGCCGTTACTCGACTGGCGAGTCCTGGAGGAGCCACCGCGCAGGATTCCTAGCATCGACCCAAGAAAACTGGGAAAGCGACCTTTTCTGAAAGGCTTCGGCGGTTTTGGTGAACGAAGCACAGTCAGCATCCCATGGCGCGATGCGGAAACCGTGTTTTTCCATGCTAAACAGGCTATCCGGTTGCCTGCTCATCTACCCGGAGGTAACCCTGTCCAGCGAGTACTCAGACGGGTATTCATTGGAGAGGCCCAAGTACGTTTCGAACTAGCTGCGTTTGCCAGTCTGCAACCTAGTCGTTTGCGGTCGACTCGATACGGCAAAGCTGCGCGCCAATGGTGGTCCGCACCCGTGCAAATAAAGCACGGCGTAGCCTGGCATGGGTTCCCATTTGACGTAGCGCTTCACAGGTTGGCGGGGCGATTTGAGCGCGAAACGAATTTCCGCTTTGGAAGCGAGTCTAACACTCCGAGCATTTCCGTCCTCCAACCGCAGATCATGCTGGTGTGCCTGGCCCAGAGATCGGACATACCTCCTTCGGCGATTTCGGTAATCCAAGATCCACCAGTTTGGTATTTCCATGACTCGCGCATTATCAAGAGTCATGTCCCCGATCTTAGTTTTGTTTTTCTTGCAGAAGACGCGGTTCCTTCCATGGGGATTGAAGGGTTTTCCGTGATTCGGAGAATACGGAGAGAGTTAGCCTGGCTACATGCTGACCTACAAGTTTTTCTTGAGATAGGACGCGCAATTGGGCGGGGTGATCGGCCCATGGAATCGAAGTTATGGAAGATGGCCGGTGTGTTAGCTAACGGCTTATCACAACTTGACCAAGACGCGGCCTACGGATTTGAGCCACTTCTCTTCTCTGCCTGGTCCCAAGCAAGGACAAACATGCTGTCACTTTTGCGGACTCAAGTAGGGATGTGGGGAAACGGGGAAATTCCGCGGCCCCAATGGCTACGTGGTCCGGTTCGATATAAAACCGACGAACGGCAACGGATCTACTTACAGACCGTCGAGCATCGCCTAAAGAGCGTGCGCAATGAATATCCAGATGACCGAGCCCTCCAACTAGGGGAGGTGTCCCTAGTCGATAAAACTTCGCTTGGCGGAGAGGCGAGTGCCAACTACAGCAGGGAGAGGACCTCCGCATTTGACAGCTACTCAGGTCTGCCTCGGGAGGAACGACTGCGGGTTTCCATAGTGGTGCCAGTTCGTGGCGGCGTTTTCCCGCTGGTTGCGTCTCTTGAGAGCATCGCGCGACAGACCCTGGTTCGGGAGTGTCCTGAGGATATCGAAATCCTGCTCATCGAGGATGGACCCCTCGATCTTGCCAATCCGGTCATTGGTACCCAAGAGATTCTCGCCGTGTTGAAGAATGTGCCCAAAGATGTCCGAGTGGTTCGCTTCGTACTGCAACGTCATATGGGCCGTGCAACGGCCCGGAATGTGGGTATATTCAGGGCTCAAGGCGATATTCTCTTGTTCGTCGACGCATCAATGGTGTTAGACCCATGTCATCTCGCGGAACTCGTAATACGTCACGCGAGAATTCCGAATATCGCACTACTGGGTTTCAAGGAGAATTTGCGGTTGGCGAGTTACACAATCGAGTCATGTCGTGACGTGCTCACCAAGCTTCAACGGCACGCTATCGCGAGACAAGACTGGAAGTGGCACCACGTAATACAGGATGACGAGTTGGACGCTGATGGAGTGTTCCGCTTCCGAACTGAAAGTTTTCGGGAAGGTGACGTGATCAATTACATGAAGTTAACCGACTACCTGAAGGGTCTTTCCGCAACTGAGAGCATCGGGCCGCGGTCTTTGGCCACATTCTTCCAGACGAACATCGTAAGCGTTCCGATCGGACCTGTTCGCCAGGTTGGGGGATTTCACAGTCGTGCTTTCAAGGACAAGCTGTGGGGATTGGAAGATAGTCATTTGGGAGCACTACTACTGGCACACGGGGTTCGTTTTGTCCCCTGCCCAAGTGCCGTCGCCTTCAAGATCGAACATGAACAGGATTTAGAGCAGAGACGGTTTGACCTCAACCGACACAGACAACTTTATGACGAACTAGTCCGGGAACGAGTGCGCCATCGTGCACATGAGGCGGAAGAAGAGATCAAGAAACTAAGGGATCATGGCAATCTAGTTGAACTTTGATCCTTGTAACCAATTGAAAACAGGGACAATTTAGGCATGGCGGCCCAAGACGGAGAGGCGAATGGTTCTCGACATCCAGCCCCTGGCGCCAGGACGATGCCCGGTTGGTCCAGATGAACTATTTTTATGATCATCTGATGAGGATACAGACACGATGTTATCTATAAAAGTAGGTGAACAGATCGAAGGTGCCGAGGCCAGAGATCGAGTCAGAGCGCAAATCGTGACTGGATTGCTTACAAGCATTCAACCAAGAACAGTGTCTGCGGAATGTTCGCGAAAGCCACCGCAAAACAGTGTAATTGCACCGAAAGCCCAGATCACCAAAGCGGCTGCCGAAGCCAGCGCCGTGTAGGAAATTCGCCATTGGCCGGGGGTGCCGGGCAGATCGGTGACACACGGGACGTTTTCGTCCATTTGTTCTGCCTGACGTTTTCACTTGCCGTCAGGCTGCGTTACTGATTTCACCTCCACAATCTCTGCCAACGCTCGCAGTTGGAAAGCCCGCAGGCTTCCAGTGACTTTTGTGGTGCCTGCTCCGCTTGTGGTCTGCAACCCGGCACGCGCAAGTTTCTGCGCGATCGCAGGATTTGTGGCCGTAAGCTCGACCTGGACAATGATCGGAGCATCGGCCGCCTTGCAAAAATTCATGGTGGCGCTAGTCCGGCGTTGGACGGTGCACTGGTATAGCGCCAGTAGATTGGGGCTGAGCTTTGCTTCGGCCAGCTTGCGTTTTGTTTCACGATCTTCGTTGGACTTGCTTGATCCATTCGGGGTGCCGAAAGAGCCCAGTTCTGCGCCAGTGAAGGTGGTCGAGATTTGGGCTTGGGAAGTCTCCACCTTGGGATTGCTTTTGGAGGTGACCTCCACGGTTGTATCCCGACCACTTACGCCGCCGTAAGCCGCTCCTGGGCTCGGTGCTGTAAATAGAATTGTCGCGGAAGTCATTCTGTCAAACCTTTGATCGACTCCCGGAACCGCCAGCGGTGAAACACCCTGCGGCAGTTCTACCGGCACTTCAATCCGCACGGGCTTGCCGTCCTGCACTACTGTCCGTTCTTCCACAGCGACAAATGATGTGTACTGCGTGGCCAAGCTGTGTTCCAGACCGACCTTGATGATCTCGGCCTTATACTTGGAATTTCCCTGCTGGATTCCCGCCCAGTCCTGGGACATCAGGTCTTCCACTTTGTTGCGCGCCCAGATTTTTTCCAGCGCCGCGTTGTCTGCCGCGCCCAAAGAAAAGTTTACCGGCACGGTCCGGGTGAAGGGACCGTTTGCCTGGGTGCCTTTGATTACGATATTGCCCTTTGCGGACCCGGTGAAACGCCCGGTGATAATGATGGGTTTGGCGGAGAAGAGATCTCGTACGTTTTTGGGATACACGTCCGCTACCGGCAGCCCGTTCCAGTCGATGGAGATATCGATCAACACGGGCGAGTGGACGCGCTCGTAGAACCTGTCGGCTGCAGCCTCGGCTTCCTTGGGATTGGTTACGAACTCAACTTCACCGTGGCCCTCTTCCGACATTTTGCTCAGGAGGAACCGGTTGACGGCGGTGCCAATACCGAAAGCAAAAACGCGCGCGTCAGAATGTTTTTTTACTTCAGCGATAATGTCCGCGTCATTGCCGACGTAGCCATCGGTCATGAAACAGACCACGCGCACCGGATCGGCCTCCATCGGCTTGCCCGCGCCGGCATCGTCGCCGAGTGCGGTGCGTATGGCCTTCATCATCTCCGTGCCGCCGCTTCCGTAGGCGCCGGCCAGGACCTTCTTTGCCTTGGCTACGTTTTCTTCCGTTGCCGGTACCGGCTCAGGGAAAAGGATTCTTGTGTCGCCGGAGAAAGTGATCAGGTTGAAGGTCTCATCCTTGCGCAGGTTGTCGAGCGCGCGGGCAATGGTCTTCTTGGCCATCTCCAGGGGAAATCCCCACATGGAACCGGAAGTGTCCAGCACAAAAATGAGCTGGCGCGGCACCACAGCTTCGTCGCGGGGTTTATCCGGTGGCTGCAGGATAAGAGTGAAGTACCCACCGGATTTGTCAGAGTGTGTCAGCACCGCATCGCTCACGACTGCACCGGCGACCTGGTACCGGAGAATGAAATCCTTATCGGGCAATACGTTGGTGTCGGAAAGTTGAACCTGGAAAGAATCCGGCCCAATCCGGTCAGCAAATATCTTGTGCGAGGAAGATGTTACCTCCGCCACGGGAACACCGGCAGCCAGAGTCACTTCGAGAGAAACATCATGCCCGGCGTGAGGGTCGTCGGTGTGCACGCCAGCCACTGGCGGACTGATGCGGGATGCATCCGGCACCTGGTTCGTGTTCGCCATGGTACCCTGCTCCGCCGGCGCCATGGGAGCGCCTGGAATGTACCGCGGTCCGACCACTAAAGGAAAAGCAAACTCGTACGTGCCGGCTTCATACTTCAACATCTCAATCACGGAAATCGTGATTTGCACCTTCCCGTGGGGAGGGATATTCGTCACCGACTGGGTAAAGATATTAGGACGCTCCTGGTCCAGCAACGCCGCCGTGTGTCCGGCATTGCGTGCCTGTTCGTAAATCTTGCGCGCTTCCTCGCGTTCTTTGATCACCGCCCGGACCTCGCGCTCACCCACCTTCATGGTCATGCCGTCCACGGCGCTGTCATGGGGCAGGGGAAAGACATAGATGGCTTCCACGGCGTCCGGCAGAATGTTTTCAAATTCCTGCGTGACTTCCGTGCGGGCGACAAAACCACTGATCTCGGTCTTGATGGCGGTGTGCTTGAGCGGGACAAAGCCGGCCACCTTGCCATCTTTCCCAAGGATGCCAAGTTGGCTGGTGCTCGCAGCAGGCTGTCTCGCTGAGACGCTCTGCGGCTGAGAAATGATAAAAGCACAAATTGAAAACAGGGCCACCACAGTGGCCAGCTTCAGACGGACGTTCATGGCTTCCTCCCCTGCTATTGATGGAGGAACGCCCGAAGCCCGAGTTCTTGCAGGGATTTATTTGGCGTCGTCCCGATGATGGATTTGGTGATGAATTATTTTGGCGGGCGGCACCGCACCTTCCATTTTGCATCTCACGTGATTCGAACAATCAAAATGAAATTGCGGCTGATCTTGGTACGAATGGCGCGTGACACAATGAAATCATGGATTATTGCAGCACTCTTGCTCACTGTAGCTGTCGCGCAAGCGGCAGAGCCCTTCGAAACAACATTCAACCGCCTGGTTAAAGTTGAGCACTTTGCTTTTGGCGGTACCGGTTTCGCCGGGCAAATTTCTCAGGGGCAAAAGGATTATGAGCTGATTCTGTCCCGCCCATCGGCGCTGGCCGACTTTGAACGGCTCTATACCGTCGGTAACCCGCAGGCAAAAGCCTATGCCCTGGTGGGAATCCGCAAAATCAATCCGGAGAGATTCCAGCAGTTGGCCCAGCCCCTGCGAGGTTCGCAAGAGAAGGTCGTAACGATGGGTGGATGCATCGTGTCCCACGAGGTCTTTGCTGGCGTCATTCGCAACATCGAGTCTGGAAACTATGATTCATACAGGAAAAGCAAATAGCCATTAGCACTTGGCCATGCGTTCAGTCTCTAAAACGGTTTCCTTCGCACAGCTCGAATGCAACGTGGGCCGCGTCGCCACGCCACGCAACCCTCACCGCTCATTAGCCATTCGCCAAAACGGAGGCAACCCCACAGCCGAGGGCGGCTGTGCTCCACAATCCAGGGCGCTTACCCGTGTCTGTTCTCGGGTTTCCCGAAAATGTTAATATTCCGTGACAAGTTTTCATTCGAATCCAAATTAAGATGTTCAGCAATATTCCGAACTGGTGGTTCTATCGCTTTCTCCGCGGGCGCAAGCTCCGGTCTGCGCGAGCATTTGTGGTGCTGTGTGGCCTCAGCCTCGTCCTGGCAGCGAGCGCTCTAACCTGTTTTTTCTGCGCTACTGCGGGCGCGCAGCAGACTGGTCCGGCGGCGCCGGTAGTGGTCCAGCCGGGGGCGCCCGGTAAGCCGAGCACGAAGCTGCCGCCCTCCACAACGGCAAAACTGCCGCCACGGTCGCTGGCGGATGTGGAGTTCATGCAAGGCATGATCATGCATCATGCGCAAGCGGTGGAGATGACGGCACTGATTTCATCGCATACGGAAAACAAGGACCTGCGGTCGCTGGGGGCGCGCATCAGTAGCTCGCAGTCGGACGAGATCAAGTTTATGGGGCGCTGGCTGGCGGCCCGTGGAGAAGCCGTTTCCATGGCGATGCCGGGAATGCCGGACATGGATATGTCGAACCATGATATGGCGGCCCATCCGATGGCCCTGATGCCTGGTATGCTTACGCCGGAACAGATGGAAGCACTGCGGAAGGCGAAGGACACCGAGTTCGACCATTTATTTTTGACCGGGATGATTCAGCACCACGATGGCGCTTTGACCATGGTGAAGGACCTGTTCGACACCGCGGGCGCGGGGCAGGATGCCGAGGTGTTCGGCTTCGCGACGGATGTGGACAGTGGTCAACGGGCCGAGATCAGGATTATGCAGACAATGTTGGAGAAAAGAATTCCAGAGGAGAAAAAATGAACCGAGTGTCCAAAGTTGCTTTAGTTGCTTTTTACGTGGCGGTTGCCGCGATCATTTTATCTTTCGGTGTGAGCCGACTACAGGCACAGGCGCCTGCGCCCCCGCCGCCCGCGCAGAAACCCGCGGAGGAACAAGCGAATCCGTTTGCTCCGGAGGCCGCTCCTGCGCTGCCACCGGGCATGACGGGGTCGGATGTAAACGATCCGCGCGCCAAGCTGGCCCCGGGCCTGTATGACGCGGGTGAAGCGGCGATGGGCATGAAGCACCTTGTGCTGGTCAAGAAGCCTGACGCATTTCAACTCGGCTCCGCTGATCCCGCTGATCCGAAGGTGCAGAAGACGCTGGGTCAGCTCGGCGTGAGCGACACCTCAAAGATGCCGAAGCCGCTGCAGATGGTAATCGCGCAGCTGGCTTTCGCGAACTCGGATTTTGCGTTCCAGGGCAACCACCTGTTTCAGGGGAATTTTTATGGCGTGACTATCTATGACATTTCCAATCCGGCGAAGACCAGGTTGCTGACTTCGCTGGTGTGCCCGGGCGGGCAGGGTGATGTGTCGGTGTATAAAAACCTGCTGTTCATGTCGGTGGAGATGCCGAATGGACGTCTGGATTGCGGCACGCAGGGCTTTCCGCCGGAGCCTCCGCCCCCGCCAGCAGCCGAGGGAAAAGAACCCCAACGTCGCCCGCCGGCAGCGCAAAAGGACCGTTTCCGCGGCGTGAGAATCTTCGACATTTCCGACATCAGGAATCCGAAGCAAGTCGCGGCGGTGCAGACGTGCCGCGGATCACACACGCATACCCTGGTGGTGGATCCGAACGACAAAAACAATGTTTATATATACGTGTCGGGCACGTCGTTTGTGCGTCAGCCGGAAGAGCTGGCCGGATGCTCAGGTGAAAAGCCGGACAAAGACCCGAATACAGCACTGTTTCGTATCGAAGTGATCAAGGTCCCGATGGCTGCGCCGCAGGACGCCAAAGTGGTGTCCAGCCC
This sequence comes from Acidobacteriaceae bacterium, assembly GCA_003140235.1. Classification (GTDB taxonomy): domain Bacteria; phylum Acidobacteriota; class Terriglobia; order Terriglobales; family Acidobacteriaceae; genus Angelobacter. The sequence goes on from PLJN01000029.1 coordinate 8,188, forward strand.
TCGGGTATTTATCGATCCGCGGACGGGCGCGATGAACGGCCTGAATAACGGCGGCACTCATGGCAAGGCGGGCTCGGAGAAGCCGGCGGATACGAACCAGTGCCACGACATCACGGTGTACTCGGCGATGGGGCTGGCGGCGGGTGCGTGTTCGGGGAACGGGATTTTGCTGGACATTAAGGATCCGGTGCATCCCAAACGGGTGGACGCGGTGAACGATCCGAACTATTCGTACTGGCACTCGGCTTCGTTCTCCAACGACGGAACGAAAGTGGTGTTCACGGATGAGTGGGGCGGGGGGCTAGGGGCGCGATGCCGGCGGAACGATCCGAATACCTGGGGCGCGGATGCGATTTTCAATCTTAAGGATGAAAAACTGAGCATGGCCAGTTATTACAAAATGCCGGCGGCGCAAGGGGACAAGGAAAATTGTGTGGCGCACAACGGTTCGCTGATCCCGGTGCCGGGGCGGGATATTGAGGTGCAGGCATGGTACCAGGGAGGCATCTCGGTGATGGATTTTACCGACGCGGCGCATCCCTTCGAGATTGCGTATTTCGACCGTGGGCCGATCGATCCCAAGCTGCTGGTATTGGCGGGAGAATGGTCTGCGTATTGGTATAACGGGCGAATCTATGCATCGGAGATTGCGCGCGGGCTGGATGTGTTGGAGCTGACGCCGTCGAAGTTTCTGACGCAGAACGAAATCGACGCGGCNNGTAGTGGCCAGGGCGTACGTGGATCAGTTGACCAGATCGCTGGCGTTGCCGGCGGAGCAAATCGCGGAGCTGCAGAAGGCGATGCGGAACGCCGAAACTTCACACATGAACAAGGGAAAATTAGCAAAGCTGAAGAGCCTGGGCGATGCTGTGGAACAGAGCGCGGCCGGCGCGAAGAGTCCGGGAGATGCGGCACGGTTACATGCTCTGGCGGAAATTCTGAAGCATCCGACGGCGTGATGATGCCTTCAAAAACGGAAAGTGGAGTGACGGCGGGTTCCTCACTGCCACGGCAAGCCGTGAACAAGGCGAAGGCAACAGCAGATTTCTCACGCGCCGCGAAGCGGCGGTTCGGAATGACAACTTTTTTTGTTGTGGGCGATTTGCGTAGGGGGTGAAGCCTACCTCCTCTAG